>JAICIE010000061.1 GCA_025924515.1 Jatrophihabitans sp. | reverse complement strand
GGAACCTGGGCGGCTGGTCAGCGTTGGGCAGCGGCGGCGCGTACGGCGTACTGCAGGCCGCCGGACTGCTGTTCTTCGCCTTCGCCGGCTACGCGCGCATCGCCACCCTCGGCGAGGAGGTCCGCGACCCGGCCCGCACCATTCCCCGCGCCATCCCGGTCGCACTTGCCATCACCGTCGGGGTGTACGTCATCGTCGGCGTCACCGCCCTGCTGGCCGCAGGCCCGCACCGACTGGCCGCCGCGACGGCCCCACTGGCCGAGGCCGCACACGCATCCGGCGTCGGCACCCTGGCGCCAGTGGTGCGCCTCGGTGGCGCGGTCGCCAGCCTCGGAGCCCTGCTCGCCCTCATCGCCGGCATCGCCCGCACCAGCCTGGCGATGGCCCGCCACCGCGACCTGCCCGGCTGGCTGGCGGCGGTTCATCCGCGCTACCGGGTACCCCACCACGCCGAAACCGCTTTGGCCGTCGTGGTGAGCGTGCTCCTGCTCACCGTCGACCTGCGCAGCGTCATCGGCTTCTCCTCCTTCGGCGTACTCGTCTACTACGCGATCGCCAACGCCGCCGCGGCCACCCAGCCACACGAACAGCGCCGCTGGCCGCGTGCGTTCAACGTCCTCGGCATGGCCGGCTGCCTGGTGCTCGTTGCAGCGCTGCCCTGGCAAGCCGTCGTCGCCGGGCTGGCCATGTTCGCTATTGGCTTTGCCGGCCGAGCCGGCGTCCTCACGCGCCGGCGCCACGCCGACAGCAGAACAGCAATCACCGGTTTGGGCGGGTAGCCGAGACGTTCGGTGGCCCCAACCGATCATCGCGATAAATCTGCGTGCACAGTTCGGGAGCATCCGATATGAGCCCGATCCAAAGCCGCGCGACGCGCACCAGATCAGACGGTTAGCAACGGACCCAAGGGCGACCGCTGGCTAACCCCCGATCTTGAGTTCCTACAGCGTTGGGACGACCCGCGCGCGGGGGGCTTGGCTGAACTTCCGCGCCAGCCCTGTGCCGCCTGCGGACCACTGACCGCCGGTGGGGGTCAGGCGGCCGACCCGGACTCGAAGGCGTCCTTCAGCAGGCCTTGGGCGGTGTTCGGGCTGGTAGCAGCGGCGATCGAGCAGACCACCGCGGCAGGCTTGACGCGGTGCCACCATCGGCCCGCCACCGGGAGCAGGACGGCGCAGGCCGACAGCGCCGCCGCACGGACCTGGCGTCGATGAGCGACCCGCGCAACGGTATGCCGGATAAGCTCGTAATCGAACGAGGTGATGGCCCCACCGGTTGGCTCGCGCCACGGGTGGAGGCGCGCGTCGACCCAGGCCAGCCCGGCGTCGAGGGTGTCGCGCACCGACCGCTGCAACGCAGCAAGCTTGGACAGCGAGGCGAACTCCGGCGGGCCGAGCACGGCAGCGCGGTCCGCGGCCCACTGGCGCAGCCAGCTCGATTGGTCGATTTCGGGCGGTGCGCCGCGATGACCAGCCATCGCATGGGCAATGATCGCGCGCCAGGAGTCCAGCCAGGCGCCGCCGGCGAGCTCACGACCCGCGGCGTCGATTTCGGCCGCGACGTGGGGCGACCGGTCCTCCAGGGGCGGCGGGTTGTCGGGGCCGGGCGGCACGGTCAGCTGTAATGCGTCCCGGACGAAAAGCGCCGACACCGGTGTCTCGTCCACGCCCGAGGCGAACCGCCACGACGCCGAGCCCGCTAGCTCCACGAAGTCCAGGTTTGCCACCCCGGGCCGAGCAGGACGTCTCGCGGGGAGGAATCCCTGCGGGACTGCGTAGTGGCTCATTTACGCGTCGACACCGCGGCGACTTATTGGGTGAGAATGACGGTTCGGCGTGCGGGATCAGCGGGTGACGGATCCGCTTCTCTATGTTCGGCAGAGCGCTGGGTCTGTGGCATTCGCGGTCTGCTGCGGCCTACCCGCAGCGACGCCGTCTGCCTCGGGTGGGCGCTTGCCGAAACGGACGCCCGCTCCAGAAGTGCCTGCTGTTGCCTTTATTGGGTGCGACACGGCTATCTGCCAGCGCCGGCGAAGCGGTTGTCAGGGTGCAGCGGGCACCTGACCGGCGAGCGAGCAGCCGAGGTCTCCTAGGGTCGTCCTGTGCGGATTGTGTCGATGCTGCCGTCGGCAACTGAGATCGTCTACGCGCTGGGCCTCGACGATGACCTTGTCGGCGTGACGTTCGAGTGCAACGAGCCTCCCCGGGCGCGCCTGAATAAACGGGTTGTCGTGGGGGGCCGCGACACCTCGAGGATGACGCCCGGCGAGATCGATCGCTACGTACGCGAGCAGTTGGCCGCAGGCGCAGATCTCTACACCCTCGATGCGGGAGCGCTCGCTGAGATCGCGCCAGATGTCATCCTCACCCAGGATCTGTGCCGCGTCTGCGCACTGCCGACCGGTGACGTCGAGGATGCCCTCGACTACCTCGGCTGCCGCGCCGACGTAATCTCCCTCGATCCCCGCACTCTCGACGACGTCCTTGAATCGATCAAGACCGTCGGAAGGCGGCTGGGCGTGGAGCGGCGCGCCGAGGAACTCGTGGCCGGACTGCGGGGGCGTCTTGACGCGGCTGCCTCGCGCGTCGCCGGCCGACGACGTCCTCGCGTGGCGGTGCTGGAATGGGTTGATCCGCCGTTCACCGGTGGGCACTGGGTGCCGGACCTCATCATCGCCGCCGGCGGGCAGCCGGTTGCATCGGACGCCGGCGAACACTCGCGCCAACGAAGTTGGGACGACATCGTTGACGCCGGTCCCGATCTGGTGATCGTTTCACCGTGCGGCTTCGATCTTGAGAGGGCCGCTTCACAGGCCGTGGCCGTGGCCGAGCGGCTACCTGGATTGCCGGTGTGGGCGATAGACGCCGACGGTCTCGTAGTACGCCCCGGCCCCAGACTCATCGAGGGCGTCGAGGCGATTGCGACAGCTCTGCATCCCGACGCATTCGACCGGCAACCCTTCACCGTTCGCCGGATCGCCTGACCAAGGCTACCGACGCAAATCGGGGGAGGCTATCGACTCATCTCTGGGCGTCGGCAGCGCGGCTCCCGAGTGCCCGAGAGCGACGGACCTAGAGTGCCTATCGGATGCCGTGCCGACGATCAGGATCGTCGGCACAGGCTTCCCGGCAATGGACCTTAAGGCATGCGGCCTGTCCTGAGCGACCCCCGCCGGTCGTCTTGTTGCTCGCCCGTCGTCGGGTTGTGACGCTCCTGTGGGGCGGATGCGGCTCGGATGCTGCGTCGACACCGCCGTCTGGGTTGCTAAAAGACGCTGAGTCGGCGGCGGGCCCAGGGGTAGCGCTCGGCGAGGCCTCGGCGGCGGGCTGGCGCAACCCTGAGCACGGCCGACAGGCGTCTGTCGGCAGCGACCAGGATGTCGCGCCACTCGATGAGGTCGAAGCGAAGTTGGCCCGACGGCTGTTGGTCGCTGAAGACTCGCTCGTAGAGCGAGCCGTCGATCCGTTCCTGGGCCAAGATCATCTTGGCGATGATGTCGGCACTGCTGCTGTACAACTGCGAGGACGACCCGATAGCCGAGACCCAACCGTTGTAGTACAGGTTCGGTGCATCCGGTGATAGCAGACCGCCGACGACGCGGGCGGGCATGCCGCCGATCCAGGAGATCGTTCCGTCCTCGAGGAACGGGATCTCGGCCTCGTATCCGTTGGCCCACACGATCGTCCCGACGTTGGCGGACGATCCGTCCTTGAACGTGACGTCCGTGCCGGCGAAGGAGGCGATCTCGGGAACGATACGGATGCGGCCGCGCTGGATCCAGTACGGCACCAGACTAGACATGGTCAGCTTGGTCTTGGTCATGCCGCCGGGTGGCTTCGGCATTCCCAACGGTTCCGGTCGTCCTGTCGTCACGGTGAGCAACGCGTAATCAAGCGCATTCTGCACAAACCGAGGTACAAATCTCGGGATGGCGATATCCATGCGGGTACGGCTGCCGACCGAGGTGGGAATGAAGTAGCGCGGCGAGCGCACTGACATGAGAACGGTCTTATTCGCTGCGACGCCGTCGGTCGCGACGTCCGTCGCCGACGTTCCCGAGCCCACCACGAGCACGGTGTCGCCCTGGACCTGAGTGGCGTTCCGGTACTCGCTGGTATGTAATTGGAGGCCGGCGAAGTCGCCGGGATAGTCGGGTCTCGGAGCCGGCCTGTACAGGTGTCCGTTGGCGAGCACCATGGCGTCGAAGTGCTGCTGTTCCCCCGAGTCCAACTTGACCTGCCATCCGTTGCGGCCGCCGTCCACGGCGTCCATGCGGGTGATTTCGGTCTTCAGTCGGATGTGGTCGGACAGCCCTTCGTCGCGGACGAAGTCGCAGATGTAGCGCCGGAACTGGTCGCGGCTGGGGAACAGTGGGTAATCGTCCGGCATCGGGTAGTCGGGCAGGCTTGCCATGGTTTTTGAGGTGAACAGGTGGAGGGAGTCGTAGCCCGAGTTCCAGAGGCCTGCGAAGGTCGGTCGGCGTTCGAAGGCGGTCGCCGCGAATCCTTGCCTGCGTAGCGCGCGAAGCGCGGTAATGCCGCTGACGCCTGCCCCGACGATGCCGACCCGAATGGGCGTACCAGTGGACATGTGAAACCCTTCTTTAAGGCTGTTGGAATCGCGGTAGCACCGACTGGCGCCGTATGCCTGCGGGACAGGGCGCCAGTCCGCTCCATCCCGGCGATCCACATCTGCCTCTGCCTACAGGACCTTGGACATGAATTCCTGCGTCGCGGAGTGATACCCGCCGCTGATAAGAACGTCGGGTGACCCTTCCTCGACGATGCGTCCGCTCTCCATGAAGACGAATCGGTCGCACACCTCCCGCGCGAATCCGATCTCATGGGTCACGATGACGATCGTCCGGCCCTCCTCGACCAGCGACCGAATAACCTGCAGGACTTCGCTTACCATCTCCGGGTCCAACGCAGACGTGGGCTCATCGAAGAGGAGCGCCTCGGGCCCCATGGCCAGCGCCCGGGCGATGGCGACGCGTTGCTGCTGGCCGCCAGACAGCGCTTCGGGGAACGCGGCCGCCTTGTCCTTAAGGCCCACCCGGGCCAGGAGTGCGTGCGCCTGCTCGAGGGCCTCGGCCTTATCGCGGCCGAGGACGTGAACGGGCGCTTCGTAAATGTTCTCCGCGGCGGTCATGTGCGGGAACAGGTTGAACTGCTGAAACACCATGCCGAGTCGCCGCCGCTGGCGCGCCTCAGCGCGGGCGGCGAGCTCGTGCAGACGTCCACCCTTTTGCAGGAAACCCATTAGCTCGCCGTTGAGGAAGACCGCCCCCGAATCCGGCCGCTCGAGCATGTTCAAACATCGCAACAACGTCGTCTTGCCACTTCCCGACCGGCCGAGCATGCAGACGACCTCACCTCGGGACACGTCCAGCGATACGTTGTCGAGAACCTTGTGCGTGCCGAACGATTTGGACACATCGACGGCGCTGATAACTGGTATCGCCACGGCTATGCCCTGCGTGTCCGTAACGGTCGGTTGCTGACCTGGCGACCCCGGTGCAGCTTCTTCTCCAGGAAATGTTGAAAAACTGAGAGAATGCTCACGAAGATCATGTACCAGATGCAGGCGACCATCAGAAGCGGCACCACCTGGTAGGTCCGGTTGTAAATGGTCTGCACCGAGTAGAGCAGATCGGGGACCGCGATGAACGCCACCAGCGCCGTTCCCTTCAGCAGGTTGATGGTGTCGTTGCCGATCGGCGGGATGGCGATTTTCATCGCCTGCGGGAAGATGATGCGGACAAACGAACGGGCAGGGGTCATGCCCAACGCTCTCGCGGCCTCCCGCTGCCCGTTCGGGACGGCGAGGATCGATGCCCTGATCGTCTCGGAGGTGTACGCGGCCTGTTGCAGGCCGAAGGACAGGACGGCCGTCCAATACGCGGTGAGCAGGTGCGCCAGCGAGACCGAGAACAGCTGACGCCCGAACGGGATTCCCAGGCCCAGCGTCGGGTAGATGATCGAAAAGTTGAAGCCCAAGATCAGCAAGACAAGCAGCGGCACGGACCGGAAGAACCAAACGTAGACCCCTGCGATGCCTCGAAGCACCGCGTTGTGCGACAACCTCATGTTGGCCAGCACGACAGCGACGACGATCGCGATCGCCATTGAGATGACGGTCAGGGAGAGAGTGCGCTTGATGCCGTCCAGCACGGAGGATGCGAAAAAGTAGTGGCGGACCACCGCCCAGTCGAAGTTGTGGTTGCGCGCCAGGCCTTGCAGGACGAAGACCACGAACAGGAGCGCGAGCGTGGCTGCGACCGCGCGGGTGAGGTTCACCCTGCGGCCGATGGGCAGTGCCGCGATCGCTCGCGACTGCAGTCGCCACTGCGTCTCTGAGACGAGCTCCGTCACAGGGGATCAGCTCTCCGGGGTGGGGTTGACCACCGACTTTTTGATGGCGAGGTCCGAGGCGCCGTACTGCGCGAGGATCTTGGCGTAGGTCCCGTCAGCGATCAGCTTGTTCACTGCGTCGGCCAGCTTCTGCGCCATGCCGTTGCCCTTGGGAGTGGCGTCGCCGATGATGACGTAGTCGAACTTCGGGCCGGTTTCCTTCCACACCCCGGGGTCCGTCTTGATCTGGTAACCGACGGTGCTGGTGGACAGGACGGCCACGTCGACCCGGTGGCTCTTCGCGGCCAGACCGGCGGTCGCGTAGTCGGCGAAGGTTTGCACGTTGATCGGCTTCTTGCCCGCCTTTGTACAGGCGCCGGACTGGGTTTGGAGCACCGCGACCGGGCTCGATGCGGCCACCACGCCCACGGAGTGGCCACACAGGTCCATCATCGAGTTGCCGATGGTGACGCCGCCGGCCGGAGCCTCGAAGGTGTAGCTGTCCCTCAGGGTGGTGGCGAAGTCGAAGCTCTTCAGCCGCTCGGCGGTCACGTCCGCGCCGGGCACCCAGGCGTAGATCTTGCGCTTCAGGCCAAGGAGCGAGGACTCGAACGACGTGGTCACGTTCTTTGTCGCGCCACCCATCGCGGGACCTTCGGCCAGCGCCAACGCAGGCAGGATGCCCTCCAGCTGACCCGCGCTGCTGG
Organism: Jatrophihabitans sp.; assembly: GCA_025924515.1. Classification (GTDB taxonomy): domain Bacteria; phylum Actinomycetota; class Actinomycetes; order Mycobacteriales; family Jatrophihabitantaceae; genus JAICIE01. The sequence goes on along the minus strand of JAICIE010000061.1, from coordinate 11,413 downwards.
TCGCCACATACGGAAGCGCGGTGCCCTGCTGCTGTGGCACCGTGAACGTCCCGCTGCCGCCCGCCGATGACGCCGACGAACCGGACGACGAAGACGACGCCGACGACGCGGATGACGCCGACGAGCCGGACGATCCAGACGACGCCGACGACGAGCCGCCACTACTACTGCTGCACGCAGCCACGCCGAGGACGACAGCAGCGCCTGCCATCACGCAGGCCCACCGCGTCGAGGTCGGACGACGCCGTCCCAGGCTTTGAAACACCGCAGCCACACACTTCGACATGGAGATCTGTCCGTCCTCTCAGAGAGATCCGTGGTCCTCTTCGCCCACCGCGGGCTGAGGCAAAGCCGCACGACGCAGCGTGACCTGTGTTGACACCGGCCGGCGGGGAAGCGACGTTACCGGCACGCTAGCAATCCCAGCCCCATGCCGCGTTGTCCTGGACCACAACCTCGACGCGCGGCAGTTGTAGAGTCGGATAACGCCCGTCGGTGGCTAGTCGCCTTGGAGCGTGCCCATGGATGTCGGGTCGAGCCTGGTGGGCCGGCCCACCCTGGCCGGTGTTCTGACCGCTTTGTCCCCTCTGCTCGAGCCGCTATGCCTGCCCGATGGGCCTAACGTGCGGCTGGGGCGCGCGGCCGTACTGGACACCCGGGATCTGGCCGATTGGATCGTCCATCCGGAGGCCGGCGTCGATGTGCTTCTCCTACTCGGGATCCGCGGCGATGAGGTGGTCGAGCTGGTGAAGCCCCTCGTGGACTCCGAGGTGAAGGTCGTCCTGGTCAAGACCGACACCCCGCCGGCGGAGTTCACGCAGAAGCACGGCGACCTGGGCATCGCACTCGTCGCGGTCCACCCGGATGCGCGGTGGGCCCACGTGCATTCGATCTTGGAAAGCGTGCTCCGAGCCGGGGCCTCGGCCCCCCTCGATCACGGCAGGGAAACGCTCGGCGCGCAGAACGATCTCTTCGGCTTGGCCAACACCATCGCACAGCTGGTCAACGGGCTAGTGAGCATCGACGACGAAGAGGGCCGCCCGTTAGCGTTCTCACCGTTGGATGAGTCGGCGGACGAGATCCGACGGTTATCCATTCTCGGTCGTCGGCCGCCGCCGGGGCACCTCGAGGAGCTCCGCATAAGAGGATTTCTGGAGAAAGCGATACATGCTCGCGGCGTCTCTGTCTTGGAGGCCAAGGAGGACTTCCGGCGCCGACTATGCGTAAGCATGCGCGATTCCAGCGACCGATTCCTCGGGCTCATTTGGGTGCAGGAACGCGACACCGGATTCACAGACGACGCCGCCGAGATTCTCGAGTCCGCCAGCCATTTCGCTGCGCGGCTGATCAGCAACAGCCGCTTGATCCCCCAGTTCCAGGTCGAGTACGTGCGCCAGCTGATCGGGCTGCCGATCAGCCCGGCGCCCTACGACGCGTTCGGCCTGCAACTGACCCTCCGGGCCGGCGCAGCGATCAGCGTCGCCGGATTCGCCCCGACCGCAGACGCCGACCAGACGATCCTGCAGGCGCGGGATGCCATCGATCTCATCAACTTCTACGCCACGACGTTTACTGAAGACGCCCTCATCGCCGCGGTCGGCCAGCGGGTGTACGTGGTCAACCCGAACGTCCGCGCCCCGGAAGGAATGCGCTCGTGGACGCGACGCGTGTCCGACGTCCTCACGCGGCGATTGGGCTCACCGGTCTGCGTCGGCATCAGCGACGCGGTGCTTCGCCTGGACGATATCGCCGCGGCGCGAGCCGACGTTGATCGGATCCTCGACGTCGTCCGCCAGCGACGAGACGGCGGAGTAGCGTCCCTAGGCGACCTGAGAACCCCGGTCCTCTTACAGGACGTCCTCACGCATCTGCGTGCACGGCCGGACCTGCTCGACCCAAGGATCAAAGAACTCGTCGATTACGACAAGTCTCACGACGGAGCACTAGTTCCCAGCCTGCGGGCAGTTCTACTGAACGCCGGCGACATCAACGCCGCAGCCCAGTCGCTGCACATCCACGTCAACACGCTGCGGTACCGCATCAGGCGAATCCGCGAACTGACCGACCTCGACCTGAGAGACCCATCGACCCGGTTCCTGACAGAACTCAACGTCCGGACCTGGATCTAGGCTGCCGCCACTCCGGTGGTTCCAGCCGTACAAAGCGGCCAGCGTGCGGTCGTCCCCGCATGATATTGCAAATCACCGAGGTGTCGACCCGAGACCGCAGCCGCGCGTCGAAGGGCGCGTAATCCAATCACGGTCGACGTTGATCGCCCGAAATTCAAATATCTCAGCCGCCAGCGCCGGCCCGTCCGCCGAGCAGGCTCGTACGGTTCTCGTGGCGGGCAGCCGCCGGCTGAACGAGGCCGCCGCGGTGGTCGGGGGCGCGCCGCCACGTCCTCGTCTCGACTCTCGGGATCGAGCAGGTGCCGCTGGGCTACTACCGGGTCAAGCTGGAGCAGGAGGCGGTGGTGGCCCGCGGGTCGCTGGAGTGGGCGATCATGCGGGCCGCGCAGTTCCACCAGCTTCTCGACACCTGGTTCACAACGGCGGCGCGGCTGCCGGCTCTGCCGGTCCCCCGGATACCAGTGCGGCCGACAGACGCCGCGGAGGTCGCCGCCGTCGTCGCCGACGCAGCCGCGGCCGCGCCCGGGGCGGCTACCGGATGTTGCCGATCCCAGGTGCCCACCCTCGACGACGCGGCCCGGCAGTGGCTCGGCGCCCGCGGCCGGCGCGGCCGGGTGCTGTCAGCGCCGATCCCGGGGCGACGCTGGGCGGGGCCGCGCATCGGGGCGCAGACCGCGCCCGACCGTCGGACCGGCAGGACGACATTCGCGCAGAGGCTGCGCAGCGGGTCAGGACCCTGACCTCTGCTGGGCCCGGTCACACGCTCCGGCGGTCAAGCGCGACGCCGAGGTAACGCAGTAATTTCGGCGGCGGCCACAGCTGGCCGCATTGACGCATTCGCCGACCCCGGAATTCACCGCGGGCCGGCGCCGTTGCGGCGCGACTATGTGGTGCGGTGCCGGCAGTGCCGTTCGGCACCGGCCACGGATGAATCGCGACGAAAGGGGCATCGGCCGTGCTGAGCCGGCAACCGCGCTACACCCCAAGTCTGACAGGACGGTCAGGCTGAAAGGATCGTCCGCATGCGGTGGTACTGGCGCCCGGGATATGCCGGCTTCGCTGGTCGTGACGGATATTGACGAGTAATCATTGGAATTCGCAAATTTTGAAGAATGCGTGACAGGCGCGAAAGCGCGTGGCATATTCGAGGCGTGGCCGAAAAGCCAGTTGACCCCGAAAAGCGCTCACTACCCAGACCACCGAACCTTCGAGCCGCCTGTGGGAATCGAACCCACGACCTACGCATTACGAGGCCGTATCCGCTCGCGTCGGAGTTCGCGTTTTCGTTGCGATTATTGGCGGCGGAGCGTGACAGTGCACGTGAAGTAACGGGTCCATGCAACTGTCCGGGGGCACCACGGGGGCACGCCGCAGCCGCTCGTGGTTGTGGCTGATCGCGCGGACGGGCGGGCCGTCGAGGACGCCGCGCTCGTCCTGGAAGACCGCTTCGCCGTCGACCCGGAGTGGCTGCTCGACGCGCCGATCTCCGACTGCGCCGTCCGCCTCTACGCCGTCCTGCTCCGGTACGGACACGTGTCAGGCGCCCGCATGCCCTCCCGCGCCACGCTGGCCCGCCGGCTGCGGAAGAAGTCAACAGACACCATCGACCGGGCCCTGCGCGAGTTCGTCGACCTCGGCGCCGTCGCGGTGGTATCCCGCTGGTCGGGTCGGGAACGTCTCACCAACGCCTACCGGGTGCGGACCAGCCGACCGCAGCGACCCGGCACTGAGGGGACCACCGGCGGAGCGCCGTCGCCTCCCGGCGATCCTGGCGAGGATGGCCGCAAAAATGCGGCTACCCCGATGGAGGCAGCCAGCCGGGCTGTGTCTCGACGCCGCGCTGCAACTCGTTTCGGCCGGCATGGCCGCGCGCGCGTTCGACCAGACGGTGGGGGTGTCCTTCTCTGCCTTTGCGACCATCCGCATCCGCGGTGCGCTCACCGATGCGCTGTCGGCGTGGTGAAGGTTGGGAACACGGAGGGGTACCGAACTCTCGAGGCGTTCCCGGCCCCGCTCGAGGCCCTGCGCCAGACTCAGCAAATCGTCTGCTCTGTCCTGGGTGAACTGCTCGCGGGCGCCGAATGGCGTCGCACCCGAGACGAACAGGTGAAGGGCGCCAACCCGCGAGGACCTCAACATCAGCGCCTTCCAGCGCCCTCGAGGACTTCAACATCAGCGCCTTCCAGCGCCCTCGCGCGCAGGGCGCGGTCGAATAGCCTCCTACCCTGCGGGGTGACGCGTCCCCGGCAGCCGGCAGCCAAAGCGGCCGACGGGTGGTTCAACTCGGCGACTCGTCCTCCTGATTGCGGCGGGCTTGACTATCTGCCGTCGAGTGTCCCGACGCAGTCGGCTTAGACTCGGTTGACTTATCCCGTCCGCTGGCGCCGGACGCGTCGTCGTCATCATCTGGGCGTGGGCCTTGGCGTTCGGTGGTCATCAGCTGGCTCCGTCGGCGTTGCCGAGCGCGTCGCGCTGCGGTTCTCCGGTCCCGGCGACCTCCTGACGGTTCTCCCGCTCGTCGTCGCCGGCACCGGTTGCCCGATCCTCGCCAGTCGCCGGAGGGTTACCGAAATCCGTGTCGGTGGCGCGGTCAGTACTCATATGAATGCTCCCTAGACCCGCTCCCGGTTCACCGGCTGGTAAGCGGCGATCCACCAGAGATGAAAACCTGGCCTCGGTCATCCGCCCGCCGGCTACCAGCACCATTCCCACTTTTGGCGCACACCACACGGTCACTCACCACGGCTCAGCCTCAAGGCGGAAGGACATCGACAGCCGGGCGGGCGGTCCGTAGCTCCGCCCTAGACGAAGCGGGTGCTGACTCGTGCGTCGTTGTCGACGTCCTGCCGGCTGGCCAAACCCATAGCCAGCACGATTGTCTGGATCATTGCGGTGACCAGCGTCAGAATGAGCGCGAGCTCGACGCCGACCTGGTTACCGCTGCTCCGGCTGATGTTGCGCCTAACGAAATAGACGCCGACGGCAAACAGGAACCTGGTCGCGGCGAGACCGGTCGGGATACCGCTGGGCACGCCGCGACCGGCACGCCGCTCGGTAGCACCAGGAGCGGCGATCAGCCCGGCCGCCAGCGAGAATCCGATCATCGCGGTAGTGAACATCTGCAGCGCGCCGCCCGAGCACTTTTCCATTGGTCAGCGGCCGAGCCCAGGCTCAGCCGCTTCAAAAACCCCAGATGAAAACTAACCGCTGCCAGGCGATTCTCATCCCCCGCCGGTGTCGTAGCGTTGATCGGGCGCAGGCCATCAGCGAGCCAAGGCGTCGAAGGGACGCTGCCGGCCAGCCGAACTTTAGCGGGGCGACGGTCCGGTGCCAACCTAGTTCCCTGAGACGCCCGATAGCCCTTGTTCAGTGCAATGATCCCCGGCATCGCGTCAAGCGAGCTCTGGTCGGTCGCGCCGCGTCAGAGGACAGATCCACCGGCGCATCCGCCAGGTTCAGCAGCGGCTCGACGAGCTATGCGTCCGCCACGCAGACTTGGCCGCGGGACGGCAGGGCACACGTGCCGACGTCGACCGCGCCACCGCGGCAGCCGAAGTCTCGCGGGATACGCCCGACAAGCGCATCTGCGATCCGCAGCAGCCCACGACGCGGCCGCCGAGCGGCAGCGAGCTGCAGAGCACGACCAATCGGCCGACCGTTGACCCCTGTGCGATGCCCGGCGCCCGCGGGTGGGCGGACTCCCGCTGTTCGAGGGCCGGAACGTCGTCGAACCCGTTACTAGCACCGCGTGCTGCCGCGGTCTCGTGCCGGGCCGTTTTACGACCACCGGCCCGTCTTCGCGCCCCCGACCACGCTGTGTGGTGTCTCGTAGACGTCCAGTCCGCACTGTCGGCGGGTCGACTCCAGCCGCACGGGTGGCATCCGGCGCGGCGGTCATCTCGGCGGGAGGCGCTGATGGTTTCGTTCTTCTCCGCTCTGGCGGGCCGGGGGACCGCAGCCTCGACGAGGACAAGGCGGGCTGTTCGATACGGCGCGGGGGGGAAAGGGTATGCAGGCGAAACCGGGTCTGGACCGTGGCGCGACCTCGTCACGACCCTGTTCCTGCAGACTTTCGGCGCCGCGGAGGGCCGTCATGACCAGCGTTCTCACCCGTCCGGCGACCGATCCCGGCCGTGGTCGTGGCAGTGCATTCTCCGTCCTGTCGCGGGAGGTCCGTGCCGCCCGCCTGCTCGAGCGCCGTTATGGGCACTACGTGCTGCGCATCGCCGCCACGCTGCTCGCCTTCGTCACGGCCTGGGCCGGTGTCGTCCTGCTCGGCGAATCGTGGTTCCAGTTGTTCGCCGCCGCCGGCCTCGGGCTGGTCAGCACGCAGATCGCCTTCCTCGGCCACGACGGTGCCCATCAGCAGATCGCCGCCTCCCACCGCGGCAACAGGTGGATCTGCCTCGTCGCCGGCAACCTGCTCACCGGCCTGAGCATCGGCTGGTGGATCGACAAGCACAACCGCCACCACGCCAACCCCAACAAGGAGGACCACGACCCCGACATCGGCGAGGGGGTGCTGGCGTTCACCGCCGACCACGCCGCGAACCGCACCGGCCGGGTCGCCCGCGCAGTAACCCGTCATCAGGCGGCGCTGTTCTTTCCGTTGCTCACTCTCGAAGGTGTCAACCTGCACGTCGCCAGCGTCGCGTGGCTGCGTCGTACCGCCGACGGTAAGCACCGCGCCGTGGAGATCGTACTGCTCGCTGTCCACGGCGTGCTCTACGTCGGCGCGCTGCTACTCGTGCTGGATCCGTTGCCCGCGCTGGCGTTCGCGGCGGTCCATCAGGCGGTATTCGGCCTGTACATGGGCTGCGCGTTCGCGCCGAACCACAAGGGCATGCCGATTATTGGCGCCTCGCAGAAGCTCGACTACCTGCACAAGCAGGTCCTGACCTCACGTAACGTGCGCGGTGGTTGGTTCGTCGATCAACTGCTCGGCGGGCTCAACTACCAGATAGAGCACCACCTGTTCCCCAACATGCCGCGACCGAACCTGCGCCAGGCGCAACGGCTCGTACGATCCTTCTGCGCCGAGCACCACATCCCCTACACCGAGACCGGGCTGTTCACCTCCTATGCCCTAGCGCTTCGTCACCTGCACGCACTTGGCGCGCCGCTACGCAGCAACGCGTAGGGCGACACGGCATCCCGAAGAACCGTTACCGTCCACGATCAGCTGGGCCGGGTCAAGGGTGCGATCCGCTGCTTGACGATCTCAGGACCGCGGCCGGTCCGCCGCATGCCAGCCCCCCCACCGGTCTAGAAACACGACCGAACGGTCACACGCCTGGTTCGTGGGTGTTGCTAACCGTGATCACCGTGTCGATGCCAGTGATGTGCAACAGCGACGCCACGCCCGGCGGGACCGCCCGCATGAGGAAGGGCGTCCCGGCTGCCGCGGCTGCCTTGTTCAGGGCGACCAGCGCACCGAGGCCGCTGGAGTCGATAAACGTCACCGCCGCGGCGTCGATGACCACCGGTGCGCCGTCCGCCAGGGCGATGACGTCCAGCCCGCGCTGACGTAGTTGGTCGACGGTGGCGATGTCGACGTCACCACTCACCCTCAGCACGACGCTGTCTGCGTCGTTGTGTGTCTCGATCGTGAACATCGGGTCAAATCACTCCCTACCGCCGCCTGCTCAAGCGGCCGTCCACCCAGTTTCGGACGCCTACAGTGCGATAGACCCCTCCAGGACGGCGAGCACCGCCGCGGTATCCCACTGCTCGCCGTCGCTTACGCGGGTGGCGCGACGCGGCGCGGTGCCGGCCCAAAGCGCCCGCCTGGGGCCTGGGCTACCCGCCTATGCCCACCGAGTAATCCAGGACCCACTGAATGAATCGCTGCCCCGGTCAGCCAAGCCAACCGGGGCAGCCTACTGGCGGGGTCAGCGGACGTTGGGGTTCTGGGCGGCGCCGAGCGGCGCGGCGCGTCCGGGGGCGTTCGCGGCCACGCGCATACGCCTGACCGATCAGGCGGAGATCGGCCTGTAGCAACGCCGCTGACCGTGGTGTGCGTCGGGAGCGGCGAGCACACTGAGCCCTGTGCTGGTGCCCGTGATGTTGCCGTTCGGCTCGGTGAGCGTTCCGCTTCGGGGCACCGCGGTGCTCGCGTCGCGGCGGGCGGCCGGCTGATGTCGATCCAGCAATCGCTGGTATCGGCGGTCGGTGACCGGCGGGGCGTCTCAGCGGCTGACCGATTGTGTGAGGCGTGTGTGGAGCTGCTGGGGGTGGACTCGGCGGCGATCTCGTTGGTGTTCGACGGCGCGAATACCGGCACGTTGGGTGCCAGCGACCCGCAGGCGCGGGTCTATGACGAGCTGCAGTTCACCTTCGGTGAAGGGCCGTGTCTGGAGTCGGTGTCGAATCGTGCACCGGTCCTGGTGCTCGATCTGGCCGAGCCCGATGATGGACGCTGGCCGGCGTACGGGCCGGCGATGCTGGCGCACGACATCCGCGGGGTATTCGCGATGCCGGTGCTGATCGCGGGGCAGTACCTGGGAGCTCTCGATTTGTTCCGCCGCCGTCCCGGTCTGCTGGCTCGTGAGGATCTCACCGGGGCGCTGGTGGCTGCGGAGTTGGCTCAGATCCCGCTGCTCGACCTGCTCGGCGGCGATCTTCGCGTAGCTGTTGCCGATCCGGGCAGCGCGGCGTGGGCGGAGCTGACGACGATCACCCGGGCTGAGGTCAGCCAAGCCACCGGGATGCTGGTCGCCCAGCTCGAGATCGCGCCGGCCGAGGCGCTGGTGCGGTTGCGCGCCCACGCCTACGCCGAAGGTCGCAGCGCCACCGAGATCGCCCGCGACATCCTCGAACGCCAATTACGGCTGGAGCCGCATTGATGCAACTGCGGGGCGCCGCCGGGGAAGGGAGTGACCGTGACAAACGGCGATCGTGAGGCCCGAGTTCTCGAGGCGCTGGTCACGCTGGTGGACAGCTTGTTAGACGACTTCGACGTGGTGGAGCTGTTGACGGACCTGACCGAGCGGTGCGCCCGGCTGCTGGATGTGAGCTCCGCGGGATTGCTGCTGGCCGATCCGCTCGGCCGCCTGCATCTGATGGCGGCCACGTCGGCCAAGACCGGCGAGCTGGAGCTGTTTCAGCTGCAGGCCGACGAAGGTCCCTGTCTGGATTGCTTCGCCAACGGCGAACCGGTGTCCGTGGCCGACTTGACAACCGCGGCTGACCGGTGGCCGCGGTTCGTCCCGGCCGCGGCGCAGGCCGGGTTCGCATCGGTGCACGCGGTGCCGATGCGCGCGGCGGGCAGCACGCTGGGAGCGCTGGGCCTGTTCGGGACCAGCGTCGGCGCGCTGAACGACGCCGACGTGCTGGTCGGCCGCAGCCTCGCGCACGTGGCCAGTGTGGCGATCGTGCAGGAACACGCCCCGACCCGCGATGTGGTGCTGCCGCACCTGCGCAGCGCCCTGGCCGACCAGGTCGTCGTCGAACAGGCCAAGGGGTTCCTGCGTGAGCGCCTGGACGTCACCGTCGAAGAGGCGTTCGCCGTGTTGCGGCATCACGCCCGCACTTCGGGCAGACATCTCACCGCGGTGGCCCGGCAGTTGATGTCCGAACCCGCCACCCGTCCGGTGCTGGTTGAGGAACTGACCGGGCTGGTACCGGCCGCGCGTTCCAATCCGGCCAGCCCCGCCGCGCACCGAGGATGACATCGACGCTCGCCGGGATCGGCTGGCCGGGACGTCGTCTGGTCAGGACCCGCTGTGGCGGGCATGCGCGCGCCGGACGGCCTCGTCGACGAGCCGCTGCGCGACGACCGCGAGTTTGACGTTCTCGGATTGGCTGATCTGCCGGAGCCCGTCGAAGGCCTCCTCGGCGGTGCCGCCCGAGCGGCTGCGCACGATGCCGATCGCTTGGTCGATCACCGCCCGGCTCGTCAACGCGGTCTCCAGCTGGGTGGCTCGGGTGAGGGCTGCGTGCAGGACCTGGATGTTGCCCACCGACACCGCCGCCGGCCCGGCGAACTGTTCGCCCAGACGCACCGCGTGTTCGGTGAACGCGTCCCGCTTGTGGGCGTAGATGTTGATGGCGCCCACCACTCCGTCGCGTCTAAGCAGCGGCAGCGACAACGCCGAATGCACCCGTAACCGCGCGACCCGGCCACCGAATCGAGGCCACCGCGGGTCACTGCCCAGCGACCCGCTCACTAACGGGCGGTGGGTCTGCATCGCGGTCAGGCACGGGCCTTCCCCACAGATGTCGTACTGCAAATGGTCGATCTCCCGAACGAACGGGTCGGTCACCGCCCACGCGAGCACCGCGGACGCCCCCTCACCCGACCGGATCAACCCGACCCCCGCGCCGTCCGCGCCCGGCACCGACGCGACCGCGAAGCCCGCGATGCGGGCAAGCACATCGTCAAGGTCGTCGACCTCGGCGACCAGACCGGACAAACCGCGCACCGCGGACATCACGTCATCGTCCTCGGACTCACTCTGCCGCTGGCTCAAGTCCCGTTCGGGCGGCATGTCCCGCCCGACCTGCCGGTCGTAGTTCGTCACGGCCGATCCTTCCCACGTCGCGGGTCCGGACGGAACGAGACCATTCCACATCCGACCAGGCCGTGCAGCGCCTCCGCCGCAGCATCCGGTATGGACCAGACCGTCAAGCTCAGTGCCACCGGCGCAGTGCCATCCTGGGCCTGGCTGCGATTTGGTTCCCCCTCGCGCGTGTGGCATTCTGGTGCTGCTGGGCCACAGCCTCCCGACACGAAGCTTCCGCATGCCGCAAGCTTCGAGGGCGCCCGCCCCATCTGCTGCCGGGACCGTACGGTGACCGCTCGCCCTCTCGGGCAGGCAGGTGATCATGACCACCTCCGCTGGAACCCCACCGCATCGTCGCCGACGCCGAGGTCAACCCGACGCCAACCCCGCCGACCCGCAGAGCAGGGTCGCCTACTACCGCGCGCCGGCCACCACCGACCCAGCCTGCAACGACCTCCCGTTGCCTCGCGGTGAACGTCGGCGCGAGGGACAGCAGCCTGATTCAGAGCCAACAGATCCGCAGGCCGCACAGCTCGAAATCATCCGCGTAGGCCGCACCCTGTTTCTCCGCGGCGAGCTGGACCTCAGAACGCGCTGCCTGCTCGTCCGCGCCGGCGAAGACCTGACCGACTGCACCGCCGAATCCAACCACGATCGAGGCGACCAGAACGCCGCCGATGTGGTGATCGACGCGGCCGGGCTGCGGTTCATCGACGCCGCCGGCCTCGGCGCACTGATGAGGCTGCGCGGCACCCTCGCCAGCCAGGGCGTGTCGCTACG
>JAICIE010000060.1 GCA_025924515.1 Jatrophihabitans sp. | reverse complement strand
GGTCGGGTTCATCCTGATCGGCGCCGTCTACATCGACCAGCTCAAGAGACGTGCCCGCGACAAAGCCTGACACCGACAAAGCCTGACACCGACAAAGCCTGACACCGACAAAGCCTGACACCGACAAAGCCTGACACCGAAGCGTCGGCTCCTCCTTCCCCCTCCTGGTCAGAAAGGACCTCCATGACACGAACCAGAACCCTTGCCGCGGGCACCGCCCTGTTGGCGACTGCGGCGCTGCTCGCGGGATGCAGCAGCAGTTCCGGAGGTGGCGCAGGCGGCGCGACCACCGGCGCGAGCACCGGCGGCGGCGGCGCTACCGGCAGCTCGAGCTCGGCCGCCGCCGGCGGCGGCAAGCTCGGCAAGGTCGTCTACATTCCCGGCCTGACCGGAAACCCGTTCTACAACACCGTCGCCTGCGGCGGCCAGACCGAGGCGAACAAGCTGGGTGTCTCGTTCGCCTACCAGGGCGCTCCCACCTTCGACGTCTCGAAGCAGACCTCGATCGTGAACAGCGTGGCGGCCACCAAGCCCGGCGCAATCATGATCTCGATCACCGACCCGAAGGCGATGATCGCGCCCTTGACGGCGGCGAAGCGGCAAGGCATCAAGATCATCGGAATCGACGGTGACCTCAGCGACAAGAGCGTCATGACGACCAACATCCAGTCCAACGGCGAGACCGGCGGGATGCTGGCGGGTCAGGCCCTGGCCAAGGCAGTGGGCTACAAGGGCGACGTGATGGCCATCGACAACGCAACCGGTTCGGTCGTCGCCGAGGCCCGCGACATCGGATTCAAGAAGGCCATCGCCAAGTACCCGAACATGAAGTTCCTGGGCATCCAGTACTCGAACAACGACATCAGCAAGGCTGCCTCCATCGCCTCGAGCACGGCGACGAGCAACTCGAAACTCGTGGGGATCTTCGGCGTGGAAACCAACAACACGCAGGGCGCCCTCACCGGCGTCCGTGAGGCCAACAAGCAGCAGCAGGTCAAGGTCGTCGGCTACGACACCTCGGATCCCATCGTGGCCGCGCTGAAGAACGGGTCGCTGACCGGTACGGTCGTCCAGAACCCGCGCGGTGAAGGCGTACTCGGGGTGCAGTCGGCCGTCAAGGCGATGAAGGGGGAGTCCGTGCCGAGGAACCAGACGGCGGACGCCATCTTCGTGACCCCGGCGAACGTGAACAGCGCGAAGGCCAAGCAGTACATCTACGACGTGAATTGCAAGGGCTGAATGACCGACGCGAAGCACAACGGCACCACGCGGACTGAGGCGGCGCCATCGAGCGCCGCCTCAGTCCCGGTCCGAGCGGGCGACGCGAACGCCACCGGAAAGACGGCCCGGCGCATGCCCGCTGATTTCCGGATCGCGGTGCGGCCAGGGACCGGCAGCGAGACCACCCGGGCAGTCCGCGAGCGCGGCGAGCGCCGACAGCCCCTGCGCGGTTTCGAGGACACCTACGTCGACATCATCGACTACATCGTGCGGATCACCCATCGGATCTGGGAGGACCAGGACGTCGGGTACATCTACGACACTTACGCGCCCGGCTGTGTAGTCCACGACGACAGCGGACCGAACTACGGGGTCGAGCACGTCGTCGAGGCGACCATCGCCAGCATCCACGCGTTCCCCGACACCCGCTCGTGGGCCGACGACGTCATCTGGGCCGGCGACGACGAGCAGGGTTTCGTCACCTCCCACCGCTACGTCACCACCGGGCACCATCTCGGCGTGTGGCGCTGGGGCGCACCCACCGGGCGCAAGGTGAACCTCTGGGGGATCGCCAACTGCGTCATCCGCGAGAACGAGATCGTCGAAGAGTGGGTGCTGTACAACACGGCCGCCCGATTCATGCAGCTCGGGGTGGACGTGGCCTGGGCGGCGCGCGAGTACGGCAACGAGCTTGCCCGGGTCGGGGCCGACCAGCACGTCGGCGAGGTGCAGCGCCTTGCCGGCGGCCGGGCGCCCGAGTACTACCAACCGTCCGGAGAGCTGGCGGACGTGGAGAACCTCGTCCGCGCCCTGTGGCACAACCTGTACAACCGCCGCGATCTCAGCTGGATCGACAAGGCCTACGCCGCCACCGCCCGATGGCGCGGACCGTCCAACCGGCTCGGATACGGCCGCCAGGACATTCGCGCGACGGCGCGTGCGCTCCTCGCCACGTTCCCCGACCTCGGCATGGCGGTCGACGAGGTCTACTGGATGGGCAACGACAGCGACGGGTACCGCGTGTCAGTCCGCTGGAGCGCGCACGGCACCCACCGCGGGTATGCGCTCTACGGCAACCCGACGCACCGCAGGGTGCGGCTGTGGGGCATCAACCAGCTCTACATCGCCGGCGGCCGGATCACCGACGACTGGATGATGTTCAACGAGTTCGACGTGCTCGCACAGCTTCTCAGTGACGAGCCCACGCCGATGCTCGGCTGAGCCGGGCAGGCTGGCGTCGCCGTGGTCGCTCGCGTGCGGGTGAGCTGTTGCGAGCTCGCCCCCGTCGTCGGCGATCTGGCCGGTAACCTCGCGCAGGCCTCGGCTGCGATCGGTGCCGCGGCCGGGGCCGGCGCCGACGTCATCGTCCTGCCGGAACTGGCCACGAGCGGTTACTGCTTCCAGTCCCCGGACGAGGCACGCAGCCTCGCGCTGGGCGGCGGCGACGGCATCTTCGCCGACTGGGCCGAGCTCGCCGCTGGCTCGGTCGTCGTCGCGGGATTCGCAGAACGGGGCGAGGACGGAAGCCTGTTCAACAGTGCGGTCCTGCTCTGCGAGGACGTCCGGGTCGTGTACCGCAAGGTGCATCTGTGGAACACCGAACAGCTCTTCTTCACCGCCGGGGATCGGCCTCCCCCCGTGGTCGAAACGCCGGTCGGCCGCATCGCCGTGATGGTCTGCTACGACATGGAATTCCCGGAGATGACGCGGGCCGTTGCGCTGCGCGGCGCCGACCTGCTGGCCGTGCCGACGAACTGGCCCTGGGTGGATCGCCCGGAAGGACAGCCGGCACCGGAGATCCTCATCGCCATGGCCGCGGCACGGGTGAACCGGATGCCGATCGCGTGTTGCGACCGGCGCGGCGTGGAGCGCGGCCAGCGCTGGAACGAGGCTACGGCGATCCTGGACGAAAGCGGCTGGCCCGTCGCCACCGCCGCGGGCACCGGGGTCGCCACTGCGGTGCTCGACCTCTCGCAGGCCCGCAACAAAGTAATCTCCGAGCGCAACGACGCCCTCGCCGACCGGAGGCCGGATGTGTACCGCTGAGCCGGCGGCGCGCTGCGTCCCGAGGCGGCGCACATGACGGTGACCAGCCACGATGTCGCGCGGCTGGCCGGTGTTTCCCAGCCCACGGTGTCCCGCGCCCTGCGTGACGATCCCCGGGTCGCCGAGGCCACCCGGCAGCGCGTCCGCGAGGCAGCGGCGCAGCTCGGATACGTCGCGAGCGATCTCGGTCGCAGCCTCGCCACCCGCGCGACCCGCCAGGTCGCGATGGTCGCCGACCTCCGCAACGTCCTCTATCCGACGCTCGTGGAGCCGTTGCACGACCGGTTCGCCGACCACGGCTACCGCATGGTGCTGCTGGCCGAACGCGGCGACGACCGTAGTTCCTACGAGCGGTTGCTCGACCGCTCGGTCGACGGCGTCGTCCTCACCACGACGTTGCTGCGCTCGTCGCTCTCGCGGGCGCTGCAGGAACGCGGACTGCCGTTCGTGGAGCTCAACCGGCTGTCCGGGCGCCGGGCGGTCGACGGCGTCACAGCCGACAACCGGGCCGGGGCGGCGCTGGCCGCGCGACTGCTGCTGGAGCTCGGTCATCGCCGCATCGGAGCTGTCTTGGGCAGCCCCGATGCCAGCACCAGCCGTGATCGGGAGGCCGGGTTCCGGGCCGCTCTCGCCGACGCGGGCATCGAGCTTCCCGAAGCGCGCACCGTCCACGGTGGGTTCGGCTATGCCGACGGCGAGCGCGGCCTCGCGCAGCTGCTGAGTTCGGGCGGCCGTACCCGGCCGACCGCGGTCTTCTGCGTCGGCGACGCCGTCGCTATCGGAGCCCTCAACCATGGGAAGCGCGCCGGACTGTCGGTTCCCGACGACCTTTCCGTCGTCGGGTTCGACGACCTCGAGATGGCGTCCTGGCCATGCTTCCAGCTCACAACGGTGCGCGTCGACCTGGCCGGGATGGCCCTGGCTGCAGCCGACCGCGTGGTGCAGCGGATGGCGGGCGCCGAAGGTCCGGCGCGAGTCCAGGTCTTCCCGACGGAGCTGGTGCTGCGGAGCACGCACGGTTGACGCGGCGCCTTGACCGTCCTTGTGCATACGTATACATTCGGCTACGACCCACCTCTCGACCCCGCCGGGATACTCATGATCACGAGGCTCAAAGAATCCGTCCCTGTCGCAATTCTCGTCGGCCAGCAGCGACAGGTCGCTGAAACGGTTCGAGACGTTCTCGACAACGTCCGCGAGCGTGGCGACCAAGCGGTCCGTCAGTACTCCGAAAAGTTCGACAACTGGTCGCCGGCATCCTTCCGGCTGAGCGACGAGCAGATCGCGGAAATCGTCGCGAGCGTTCCCGAGCAAGTCATCCGGGACATCGAATTCGTGCAGGCCCAGGTGCGCCGGTTCGCGGAAGCGCAGCGCGCGTCTCTGACCGATTTCGAGATCGAGACCCTGCCGGGGGTGCATCTCGGCCAGAAGAACGTGCCCATCTCGGCCGTTGGCGCCTACGTTCCCGGCGGCCGGTATCCGCTGACTGCGTCGGCGCACATGACGATCGTCACGGCCAAGGTCGCCGGCGTCGAGCGCGTCGCGGCCTGCACCCCGCCCATCCGCGGACAGGTCCCTGCCGCGACCATCGCGGCCATGTCGCTCGCCGGCGCGGATGAGATCTATCTCCTGGGCGGAGTGCAGGCGATGGCGGCGCTCGCGCTGGGCACCGAGACGATCGGACGCGTCGACCTCATCGCCGGCCCCGGCAACGCCTACGTGGCCGAGGCCAAACGGCAGCTGTTCGGCGAGGTCGGCATCGACCTGTTGGCCGGACCGACAGAGATCCTGGTAATCGCCGACGACCATGCCGACCCGTTCGTGGCCGCCGTCGACCTGCTGAGCCAGGCCGAGCACGGCCCCGACTCGCCGGCCGTGCTGGTGACCACGAGCGAGGCGCTGGCCCGCGAGGTCATGACGCACATCGAGAAGATCCTGCCCGACATGCCCACTCGCGACTTCGCCGAGCCGGCGTGGCGTGACCACGGTCAGGTCCTCGTCGTCGAGTCGATGGACGAGGCGTACGAGGTGGCCGACAGCTACGCCTCCGAACACGTGCAAATTCTGGCCGACGATCCGCGCCGGGCGCTGGCCAAGATGCGCAACTACGGCGCGCTGTTCCTCGGCGAAGCGACCTGCGTCTCCTACGGTGACAAGGTCATCGGCACCAATCACGTCCTCCCCACCCGCGGAAGCGCGCGCTTCACCGGCGGGCTGTGGGTCGGCAAGTATCTCAAGACGGTGACCTATCAGGAGGTCACCGATCTCTCGTCGAGCGCCGAGCTCGGCGAGATCTGCGGACGCGCCGCGCGGGTAGAACTGTTCGAAGGCCACGCGCGATCCGGTGACGTCCGGGCGGCGAAATACGCCGGTGCGTCGTTGCCATGGAGCGACCACGTGCTCGCCGCCGGTGGCTGACCCGACAGAGCCGCGCACCGCGCTGATCACCGGAGGTGGCAGCGGATTGGGCCGCGCGATCGCCCGCGCGCTGCACCGTGCGGGGTATCGAGTCGTGCTGACCGGTCGGCGGCCGGACGCGCTGGCCGCGACGGCTGCCCAGCTGGGGTCACGGGCGCGTACGGCGACCGTTGACGTGGCCGATCCCGCCTCGGTGGCCGCACTGGCCGACGAACTCGCGGACGAGACGATCTCCGTCCTCGTCAACAACGCGGGCATTCCAGGTCCGGTCAAGCCGCTGGTCGAGATTGCGCCGGACGAGTGGGACGAGGTGTTCGCCGTCAATGTGCGCGGGATGTACCTCATGTGCCGGGCCTTCCTGCCCGCGATGATCCGGCGCGGGCAGGGGGACGTCATCAACCTGGCATCGGTCAGCGGTAAGCGTCCGCTGGCACTGCGCACTCCATACACGGCGTCGAAGATGGCCGTTCTCGGACTGACGACCACGCTCGGCGCCGAAGTGGGTCGGTCCGGCGTCCGGGTCAACAGCCTGTCGCCCGGTCCCGTGCGCGGCGAGCGGATGACCCGCAACTTCCGGCTGGAATCCGAGCGGTTGGGGATCTCCGAGGACGAGGCCGAGCGTGCCTTCGCGTCACGAGCGACCCTGGGCCGGCTCCTCGAAGAGGACGAGGTCGGCGCTGCCGTGGTGGCGATGCTCGAGATGACCGGGCTGCACTGCGCAGACATCGATCTTTCGGCCGGGATGGTGGCACGGTAGCGGGATGTCCTCGCCGCTGTCCCCGCCCGCGTCCGAGCGTCTGCGTGACCGGATGCGCCGAGGCGAACGACTTCTGGGTGTGCGTATCGACCGTGCCGCTGCCGGACGGCTCGCCGGCATGGATTTCGTCGTCGCCCCGGCCGGGCGTCCGGCCGCGGGTCCGACCCGTCACGGGCTGCCGGTGCTGGCAGAGGTCACCTCGGCGGAGACCGCTCGGGCAGCACTGCGCGACGGCGCCGACGGGCTCGTCGTCGTCGATCCGGCGGCGGTCGGCGCCGTCCTCGACGCCGTTCGGAGCTCAGCCGGCCGGTCCGGCGCGGTGCTCGTCCTCGGCGGCCCGGAGCGCCTCGACATTCCTCAGCACGACGGGCTGATCGCAGGCCGCGCGCGGCTGGTGGCGTCTGCGGCGGAGGCGCAGGCCGCCTTCCACACCACCGGCGACGCCGTGATCCTCGACGTCGCCGGGGCGACCGACCGGCTGCTCGCCGAGGTCGCGCAAGCCCGATCGGTACTAGGACCACAGGATCTCGGCCGGCGTGCGCCGCTCGTCCTGCTGAGCGGGATGCTCGGCGATGCGAGCCTGTGGGACGGCGTCGCGGCGCAGATCAACGACCTCGTCCTGCCATGGCCGGCGCGGATCGATCGAGACGACTCGGTCGTCGAGATGGCGGCGAGCGTTCTCGCCGAGGCGCCCCCGCGATTCCTGCTGGCCGGGCACTCCCTCGGTGGAATCGTCGCGCTGGAGATCCTGCGCCAGGCGCCGCAGCGGGTCGCCGGGTTGGTGCTGGTGTGCAGCAGCGCCCGGGGCGCGGTCGACGCACAGTTGGGCGCCTGGGAGCGGCTGCGCGCGCGGTGCGAGGCCGGCGAGTTCGCCGACGTCGCCGCCGAGATGGCGCGGGTCACGCTGCCGGCCGAGCGGCAGGGCAACGTTGACCTGCTCACCAGGAACGAGCGCATGGCATGGACAGTCGGCGAGGACGGTTTGCTGCGCCAGCTCGCCGCCCAGACGACGCGCCCGGACAGCCTCGACAGCCTGGCGGCGATCGGAGTCCCCGTGCTGGTCCTCTCCGGCGGACGGGACGAGATCTGCCCGCCGCACCTGCAACAGGAAGTCGTCGATCGATGCCCGCGGGCGGAGCTGGTGGCGGTGGAGTCCGGAGGGCACATGCTGCCGCTCGAGTGTCCCGATGCAGTCGCGGCCGCGGTGCGGGGCTGGCTGGCACGCTCCAGGGTCGAGGGCGCCGGGCGGATGGCTCAGTAGCCGCTGCTTCCGGGCAGGTCGCGGACGGCGGAATCCTTCGCCGCTGCTCCGCTCCCGCCGCGGGCGACGGCGATGCGCTGCGCGGCGGCCTGGCGCAGCACGCTCACATCGTTACCGGGCGCGACGAACTGGTACCCGCTGTCGATCAGGCGCCGCGCGAGATCTGCGTCCGGGGCGAAGGCGCCCGCCCACCGCTCGGCGGCGCGCGCGGCGGTCGCGATCTCGCTCATCGCGGCTGTCACCTTCTCCGAGAGGGGTAGCGTCCCGGGCCGTTCTCCGAGCGACAGCGCGAGGTCGTTCGGTCCGACGAACACGCCGTCGAGCCCCGGCGTGGCCAGGATCGCGTCGAGGTTGGCCAGCCCGTCCTTCGACTCGATCATCGCCCAGGTGAGCACCGTGTCGTCGGCATGGTCGACGTAGTCCGAGCCTCCGTAGAGCAGGCCGCGGGAGGGGCCGAAGCTGCGAGCTCCGCGGGGCGGATAGCGGCACGCACGCACGAAGGCGGCGGCCTGCTCGGCCGTGTCGACGCCCGGGCAGATGATCCCGTAGGCGCCGCCGTCCAGCAATTTCCCGATCTGCGCCGGGTCCAGCCCGGAGCAGCGCGCCAGCGGGACGGCCGGCCCGGAGCTCACCGCCTGCAGCAGCTGAATCGCGCGCCCGACGTCGAACATGCCGTGCTGCAGATCGACCGTGACCGCGTCGTAGCCGCAGTAGGACAGCACCTCGGCGAGATAGGGGCTGTCCGTGGACATCCAGGCGACGACAGCCGCCTCGCCGCGCGCCAGCATGTCCCGAACGTCATTGCGTCGCATGCCGCGCTCCCGTCCTCGTTGTTGACACGCCCCGACCTGCCGAGGACAATACATACGTATTCACAAACCGACCAGGGGATTGCCGTTCCATGGCTGCTGATGTCGTCGTCACCCAATCCGAGCTCGAGCACCGAACCATCCTGCGCAAGGATCTCAAGGCGGACCGGGCGGCGTTCCTGGACACCAAGATCCCGGGGTCCGAGGGCAAGATCAATTATCCGCTCATCGGGCCGGGGGTGTCCGAGAACGCGGAGCAGGTCGTTCCGGTGACGGAGCCGCACGGATTCAACCTCGGCGCCGCGGTGATGACGGCGGGCGTGGTGAACAACCTGCACCTGCACTTCACTGCGGAGGTGTTCATGTGCCTTGCGGGGGAGTGGCAGTTCCGCTGGGGCGTTGACGGCGCCGACGGCGAGGCGTTGGTGCAGGACGGCGACGTCATCTCCATTCCGACCTGGATCTTCCGCGGTTTCACGAGCAAGACCGACGACGCGTGGCTCTACACCGCTCTCGGCCGCGACCGCAGCGGTGGACTCATTTGGGCCCCCTCCGTCATCGA
This sequence comes from Jatrophihabitans sp., assembly GCA_025924515.1. Classification (GTDB taxonomy): domain Bacteria; phylum Actinomycetota; class Actinomycetes; order Mycobacteriales; family Jatrophihabitantaceae; genus JAICIE01. The sequence goes on along the minus strand of JAICIE010000060.1, from coordinate 9,953 downwards.
GAGGGCCGCCGAGACCGGAATGTTCTTGAGCGCGGACAACCAGCTGATCGAGACCAGTCCCGGCGAACGTCCGCAAGGAGTCGAGCTGGTCCGGCCGCTGACGCAGGACCAGCTGGCGACGCTGCAGAAAGTCAGTGTCGAGGAAATGCGGGAGCGGCTCACCAAGCCGGGCGACCTGGTTTGGGACCGCGAGCCGTTCCTCGACTCGCGCCTGCCGGGCGGAGGTGCGCAACTCGCCCTCGTCATCGGTTACGGACTCACCGAGAACCGGTTCCAACGGCCCCGGCTCAGCCAACCACACGGCTTCTCCCTGGCGTGGCTTCGGGCCGATCCGGGCGACGGCGTGGGGCGTCACCGGATCGCCGAGGCGCAGGTGCTCATCGTCAAACACGGACGCCTGAAAGTCACGCTGAACGCGGCCGACCCCGTCTCCGTCGAGATCGGTGCCTACGACACCCTGTCTATTCCGAACGGCGCATGGCGCCGGTTCGAGAGCGTGGGCGAAGGGTCGGCGCAGGTCGTCGTGCTGACGGAGGGCGATGGGCGGGTGCGCATCGACTGGGCCCCGGACATCGTCGCGACGGCGCGGGACAAGGACGTCGCCCTGGATCCCAACGGGTATCTCGCGCCGGCGAGCATGCTGAACCGCTCCGCATAGGCCCCATCGCTTCGGCGAGCACGACCCCGTATCGCCCACAGCCATCGGGTGGAACTGCTGCGGAGGACGCCCCGGCGCCAGCCGCCACCGCGTCGTCAACGATGGCGCAGCACACCGTCCACCCGCCTGGACCTAAGGCCTTAAGCCCCTACTCAGCATTCGACACTCCCGCGGAGGATCGGCCCTGAGGCAGTCCGCCGACCGCGACGGCGCGCAGGCGCGCCGGTAAGGAGGCCCCGATGCCCGAACCACGCACGCCGTATCCGGTCCGGGTCGATGCCGCGCCGGATCCCGAACCCATCTCGCGGTGGCTCTGGCTGGTCAAATGGCTGCTGCTGATCCCGCACTTCGTGGTTTTGGCCTTCCTGTGGCTCGGCTTCTACGTGGTCGGGATCGCTGCATTCTTCGCAATCCTGATCACCGGCCGATATCCGCGGGCGCTGTTCGACTTCAACGTCGGGGTGCTGCGCTGGTCGTGGCGGGTGCACTACTACGGCTACGGCGCGCTCGGCACCGACCGCTATCCGCCGTTCACGCTCAAGGAGGTGCTCGATTATCCGGCGCACCTGACCGTGCCGTATCCCGACCGGCTGTCCCGCGGACTGGTCCTGGTCAAATGGTGGCTGCTGGCCATTCCGCACTACATCATCGTGGGGATCTTTGTCGGCGGCGGTCTGTGGTTCGGCGTCGAGGGCAGCCACGGCAACGACGGCTGGGCCGGCGGCGGCCTGGTGGGGCTGCTCGTCCTCATCTCGGCGATCATCGTCCTGTTCACCGGCCGGTATCCCCGACCGCTCTACGACTTCGTTCTGGGCATGGACCGCTGGGCGCTACGGGTGGCCGCCTACGCGGCGCTGATGACCGACCGGTACCCGCCGTTCCGCCTCGACCAGGGCGGCACCGACCCGGGCTCGGCCCCGGCTGTTCCGCTGGCTCCGCCGCCCTTCGGGGTGCCGGGCGGTCCGGCCCCGGTCACGGTCGGATAGCAGGGCGTCGTCTGACAGGAGGGCCTCCGAGCGGCGAGCCGGGGCTCACACCAGCCGGCGCCGTCTGGTGATGAGCGTCTGCAGCAGCACCACGACGGCGAGGAACAGCCCGTTCACCAGGTCGGAGGCCGACGAACCGTACTGCGACAGGTGGACGCCGATCAGGTTCTGGATCACCGCCAGCAGCAGCACCCCGGAGGCCGTACCGGTGATCGACCCGGCGCCGCCGGTGAGCAGCGTGCCGCCGATGACCACCGCGGCGATGGCGGCGAGCTCGTAGCCGACGCCGATGTTCGTGATCCCGGCTCCCAGCCGCGAGGCGTTGAGCATGCCTGCGCCGCAGGCGAGAACGCCGGAGAGCACGTAGACCAGCACCTTGGTGCGTGCCACCGGCAGCCCCATCAGCAGCGCGGCGTTCTCGTTGCCGCCCACTGCGAACAGCGCCTGACCGAAGCCGGTGCGCTGCAGGACCACTCCGCCGAGGACGAACAGGGCGACCGCGGTCAGCACCGGCGCCCATGTGCCGTTTCCCATCGCGAGGAATGCCGAGTTCTGCGGGACGTGATTGGTCTGCGAGCCCTCGTTGGTTATCGCCTGGAGGGCGCCGCGGGCGAAGAGCAGACCCGCCAACGTGACGATGAAGGGCGCCAGCCGGGCGTAGGCGATCAGCAGGCCCTGAACGAGTCCCATCGCCGCGCCCGCGGCGAGCGGCAGGACGATGGCCACGGCCGTGCCGCCGTGCAGTGTCCCCCAGCCGGCGAGGACGCCGCCGAGCGCGAAGACCGACCCGACGGACAGGTCGATCCCGCCGCTGATGATCACGAAGGTCATTCCCAGCGCCAGCAGCGACGTGTAGGCGTTGCCGACGAGGATGCTGTTGAAGTTGTCCGTCGAGGCGAAGCCGCCGGAGAACAGGCACGCGCCGACGAAGACGACGACCAGGGTGACGAGGCCGCCCTGCTGCTGCGCGAGCGCGGAGAGCCGTTCGCCGCGGCGGGCGCTGCGGGTTGCGGTGCCCTCCGCAGCGGAGCCCGTGTCGACCGAGGTGGTGCCCGGAGCCACCGAGCTGCTCATCGCCCGCTCCGTCCTCGCGCGGTGTAGACGGCGGCGACGATGATCGCCGCTTCCACCATCTGCTCGATGGAGGCCTTCACGTCGTGCTGGATCAGCGTCGCGGTGATGAGCTGCATGAGGACGGCGCCGGCGACCGTGCCGAGCACCCGCACCTTGCCGCCGCTCAGCGGGGTGCCGCCCACGACGACCGCGGTGATCGCGTTGAGCTCGTAGTTCAACCCGAGGTTGGACGGGTCGGCGTAACTCCCGTAGCCGACGAGCAGGATCCCGGCGATGGCCGCGAGCACCCCGGATAGCACGTAGACCGTCATGAGCACCCGTCGCACCGGCAGACCCGACAGTGCGCTGGCCGCGCGGTTGTCGCCGATCGCCACCAGTTGCCGGCCGAAGGTCGTGCGGTTCACCAGGAAGGCGACGAGCCCGACGAGGACGACGGCGACCCAGGCCATCTGCGGGATGCCGAGCCAGTCGCCGGTGCCCAGACCGTCGATCAGCGGGTCGGACACCTCTTTCGCCGAGGCGCCGTTCAGAATCACCGCCAGGCCCCGCAGCCCGATCATCAGCGCCAGCGTCGCGATGATCGGTTGCACGCCGGCGAAGGCGACCAGGCTGCCGCTGATCACACCGGACACCGCGCCGGCCACCATTGCGGTGCCCATCGCGGCCCACGGCCCGTAGCCGAGGTAGAGCGGGATCATGGCCGAGGCGAGGGAGATCACGGCGCCGACCGAGAGGTCGATGCCCTCGGTGCCGATCACCAGTGCCATCCCGAGCGCGACGACGAGAATTGGGACGGCCTGGTACAGCTGCACCCGCAGGTTGGCCAGGGTCAGGAAGTTCTGCGTGATGGCGGCGTTGACGACGACCAGCAGGACGATGGCCGCGTAGACGCCGTAGTTCTGCAGCAGCGACAGCAACCGGTCGCGGTCGAGCGCCGGGCGGCGAAGAGCGGCCTCAGCCATCGGTTCTAGGTGTCCCGCCGGGAGCCTGGGCCAGTGACTGCATCAGCGCATCCTCGCTCACCTGGTCACCGGTGAGCTCGCCGACCTTGCGACCGTCCTTGAGCACGACGACGCGGTTCGACCCCTCGATCAGCTCCTCGAGTTCCGAGGAGATGAGAACGACTCCCAATCCGTCCTTCGCGAGTTCGTCGATCACTCCCTGCACCTCGGCCTTCGCGCCGACGTCGATGCCGCGGGTCGGTTCGTCGAGGAGCAGCACCTTGGGATTGAGGCACAGCCACCTCGCCAACAAGACCTTCTGCTGGTTGCCGCCGGAGAGCTCGCCGACCTTCTGCTCCGGGCTGGACGCCTTGATGCGCAGCCGCTTCATGAAGTAGTCGACGATCTCGTCCTGTTTGGCGCGGGTGACCAGGCCCGCGCGGGAAATTCGCGGCAAGGCAGCCAGAACGATGTTCTCGCGCACGGAGAGGTTCGGGACGATTCCCTCGCTCTTGCGGTCCTCCGGCAGCAGCACCGCCCCCGCCCGGATGGCCGCGGCGGTCGAGTTTCGGCGCACCTGCGCGCCGTCGACCTCGATCCGGCCGGCCTCTGTGTGCAGCGCACCGACGACGGCCTTCGCGGTCTCGCTGCGGCCGGCGCCGAGCAGGCCGCCGAGTCCGACAACCTCGCCGGGACGGACCTCGAGCGACACGTCCTGGAGGACCCGCCGGCTGCTGAGATTTTCCGCCCGCAGCACTGGTCGGTCCCCGATGTGGTGGGCCGAGCCGAAGTCGGTGGTGCCGTGCCGCCGAACCTCCGCGATGTCGCGTCCGAGCATCAGCGAGACGAGGTGCAGCCGGTCGAGGTCGCGCATGGCGCCGGTGTGCACCACCCGGCCGTCGCGCATGACGGTGACGGCGTCGCAGATGCGGAACAGCTCGTCGAGGCGGTGGCTGACGTAGAGGATCGCGATGCCCTGGTGCCGCAGCCGCTCGATCACGCCGAACAGTGTCTCGACCTCGCGATGCTCGAGCGAGGACGTCGGCTCGTCCATGATCACGACCCGGGCGTCGATCTGCACTGCGCGCGCGATGGCCACCATCTGCTGCGCGCCGAGCCCCAGTTCGCGCAGGGGCCGGGCCACGTTGACATTCACGCCGTACTCGCGCAGCACCCGACGTGCGTCGCGGCGCATCCGGGCCGCGTCGATGAGGCCGAATCGGCGCGGCTCGCGGTTGAGATACAGGTTGCGCGCGACGCTCATCAGCGGCACCAGGTTGATCTCTTGGTAGATCGTCGAGATGCCGGCCTCTTGGGCGGCCAGCGGGCTGGCGAAGTGCACCGGGGAGCCGTCGAGCCGGATCTCGCCGGCGTCGGGGTGGTAGACGCCGGTCGCGACCTTGATCAGCGTCGACTTGCCGGCGCCGTTCTCCCCGACCAGGGCATGCACCTGCCCCGGCCGGAGCCTGAAGTCGACATCCTGCAGCGCCCGGACGCCGACGAATGACTTCGAGACGTGAGCCAGTTCGAGGACGGGCGAGGGATTCGTCACGCCGACCCCCGCCCGCCCAGCGTCCGCCACCGCCTAGTAGACGTCACCATTCTTCAGCGCCTGCGCCGCGTTCGACTGGGTGAAGTGGTGATCCTTGATGATCACTTTGGAGCCGGTGCCGGTGCTGTAGAAGTTCTGCAGCGTCTGGAACGCCAGCGGGCCGAAGCGCGGGTTCGTCTCGATGTCGGAGTAGATCACGCCGCTCGCGACGTCCTTGACCGCGTCCTGGATCCCGTCGATCGACACAATCTTGATGTCCTTGCCGGGAGTCTTCCCGGCCGAGCGCATCGCCTGAATGGCGCCGAGCGCCATCGTGTCGTTCTCGGCGTACACCCCGGTGATGTTCGAGTGGCTCTGCAGCATCTGGGCCATGACCTTCTGACCGGTCGCCTGGTCGAAGTTCGCCGTCTGCGACGCCACAATCTTTATGTTCGGGTATTTCTGCTTCAGTTCCTGGTTGAACCCGTTGGTCCGGTCGGCGGCGACGTTGTTGCCGGACGTGCCCTGGAGCACGGCCACGTTGCCCTTGCCCTTCAGCGCCTGGCCCAGGTCGTCAGCGGCGATCTTGGCCTGGCCGAGGAAGTTGGACCCGATGAACCCGATGAAGTCCTTGCATGCCGTGCCGTTGACCGTGCGGTCGATCGCCAGGACGGGGATGTGCTTGGCACGCGCCTGGCGTAGCGCCGGCGCGACGCCAGCGTTCTCCGGCGCCACGATGAGGACCTTCGCGCCCTGCGCGATCATGTCCTCGATATCGGTGTTCTGCTGGCTGATGTTGGCGTTGGCGTTGCGCTGGATGAGTTTGATGCCCAGGTTCTTGGCCTGGGAGGTGATGGAATTCGTCTCCGTGGCACGGAAGGGGTTGCTCGTCGACTCGGACTGCGAAAAACCGACGACTGTCTTCTTGAGGTCGAGCTTCGGCGCTCCGTACTTCTTGTAGGTGCACGAGCCGGTCGTTCCGCCGCTCGCGACCTGCTGCTGGCCGCCGGTGGCTGCCGCGCTGTCGCTCGAAGGTGAGCTCGCACCACCACCACCACCTCCGCCGCCGCCGCTCTGACCCGCGCTCTTCGCGCACCCGGTCGCGAGCAGCGCCGTGCCGGCCAGCACGGCGAGGACGGGCCGAAGGTGGCCCCTCGGGAACCGACTGCCTGCCGCCATCGGCCTTACCCCTTCCGTCGGACTGTCGCGGAGCATGCTGCATCCGCGCGTTGTGATCTAGAGATGCCGTCATTGAACGGCCGTGCGATCGTAACGGTCAAGAGTTAGCGCGGAATCGATCACAAACTGCCGTCAACTGACCGATTGGGCCTCGGACAGCGCGCTACCGCTGGCGGAACCGACCGGGGCGAGGTGCACCTCGACCCCTTGATTCGCCAGCTTCGCCACCACGCCCGCATCGGCTGCCTCGTCGGTGACCAGGTGCCGGATCGACTCCACGGGCACGGTTTGGAACATCGTGTCGACGCCGACCTTCGTGTGATCAGCGAGCACGACGATCTCCTGCGCGCACTCGGTGATCGCGTGATCGACGCCGGCGGATGCCATCACCGGCGTCGACAGCCCCCGCTCGGCGGTCAGGCCGTTCCCGGACAGGAAGGCCGACCGCACCCGGATGCGCGCCAGTGAGTCCTCGGCGAGGCTGCCGAGCAAGGCCAGCGTGGAGCCGCGCAGCGAACCGCCGGTCATCACCACCTCGACCGGGGACGCGGCCAAGGCCTGCGCCACCAGGACGGAGTTGGTCACGACGGTCAGGTCGGACATCCGGGCGAGAAGCCGGGCCAGCTCGTAGGTCGTGGTGCCCGCGCCGAGGACGACCGCGTCGCCCTCCGCCACGAACGTGGCAGCGAGCGTTGCGATAGCGACCTTCTCGGCAGCGGCGACGCGGGTCTTCTGGTGATAGCTCTGTTCGTGCGACATGCTCCCGGGCCACATCGCACCGCCGCGCCGACGATCGAGCAGACCCTGTTCCTCGAGCAGCCGGATGTCCCGGCGCACCGTCACCTCGGAGCTGTGGACCGCGCTTGCGAGTTCATGCAGGGACGCCGCGCCGTTCACACGGACGTGCTCGAGGATCGCGCGGCGACGCTCGGCGGCGAACATGGCTCCTCGAAGGCTGCGGGCCTGACCGATCAGTTCGTGTCATGTTCGATCGTGCTCGCTGATCGGTCAATAGCCCGTCGCCGACAGCCGTCCTTGCCCCAGGACGGCTGGACGCTCGGATCAGGCCTCGCCCATCACCAGACCCTCGATGTCGTGCTTCTGCGTGATCGGGATCAGTTCGTCGACGATGGGGCACCGAAGGTGCGCCCTGACCGTCTCCGGCAGCGTCTCCCAGTACCCCTTGGTTACTGCGAGATCGTGGTGCTCCGCGTTGGTAGCCTCCGGTCCGTCGACGCCCAGCACGAGTACCGGCCGCTTGAAGTCGGACACGTTCTTCGTGCCGCGGTGGATCGTCAGGGCGGAGCGCGCCGAGATATCGCCACGCTTGGGGTACTTGCGCACCGCGCGCTCCTCGTAGCGGGGATAGAAGGACTTCGGTGGGAACATTCCGTGGTCGAACTCGGGGCTCTCGTCGAACTGGGTGCCGAGCGCGATCTCGAACGGTCCCATCTCCTCGATCGTGTCGACCGTGGTGAGGTTGAACGCCAGCGAAGTGAGCCGGTGCTCACGGTAGGTCTCAGGGGTCGAGCGGAAGTCGCGGTGCCACGGCTGATAGGTCGCGCCGGGGAAGGGAATGTCGAAGCCCACCTCGACGATTCGGTAGTCCGGGCCCAGTACGGCCTCGCTGACGGTGCGGACCCAAGGATGATCGGCCAGCTCGACGAATCCGCGCAGCGCCTCGGGATGGATCTCGACGTACCAGCGCTTCGGTCCCCGGCCGATCGCTCCGTTCGGCCGGCGGCGGGCCTCCTCGAACGCGACATCGATGTCCTCACCGAGCTGTTCGATCCATTCGACCGAGAAGGCGCCCTTCAGCGCGGTGATGCCGTCGGTATACAGGTCGCGGACGTTCGGCGCCGGGTCGTAGCCGAGGTCCGGCACGGGAAACGACGGGATCGACGGGCTCACGGTCATCTGCGACTCCACAAGGACGAAACGGACGTGTTCTGACAGTTTCCAACGTTGCAAACCGGGGCTGCAAGAGGCAGTCGGATCGGCGCGGAGTGATATCGCCCCGTATCGCTCCTGTCCGATCAGCTCCGATCGGGCAGCGGTGACCCACCCGGAATCACCCGGTCCTTCGCCCGCCGTGCCCGGAGGGAACCAATCGGCGCCCCTGATCGGCGCCCCGCCTGAAAGGGGGCGCGAATCGCCGGTTCTGTCAAGGCGGCCGGGCATCTCTCGTTTGGGCGGTGGCCGGGTCGGTAGCCGCAGCTGTTGGCCGCGACGGAGTGACTCGGTGTGCGGTGGTGCTGCGCCCGGTGGCGGTGGTGCTTCGCCGGGTGCGGGTGGCCCTGCGCCCGGTGCTGGCCCGGGTGCGGCTGCCGGTTCGGCGCTGGTGGCGCGATCGCCCCTTACCCCTCGGGGGCGCGATGCGCGGAGTCATCGGGTTGACAGGTGACCTGTCGCCTTGGTGATACCAGCCGCGGGCCACTGGGGGCGAGCATGGCCACATCGTCGATCTTCCGCTTGCCCACATGGAGGGGTAGAAGACATGGCCGGAAACACCGAAGCTCGCCGGGACAGCTTGCCTCGTGCCCACCGCGCGCGCCGTGCCGCAGGCACTGCGCTGTTCCTGCTGATCGGATCGTTGTTCTCCGTTGAGGCGGTTGCCGCGCCCGCGCAGGCGATGCCCTGTCGGGCTTTCATCTGCTGCAACGGGACGTACTGCTAACTCGTCCAGCGTCACGTCGAACTGCACCTTGTCGCCGGTGGCCCAGGCCAGCAGCCAGCGGGCAGCACGGGCCGGTCGATGGGGCGCAGGTCAGGGGCGGTCAGGTGGGGCATGGGATTCTCCTTATGTCGTGGGTTGATGAGTGCGCCGAAGGTGTTGGCTGTCTGGAGTAGTGCGCCAGTGCGCCGCTCTTAGAGCGGCGGCGCACTGGCGCACTCGTTCTCGGTTCGCTGGCGCAGCATGGCGCAGTCCGGCGCGATGGCGCAGTGGGGCTGCGCCAGTGCAGCGTGGAGCGCCGTTCGCCCTGTCGGGTGTAAATCTGGCCGCCTTGGATGCCTCGGTCGATGGCCTTGCGCAGCTCGGTACGCGTGTGCTCGCTGCCCCTCAGGCCCTGCTCAATGGCGTTCTGGCTGACCTCCGTAGCCTGCTCGCCCAGAAGGTCCAGCACCGCGTCGAGTGCTGCATCGACCTTGGCGTCGTGACAGCTGCCGCCCACGGCGGTCAACGACCGGTCACCGTGGAAGTAGGCCAGCTTGGTTTCGGGCAGCTCCACGTCGCGCCCATACCGGACAGCGCGGTGAACACCGGCACGCCGATCTCGGTCAGGTGCAGCACCAGCGGGTCGTGCTGCACCACGGTGGCGGTCATCGCGGGCCGCCACGGTCACGGAGCAGCAGGCGGATGCCGGGGGCGAGCTGCTGCACCCGCAGATGCGTGCCGAGCTGGATGCCGAAGCAACCGAACTCGATCCGCTCCCCCCAGGACACGTAAGCGTCCCGGGGCGTGGTGGGGTTTGGGGTCGTCCGGTGCGGCTTCGGTGAGTTAGGGGCCGTCGGCGAGATCGTCGGTGTGTACGGCCAAGCACGCACCGAAGGAGACCCCGCCGATGGCCTTGCCTCAGTCTGCC
>JAICIE010000059.1 GCA_025924515.1 Jatrophihabitans sp. | reverse complement strand
GCCGCGACAGAGAAACCTCGTCCCTCTGGCGGCGTGTCGATGGCGAACTACACCCGCGCAGTGCTAGCAACGACGCCCCGGTCCGCGGGATGTCGAGCGCCCTAACGGGCCGTGGGGGGCGCGGGGGCAGGGGCGGCGGGGGCGGCGCGAACGGTACGGCCGGCGCGAGGGCAGGGCCGGCGCGGGGGCAGGGCCGGCGCGGCGGGTCGTCCTGCCGCCGCACCAGCACGGCCGCGTCGGTCAGCCAACAGCGGGCGCGGCTGCTAGCAGCCCGGCCACGACGCACCGACAGGGCGCCGGGTCGCCGACGGTCGCGCGGTTGAGATGCTCTGCCCATGACCGAGGTCGACCGCGCCCGGCTCGCCGCGCTGCTCGAACGCGAACGGGCCGAATACATCAACAGCCATCCGCGTTCGCGGGCCGCGTTCGCCGCGGCCGAGCACCTGTTCGGCCGGGTTCCGATGACCTGGATGCTGAAGCTGGCCGGCGCCTTCCCGCTGTATCTCGATCGCGCACGCGGCGCCGAGGTCATCGATGTCGACGGCCACAGCTACGCCGACTTCTCGCTCGGGGACACCGCAGCCATGGCGGGGCACTCACCCGAACCGGTGGTCCGGGCGGTCCAGGCCCGGCTCGCCGAACGCGGCGGCGCCAGCGCCATGCTCCCGACCGAGGACGCCGAGGTCGTCGGCGCTGAGCTCAGCCGGCGTTTCGGGGCCGCACGCTGGAGCTTCGCGCTGAGCGCTACCGATGCCAATCGCTGGGCCATCCGGCTGGTGCGGGCACTCACCCGGCGTCCGAAGATCCTCGTGCACAGCTACTGCTACCACGGCACCGTCGACGAGACGCTCATCGTCGTCGGTCCCGGCGGCAACCCCGAGCCCAGGGACGGCAACGTCGGCGCGCCGGTCGATGTCCGCGACACGAGCCGCGCCGCCGAGTTCAACGACGTCGACGGGCTCGAGGGCGAACTCGCGCACGGCGACGTCGCCGCCGTCCTCATGGAGCCGGCGCTCACCAACATCGGCATCGTGCTACCCGAGCCGGGGTATCTCGACGCCGTCCGGTCGCTGACGAAGAAGTACGGAACCCTGCTGATCATCGATGAGACACACACGTTCTCGGCCGGACCGGGTGGCTGCTGCGCGGCCTGGGGGCTCGCTCCGGACGTCGTCGTCGTCGGCAAAGCGATCGGCGGCGGCGTCCCGGCGGCCGCCTACGGGCTGTCGGCGGAGTTGACCGAGGACGCCCTCGGCCGGCGCGACCTCGATCTCGTCGACATGGGCGGGATCGGTGGCACCCTCGCCGGCAATGCGTTGTCCCTGGCGGCCGCGCGCGCGACGCTCGAGGACGTGCTCACCGAAACCGCCTTCGCGCACATGATCGCGCTGGCGTCGCGGTACACGTCGGGTGTCAGCGCCCTGTTCGCCGAGTGCTCGCTGCCCTGGACCGTCACGCAGCTCGGAGCCCGCGCGGAGTACCGCTTCGTGCCCCAGCCGGCCCGCAACGGGACGCAGGCATACCAGGCGAGCGACGCCGAACTGGACGACTTCCTGCACATCTATCTCGCGAACCGCGGCGTCCTGCTGACGCCCTTCCACAACATGGCACTGATGTCTCCCGCGACGACCGAGCAGCAGGTCGACCGGCATCTGTCCGTCCTGCGCGATGCCGTCCGGGAACTGATCGGATGACGGCGGATTACGACGGCCGCGTCGCGATCGTCACCGGCGCCGGTAGCCCCGATGGGATCGGCTTCAGCACTGCCCGGATGCTGGCGGCCGCCGGCATGCGGATCGTCGTCGCGTCGACCACTGACCGGATCCTGATCCGAGCCGAGGAGCTGCGCGGTCGCGGCGCAGACGCGGTCGGGCTGAGCGCCGATCTGACCGATCCGGCCGCCGCCGAGGACCTCGTCCGCGCCGCCGAGCGCCGTTACGGACCGGTCGCCGTCCTCGTCAACAACGCCGGGATGACGTCCGTGTCAGAGCCTGACAGCGCCGCGGAGGCCGGGGCGCTCAGCGACGAGGACTGGCGCAGCTCGCTCGACCGCAACCTGAGCTCAGCCTTCTACATGACCCGCGCCGTGCTGCCCGTCATGCGGGCCGCGAGGTACGGCAGGGTGGTCAACGTGACATCCGTATCCGGTCCGGTGCTCGCCTTCCGCGGTGACGCCGCATATCACGCGGCGAAGGCGGGAATGGCCGGGCTCACCCGGTCGGTGGCCGTCGATGCCGCGGCGTCCGGGATCACGGTGAACGCGGTCGCTCCCGGATGGATCGCCACCGGCTCCGCAACGCCGCGCGAGGCGCTGATGGGACGCGGGACGCCGATGGGACGGTCGGGGACGCCGGACGAGGTCGCCGGGCTGATCACATGGCTGTGCTCGCCCGCGGCGTCGTACATCACCGGACAGGTGTTGGTGGTCGACGGCGGCAATTCGATCGACGAGGAACATCACCCGAGGGGGGAACGCACGTGAACTGGTGGCTCGAACTCATCGTCGTGCCAGTGGCGGACGTCGACGTGGCGAAGTCGTTCTATTCCGAGCGGGTCGGCTTCACCGTCGACGTCGATCACTCGGCGGGCGAGGACTTCCGCGTCGTTCAGCTCTCGCCGCAGGGGTCGGCGTGCTCGATCTCGCTGATGCGCAATCCCGACTCGGCAGGAAACCTGTCGGGCTTGCATCTTGTCGTGACAGACGCCGACGAGGCGGCGAAGACCTTGAGAGACGGCGGCGTAACTTTCGACGGACCGTTCCACTTCGACGCAGGTGGGCAGCAGGACGGGCCGCATCCCGACCGTGCCGACTATGGCACGTTCCTGTCTTTCAGAGATCCTGACGGAAACCAGTGGCTCGTCCAGGAGGTGCGGTCGCGGGCCGGCGCTCAAGCGCCGCAATCGGGTGGTCAGGCGCCGGGCGGCGAGTAGGCGAGCCCCTTCGCCTTGTCGAGGATCCCCGGCAGTGCGGACGTCTCGATCAGCTCGTGGGTTCGGAGCCGGTCGAACGCGCCGGATCCCCGAACCGCCATGCTCACGGCCGCGGCGGCCGCGCTGTCCGGCGCCTCCATGATGACCATGCCGTCCCACTCGCCGAACATGAGGTAATAGCTGACCATCCGGCCGCCGGCGCTCTCGGCGAGCTTGCTGACGACCGCCGCGCGGTCACTGGGCTTCTGCATCAAGCCCTGCACCGTTGAGCTGGTGAAGGTGAAGAAGATGGCGAAGCTCGCCATGGCCCCTCCCGGTCGTCGACGCTGATGGCGCACAGCGTCGACCTGCCCGGCGGCGCCGTCAAGCCCTCTTGCGCACCGCGGCCGGCAGTCCGGCCAGGACGTGCCCCAGGGTGAGCGGGTCGAGCCGGCCGGAGCCGAGGCCGATCTCGCAGATGGCGTCGAAGGTGCGCTGGGCGTCGCGGCCGGCCCGGATCCCGGCATCGATGAACGCCGGCCACCGGACCGCGCGCGCCAGCAGGTCCGTATGCGCGAAATGCCGCCCCAGCGCGTCCTTCACCGCGGCCGGGTAGGCGTCGCACGGATCGGGACCGACCGCGGCCGCACCGGCCAGCGACCCGGAGAGGACCGCGTAGTAGATGCCCTCGCCGGTCAGCGGGTTGATCAGCGCCGCCGCGTCGCCGGCGAGCAGCACGCGGCCGTGCGTGAGCCGGGACCGCCCGGTCGACAGCGGCAGCCGGTGACCCCGCAGCCGATCCACCGGCCGGCCGTCGAGTTCGGGCGCCAACCGGTGCAGTGCGTCGACCAGCTGCCGCCGGGCGCGGGGCTCGGCGCCGGCGCGCACCAACTCGCCGTAGCCGACGTTCATCCGTCCGTCCCCGATCGGGAACAGCCAGGCGTACGCGGGCCAGCGCTCGGTCGTCATCCGGAGCACCTGCTGCTGACCCACTGAGCCCGCGGCCGCTGCATATCCGCGCAGCGCGAGCGCCACCGTGCCCTCCCGCCACGGTCGTGCGCCGACCGCGCGGCGCACCGTCGACTCCGCGCCGTCCGCGGCGATCAGTACGGGAGCGCACAGCTCGTCGTCGACCGTGACGCTGTCCTGGGTGCTCCGCACCGTACGCACGCGGTGCCGCCGCAACACCGCACCCGCACTCAGCGCGGTATTGAGCAGCCGCGCGTCGAACACCTCCCGCGGCACCACCCAGCAGGATCGGGCGACCGGCCGATCGGCGATCACCCCACCCGGGGACTCCAGCCGCATGCGGACGATCGGCGCGCTTCCCCGGACCAGGCCGCCCGGGTCGACACCGAGCCCGGCGAGGACGTCGAGCGCCTGAGCAGCGACACCGTCCCCGCAGGGCTTGTCCCGCGGGAAGTCGGCGGCGTCGAGCAGGAGGACGCGTGCGGCCGGGTCGGTGCGCAGCGCGCCGAGCGCTGCCGCGCAGCCGGCGGGCCCGGCGCCCACCACGATGACGTCCCACCGCTGCACCCTGGCGTCGTACCCATCCGGCGGGGCGGCGTCCAGCACACTGAACCGGGTGCGTCCCTCCGTGCATGTCGTCGGCGCCGGTGTGATCGGCCTGTCCTGCGCGATCCGCCTCGCCGAGGCCGGCTTTCCGGTCGACGTCCTCACCGCCGACGCGCCGGAGGACACCACCTCGGCCGTGGCCGGCGGGCTGTGGCTGCCCTACCGGGCCGAACCGGCCGACCAGGTGGCGCGGTGGGCGGCCCGGACCTTCGACGACTTCCTCGCCCTGCACCGCCACGGCAGCACGAGCGTTTTGCTCCGGGACGGACTCCTACTCCATCGCGAGCCGGCGCAGCGTCCTTTCTGGGCCGACCTCGTCGGGGAGCTCAGTGGCCTGCGGCGAGTCGCCGATCCCGCGCCCGGCTATCCCTTCGGCTACGCGCTGCGGGTTCCGGTGGTGGACACCCCCCGTTACCAGTCCGAGCTCGCCGCCCACCTGCGGCGTCTTGGCGGACGGATCCGGCGCGCTCGGCTCGACGTGCTCCCGCCGGAAGCGATCGTCGTCAACGCCGCCGGCCTGGGCGCCCGCGCGCTTGCCGCGGACCCGAGCGTCTACCCGGTGCGTGGCCAGGTCGCCGTTCTCGACAACCCGGGACTGACCGACTGGCTCTGCGACGAGGACGAGGTCGACGGCCTGCTGACCTACGTCCTGCCCCGGCGCGACGACGTCGTCGTGGGGGGCACCGCACAGGAGAACGACGAGCGCTGCGAACCCGATCGCGAGGAGGCCGCGGGAATCCTCCGGCGCGCGCAGGCTCTGGTGCCCGCGCTGGCCGATGCGCGCCTGCGGTGGTCGCGCGTCGGGTTGCGCCCGGCTCGCCCCGCGGTGCGGCTCGAGGCGCAGCCGAGCCCGGACGGGCTGCTCGTGCACTGCTACGGCCACGGCGGAGCCGGGGTCACCTTGTCGTGGGGCTGCGCCGCCGACGTCCTCGGTCTCGTCCTCGATTGGACTCAGGACGGTCCGACCGGAGCCAGCGCGCGCTCTTTCGGCGCGTAGCCGACGGGACTGCCGGGACGCTGCCACAGGTCGGCCGGCGCGTCGGCCGGCCGCCATTCGGAGCGCCACACGGCGAGTGCGAGATCGAGGTCCTCGAGCGCCGTGCGGACCTCGGCGGTGAGCGGCGTGCGCAGGTGCTCGGCCCAGACCGCGACGCGCAGGTCGCGTACCAGCGGCGACGTGGTCTCGGCCGCGGCGCTGATCTCGGAGTCGGTACCGGACATCGACCGCGCGAACATGTTGGCCGAGCCGATGTTGACGAACGCGTCGTCGACCAGGGTCAGCTTGGCGTGCACGGTGGCGTGCTCGAGGCGGTAGACGGCGACGTTGCCGCGCCGCTCGGCCGGCAGCGGGCCGATCAGCTTGTCGCGCAGGTCGCGGTTCAGCGACCGGTTTATCGGGCGGAGGTTGATGCCCGGGTCCTCGGGGTCCCGGACGCCCGAACCGAGCAGGATGACCTTGACGCCGCGGTCGGCAGCGGCACGCAGATGCGGCCACAGCTCGAAGCGCGGATCGCCGCCCAGCGATTCGCTCAGGTACTGGTCCTCCAGATACACGTAGCGCCGGGCCGCGTCGATCGCCGAGCTGAGCACGGTGAAGATCTCGTGCACCCCGCCGTCCGGCAGCGTGCGCCAGGCGCGCCGGCCCATGGGGACCAGCGAGTCGGTCTTGCGCGGGGCGAACGAGCGCAGCACCTGCACCGCCGTCCCCGCGGCAGCAACCGGACGCGGCGATTCCTCGTCCGGCGGCGGAACCGGATCGCGCGGGTTGAGCCGACGGGGAACGTGCGTGAGCGCGCGCAGCCACCGCTTCGGCGGGAGCGTCGTCGTCTCGAGCCACCGGTGCCGGAGCACCTCGTGCACCCGTGCCGCGGCCGCCCCGCGCACCCGCACGGCGCAGTCGTGCCACCCCCAGCGCTCACCCCGCAGCCGAAGCGTGTCGTGGGAGCCGGTGTCGAACCGGTCGACGTTGAGGTCGATCCCGCCGACGAACGCGGTGAGGATCCCGCCCAGCCGCAGGACGACCGCCTTCTGATGGTTCGACCCGAGCAGCGCGCCCGAGTAGTCCAGCAGCACACGTCGGGCCAGCGGCGGGTCTGCCGTGTCCGGCAGCCCGGCCGGGCGCCAACGGCGCAACTCCTGCATGCGCTTGGCGTTCTCGCGGAACGGTCCCAGCCCCTTCCACGGGATCGAGGACGCGATGACGCGCCCGGCGATCAGCACCCGGACGTCGACGCCCGCCGCCGCGGCGGCCGCCAGTTGTTCGCCGAGCGGGCAGTAGCCGGCGTCGGCGCTGCCCCGGCCGTGCAGGTCGATGTGGGGGTTCATGTCCAGTCCGGCGACGAAGACGGCATCGCCCGGGCGAAGGTCGCGCAGGCACCGATCGAGCTCGGGCAAGTAGGCCGCGCCGTCGATCAGCGGCACGTACTCGGTGTCGTCGACGAAGGTCGGGCAGGTCGGCGCCGACGGCGGCAGGTAATGGGTCGCGTCGGGCATCCGGCTCCGTCCTGATCGGCAGCGTGCGGACCCCGACGTTATTGCACCCGGCGGCCAGCGCGCGCCTGTGGGCACTCTCGTCCGCGGATCCGGACTTCGTCCGACGGTCCGCGCAGGCACGCCGTGACGACCCCCACCTGCCTACGGACCGGGCCTCTCGGCCTGCGTGGGGTGCTGTTCACGGCTCCGCCCGGGACCCGGCGACGGCCTTCCTCATCGTGGCGACAATCATCGTGGTCGTGGTGGTGTCGCCGAGCTGAAGGCCACCTCGACGCGGAACCCGAGCCACCTCGATCAGGACGTGAGGGAGGTCGCGCAGTGACCGAGCAGGAAGTCGTACAAATACGGCCCACGGCGGATCAGTACGCCTGGACCTTCGGTGGGGCCGCGCCGATCGCCCGCGTGCGTCCCGGCAGCGTTCTCGAGGTCTTCACCGAGGACTGCTTCGCCGGGCGGGTACGGACGAAGGACGACCTGGTGAGTCAGGTGTGCCAATTCCCGTTCCTGAATCCCCAGTCGGGGCCGTTCCACATCGAAGGCGCCGAGCCCGGCGACACCCTCGCGGTGCATTTCGTGTCGATCACGCCCGCTCGTGACTGGGGCGCGTCCACGACGGTGCCCCTGTTCGGTGCGCTCACCTCCACGCACCTGACCGCCACGCTGCAGGACCCGCTGCCCGAGCGGGTGTGGATCTGGCAGCTCGACCGGCAGGCCGGGCTGTGCCGCTTCGCCGCGGTCGACAGCGACGCCACCGTCGACCTCCCCATGGACCCGATGCACGGCACTGTCGGGGTGGCGCCCGCCAACCTGGAGGTGCGCTCCGCGCTCGTGCCGGACGCGTTCGGCGGCAACATGGACACTCCGGAGATGCGGGCCGGTGTCACCTGCTACCTCGGCGTCAATGTCGAAGGTGCGCTGTTCAGCCTCGGCGACGGGCACGCGCGCCAGGGTGAGGGCGAGACCTGCGGGGTCGCCGTCGAGACCGCGATGGACAGCGTCGTGATCGTCGACCTGATCAAGGGCAGAACGACGCCCTGGCCGCGGCTGGAAACCGACGAGTACCTGATGTCGGCCGGCTCCGCGCGGCCGTTGGAGGACGCATTCCGCATCGCCCAGCACGATCTGGTGCAGTGGGTGGCGGCCGACTGCGGCCTGACCCAGCTCGACGCCTACCAGCTGGTGACGCAGGCGGTGGAGTCGCCGTTGGCGAACGTGTGCGACACGAATTACACCTCGGTGGCGAAGATCAGGAAGTCGTACCTGCCGGGCTGGAGATCGCGCTACGACGCACACCAGCGGCTGCGGGCGCAGGCCGGGGACTACCTCAGCAGGCGGTGAGCAGGCCCGCGCACGCCGGCAGGGATGGGGAAGGGTCAGTGCCGTCCGCGGCCCGCGTCGGCGAGCTGCAGCTGCGGCGGGTATGCCCGGTCGAGGGCGGCCCAGCCGGTGTCCCGTTCGCGCTCCGCCTCGTCGGCCGGCCCGCCGCCGCGCACGCCTAGCAGGCGGTGCGCGTAGAGCAGGTACGCGACTACTGCCAGATTGATCAGCAGGGTGAGGATCTTCAACGGGCTCAGCCGCTTGGTCAGCTCGTAGATCTCGTACGGCACCAGCGCGACGACCTCGATCAAGGTCAGGTATTCGGCCCACCGCCGCGCCCGCCACAGTCCGACCGCTTCGACGAGGTTGATCAGCGCATAGGCGGCGAAGCCGAGTCCGTAGAGCAGCAGTGTCGTCGCCGAAACGGTGAAGAGGTGGTCGACCTCGTTCAGCAGGCCGTGCGGCGAGTCGGCCAGCGGGCCGCCGACGGCACCTTGCAGGCGATTGAGGATCCGCGTCCAGGAGCCGTGCAGCCGAGAGCGATCACCGAGGAAGACGAACACCCCGACGGCCAGCGCGCCGATGAGCAGGAAGTGCACGACCCGGTCCACGGCGATGGCGCGCAGCACGTACCGGTCGCGAAGCGGACGGCCGCGCAGCGGCAGGTCGATCTCGGCCCGGTCGGGAACGCCGTCGCGGGTCGGGGAGTGCGGCGCCGGCAGCGGCAGCCAGCTGTCGCAGCGCAGGCAGCGGTGCCAGCGGAACCCGTCGTGCTCTTGGACCAGGGCGTGGTCCGTGCCGTCGAGCGTCCGGGCGTCCGTGCCGACCAGTTCGTGACCGTTCGCGGCGCAGCCGACCAGCTCCCAAGCCAACTTCGGGCGGAACCGCCGCGGCTTGACCAAGCCGGGTGCGACCGCGCGCCGGTCCGTCAGCGGCGGGTTGGCTGAGCTCACGCCGATGCGATACCCCGGCGACGAGACGATCTACCTGGGTGAGGCTCAGCCGGGGGCCCGCTCTGTTCACTCCCGGCACGCCGGTCTGTCGCTCGTTACGGTCCGGTGCCGGGTCGACCAGGGCCCGGGAGGCCCGTTTCCAGCGACAAACAGGGCGGCTAACCCTGGCGATACCGCTCCGCGTCCTCGCGCAGGGTGTAGCCGTGCCCCGGGCGATCCGTGACCGGCGCCATGCACCCGTTGCGCACGGCCGGCACGCCGTCGACCAGCAGCGGCTCCAACCGGGCGTGGTCGGCGAACCACTCGGTGTGGCGCAGGTTGATCGTCGCGCAGCCGACCGGCACCGTCAGCGACGGCGCGCAGTGCCCGGACACCTCGAGGTTGTGCGCCGCCGCCACCGCGGCGCACCGGGTGAAGCCGGTGTAGCCGCCGCATCGGGTCACGTCCAGCTGCAGGCAATCCACCGCGCCGCACAGCGCACGGGCGTCGTAGATCCCGGACGCGTACTCGCCCGCCGCCACGTCGCAATCGAGGACGGAGCGCAGCAGTCGCAGTCCCTCGATATCGTCGCTGCTGACGGGCTCCTCGAACCAGATCACGCCGAGCTCGTCCAAGTGGTGCCCGACCCGCCGCGCCTGACCGGTCGAGTAGGCGCCGTTGGCGTCCGCCATGAGCCCTGTGTCCGGTCCGGCCAGGTCGCGCAGCTGACTGACGCGCTGCAGGTCACGCTCGACGCACTCGCCCCAGGCCTCCCCGATCTTGATCTTCATGTCGGTGCAGCCGGCGTCGCGCCACGCGGCGACCTGCTCGGCGAGTTGCTCGTCGGTCAGCGTGGTGAACCCGCCCGACCCGTACACCGGCATCCGGTCGCGGACGGTGCCGAACAGCCGCGCGAGCGGGACGTCTCGGGACCGGGCCTTCAGGTCCCAGAGCGCGATGTCGACCGCGCTGATCATCTGCATTGCCAGGCCCCGGGTGCCGAGGTTGCGGCACTCCCGGTGCATCGACTCCCAGCAGGCGGGGACGTCGTCGATCGCTCGCCCGACCACCACCTTGGCCAGATGCTCGGGCACCAGCGCGGCGGCGGCGCCGGTGCTGTAGGTCCAGCCGAGGCCGGTCACGTCCCCGGCGAAGGCCCGCACCACGACCGCCACCGTCGCGTCCCATTCGTAGGTTCCGTCGGCCTCCGGCTGCGGAGTGGGGAACCGGTACACGCCGGTCTCGAGCCGATCGATCGTCGGGCCGGTCACTTCGCGTGCTCCGGGAGCAGGGTCGCCAACCGCGCCGAGAGCGCCATGATCGTGAGCGCCGGGTTGGCCGAGCCCTGGGTCGGGAAGACGCTGCCGTCGTCGATGTACAGGTTGTTCACTCCGAAGACCCGGTGCTCGGTGTCGACGACGCCTTCCTCGGCCCGCGCGGCCATCCGCGCCCCGCCGACGAGGTGGGCGTACCGCTCGATCGTCATGACCTCCTCCGCGCCGGCGGCGTGCAGCAGGTCCTCCATGGACTTACGCGCCGCTTCCACCAGCTTTCGGTCGTTGTCGCCCTGCGAATACGCGAAGTGAGCGACCGGGAGCCCGTGCCGGTCGGTCTCGTCGGCGAGCGTGACCCGGTTCTCGGCGCGCGGCAGGAATTCACACAACGCGCCCAGCGTGGCCCAGTGCACGTAGTCGCGCATCCGCTCGCGAAGCGCCGGACCCCAGTGACCCTGCGCCGCCACGTGCTCGGCCCAGGTGATGGGCAGCGGGCTCACGTTCTGGATCGACCAGCCGCGCTTGTACGGCTTGCTTGGGTCGGTCTCGTAGAACTCCTCGGTGCTCACCTCCGGCGGAGGTGCCTTGTACATCCGGACCTCTTCGGCGAAGCGTCCGGCCGTCTGCGGGGCCCCTTGCACCATCAGGTAGCGCCCGAGCTTGTCGTGGTCGTTGCCCAGACCGTCAGGATGGCTGCTGTTCCCGGACAGGAGCAGGAGCCGGGGCGTCTCGATCGAATAGCCGGAGACGACGACGGCCTTGGCTCGCTGCCGGTGCTCCACGCCGTTCTTAAAGTACGAGACGCCGGTGACCGAGTTCGACCGCTCGTCGACGAGGACCCGGCTCACGTGCGAGTCGGCCCGGACCTCAGCTCCGTGCGCCAACGCGTCCGGGATATGGGTGATCAGCGGACTCGCTTTTGCGTTGACCTTGCAGCCCTGCAAGCAGAACCCGCGGTAGATGCAGTGATTGCGGTTGCCGAAGCGGCCGTTCGGGATGGCGACAGGTCCGACCGCCGCCCGCAGACCGAGCTTGGTGGCGCCGCGCAGGAAGATCTCGCCGTTCCCGCTCACCGGGTGTGGGGAGTGCGGGTACCTGTGCGGGTCGCCCCACGGCCACACCTCGCCGGCGACCGGCAGCTCCTCCTCGATCGCCTCGTAGAACGGCCGGAGGTCGTCGTAGGAGATGGGCCAGTCCGCTCCGACGCTGTCGTCGGTGAACACCGAGAAATCCGAAGGGTGCAGCCGGGGGGCGTAGCCGGCGAAGTGCACCATCGACCCGCCGACGCCGCGTCCGGAGTTGTTGGAACCGAGCGGAACCGGGTCGCTGCCGCCGATCGATCTCGGCTCGGTCCAGTAGAGGACGTGCGCGCCGCGCTCGTCGCTCACCCAGTCCTGATCAGGATCCCAGAACGGACCCGCGTCGAGGCAGACGATCTTCCAGCCCTGCCGGGCCAGGCGCTGGGTGAGGACGGCTCCGCCGGCGCCCGCACCGACGACGACGAGGTCGACCTCGTCGCCTTCGGCGTAGTGGCGCATGTCCCTGCGCAGCCCGTGGTTGGTCCGCGACCCATCATTCGGCAGCAGCCACGCGGACTCGTTGCGGGCCCGGACATCGCCGTAGTCCAGCGGTCGCCGGTGCGTGATCCTCACCGCGCTGCACCTTCGCCGTGGTCGGGCACCTCCCACTTCTCGCGGGCATTCACGCCGATATTGAGATATCCACGCGGATACGCCGGGCCGCCGAAACCCATCTCGTTCCAGGCCCACGGATGCGAGTAGAACGCCGTGCACGCGTAGCGGGTCCAGAGGCTCCAGACGTGGGTGGCGTTCCACCCGTGCCACTTGTCGCCGGACTTCGACAGGTCCTGCACCTGCTGAACCAGCTCGGCCTGCTCGGCGGCGACCAGGTGCGAGAATCCGCGGAAATGGCGGGTCTGCGCGTCCTCCTCCAGCCACGCCAGCGTCTGGCGCCAGGCATCGCCGTCCTCGGGGAGGTCGTCGTAGTGCCAGCCGTCCGTCTCACCGCGCGCCAGGCGGGTGTCGATCAGTTCCAGCACGGGCACGCGCGGCTCGCCGTCCTGACCCAGCAGCAGATCGAGAAGAGGACGCGCGACCGCCACCTCCGCGGCGGTGAAGAACGCCAGCTGGGTGGCGACCGCGAGCCGCTCGAGGACGACGCCGGCCGTCGCGTGGTCCCAGTACTTGACCTGCTCCAGGGTGTCGAAGCCCGGGAAGCGTCCGGCGTGCTGCGGCGTCAGCCCGCGCTGGGACGGAGGGATGTAGGTCACCGGCGCGGGTCCTCCTCGCGCCGCAGCACCGAGGCGAGCAGCCCCATGCCGCCGACCAGGGAGGCCAGGAGCGGCGCCAGGGTCGGCGGACCGCTCTCCATGTTGTAGCGGCTGAAACCGCCGGGACGCTGGCTGATCCCACGCCAATGCAGATACGTGCCCTGCAGTCCGTTGAGGACGATCGCCGCTGAGACGAACGGCAACACGGTTTTAGCCGCCCGGCGGGAGAACACCGCCGCTAGCCCGGCCGGCGCGGCCGTCGGGATGACGATCACGGGCCACCACATCATCTTGTTGCCGAAGCTGGCTCCGTCATGTTCCAGATAGATCTCGCCGGCCGTCACGACGGCGCCGACCGCGGTGAGGGCCGACAGCGTGCGTTCGAAGCGTCCGGTGCGGACGTCCTCCAGGAAGGTCGAGGCCGTCGCCGCAGGGCCGGACGAGCGCCTTTTGCGCAACATCAGGATCCCTTAGCCCTTCGTGCCGGGGAGGTACTGCTGGGCCTTCTGCTTGATGCCTTCCTTGATGAACCCGCGGGCGTCCTCGTCGCCGTGCAGCACCGCACCGGCCATCGACTTGACCTGTTCGAACGTCGCGTGCGGAGGGATCGGCGGCACGTTCGGGTCGCAGCGCACGTCGAGGACGGCCGGACGGTCGGCCGCCAGCGCCTCCTCCCAGGCGGGACCGACCTGCTCGGGCTTGTCGACGTGCAACGCCACCAGGCCGAGGCTTCGCGCGAAACCCGCGAAGTCGACGTCGGGCAGCGACTGCGACTCGACGAACTTCGGCGAGCCCTCCATCGCCCGCATCTCCCAGGTGACCTGGTTGAGGTCGTCGTTGTGCAGGATCGCCACGATCAGCCGCGGATCGGACCACTGCTGCCAGTACCGGGAGATCGTGATCAGCTCGGCCATCCCGTTCATCTGCATGGCGCCGTCACCGACCAGGGCGATCGAGGGACGGTCGGGATGCGCCCACTTGGCGCCGATCGCGTACGGGACGCCCGGCCCCATCGTCGCCAACGTGCCGGAGAGCGATCCGCGCACCTCGCCACGGAACTTCACGTGCCGCGCGTACCAGTTGGCCGCGCTGCCGGAGTCGGACGCGACCATCGCATTCGCCGGCAGCCGCTCGGACAGTTCGTGGGCGATCCGCATCGGGTTGATCGGGTCCGCGTCGGTCATGGCGCGGCGCTCGGCGATCTCCCACCAACGCCCGACGTTCGACTCGATCTTCTCGCGCCACGACCGGTCCGCCTTGCGCTGCAGCAGTGGCAGCAGCGCCTGCAGGGTGACTTTCGCGTCGCCGACCAGGTTGACCTCGTAGGGGTACCGCATGCCGATCCACGAGCCGGAGCGGTCGATCTGAATTCCGCGCGCCTGGTCGAATTTCGGCAGGAACTGCGTGTACGGGAAGTTCGAGCCGACCGTGAGCAGGGTGTCGCAATTCATCATCAACTCGTAGGACGGGATCGTCCCGAGCAGCCCGATCGAGCCGGTCACGAACGGCAGGTCGTCCGGCAGGACATCCTTGCCGAGCAGCGCCTTGGCCACCCCGGCGCCGAGCAGGTCGGCGAGCTCGGTGAGCTCCGCCGCGCAGCCGCGGGCGCCCTGGCCCACGAGAAGAGCGACCTTCTCGCCGGCGTTGAGGATGTCGGCGGCGCGCCGGACGCCGGCCGGGTCGGGGGCGATCGTGCCTTCGGCGATGCCCAGGCTCGACGGCACCATCTTGAAGGCGTGCTCCGGCGGCTCGTACGGCAGTTCCTGGACGTCCGCCGGGATGATCAGGCAGGTCGGCGCCTTCTCCGTCATCGCCACCCGAATAGCGCGGTCGAGAATGTTGGGAAGCTGCTGCGGAACCATGCAGGTCTGCACGTAGTCGCTGCACACGTCCTTGAACAGGGTCTGCAGGTCTATTTCCTGCTGGTAGCTGCCGCCCATCGCGCTGCGGTTGGTCTGCCCCACGAGAGCGACGACGGGGACGTGGTCGAGTTTGGCGTCGTAGAGGCCGTTGAGGAGGTGGACGGCGCCGGGTCCGCTGGTGGCCGCGCAGACGCCGACGCGGCCGCTGAATTTCGCGTATCCGACCGCTTCGAACGCCGCCATCTCCTCGTGCCGGGCCTGCACGAACTGCGGCTGGTTGTTCGCCCGGCCCCACGCCCCGAGCAAGCCGTTGATCCCGTCGCCGGGGTAGGCGAAGACCTGCCCCACGTTCCAGTCCCGCAGGCGTGCCAGTAGGACGTCAGCGACCGTGTCCGCCATGATGGTTCCCTTCGCCGGTCTGTCTGCGACGCTAGTCCGGCTGTAAGTACCCACCGGCCGAAAGCGCGCTAACCTACAACTCTTGCAAGTTGCAACGGTAGCTGAGATTGTGTCTCAGGCGGGAGTCTGACCATGGCAGGACGGCCCAAAGCGGGCGAGAACGTCGACACGGTGCTGGCGGCGTGCCGAGCGCTGGTCGCGGTGAGTGCGCAATCCATCGCCGCCATCGAGGACATCGCGGATCCTGTCGAGGTCCGCGTCCTCGTGCTCGTCTGCAGCCGCGGCACCGCGTCGCTGCGCGAGGTGGCCGACGGCGGGGGCATGCATGTCTCGACCGCCAGCCGGCTGTGCGACCGCATGGTGTCCAAGGGGCTGCTCGACCGGGAGAGCGATCCCGCTGACCGACGCCAGCTCGCCCTGAGCGCCTCCGCCACCGGAGTCGACCTGGTGCGCACGATGATGCGCCGGCGCCGCGCGGCGCTGCAGAAGATCCTCGAGCGGATGTCCGACGACGGCCGCGAGCGCCTGGTGACGGCGCTCGGCGAATTCGCCGACGCGGCCGGCGAGAACCGCGAAGCGG
This sequence comes from Jatrophihabitans sp., assembly GCA_025924515.1. Classification (GTDB taxonomy): domain Bacteria; phylum Actinomycetota; class Actinomycetes; order Mycobacteriales; family Jatrophihabitantaceae; genus JAICIE01. The sequence goes on along the minus strand of JAICIE010000059.1, from coordinate 3,773 downwards.
ACCTCTGGGCGCTCGGCTGGACCGGCTAATCATTCCCGGGGACCTTCGCCCCTGTAACGGCGGCGTTCTGTGAGACAAGCTGTTTGCGCTGAACCTGAGCGCAAGGAGAACGCCGGATGGACGGTGAGCGGCTGTCGGAGTCGGCTGACTACCGCATGCAGCTGACCGCTCCGAAAGTTCTGGTCTCGGTCATGGTGACGCTCGCGGACGCGCGCCTCACTCAACTGGCCCTCGACGACGCGATCTGGTGTTTCTGGCTGAAGGACTGGCTCGCCCGCGAGCCGAACCACGAGCAGATCCGGGCTCGCCGCAGGTGGGCCGGCGAGGGACGGGCGCTGCACGCGGAGATGGCGCGTTTGCGGGCAGTCGCCCGGGATTGCGGCCTGTCCTAGCCCGTGCCGGAGCCGCCCTGTGCGTCCAGCTCCCGCCAAGCCCGGGCCGCGGCTGTCGTCCAGGCCTCGTGCCGGCGCGCGAACAGCCGCGCTGCGGTGCCGCCGCTCCATCGAGCGGGCAGCAGTTCGGGCGGCAGCTCAGGATCGATCCACGGAAAGCGACGCCAGGCGTGCACCAGCTCGACCACCGCCACCAGCGGGTCACGCGCCGGATCTTCGGCGAATGCATCGAGGAACTGCTGGTAACGCTCCTCGACGGCCTCGAGGTCCCACGCCTGGCCCACCATCGCGCCCGCGGGGGCGCCGCCGTGGTACTCGCCGACGAAGACCTGTACGTCGCTGATCATCGCGGCCGCGGCGAGCACCGACTCCACCTCGTCGGCGCGCTCGACGTGCGTGCTCACCCACACGCCCGGCGCCGGACTGCCCAGGCCCGCCCAGGTCAGCCTGCTGCGGAGCAGGTGCCGGGCGGCGCGGTCGGTCTCGGGACCGCGCGCCAGCACGATCAACCACCGTCCGTCCCAGTCGGGCTGCATCGCAGCGAACCCGTAGATCCGCTGCGTCCCCTCGGTCAGCAGCCGCCGCGCGCTCGGCGTGAGCTGCCAGCAGGCGCGCCGTCCCTGCCGCCGATTGACCAGCCAGCCGTCCGCGGCCGTGCGCATGAGCGCCTGGCGGGTCGCCTTCTCCTCGATCCCGAGGCGCCCGAACAGGTCGATGAACGACGCCGTCCAGGCCGAACCGCCGGCGGGCAGGACGAACTCGCCGAGCACCGTGAATAGCAGCCCGCGAGCGCTCCCGGCGCCGGCCGCGTGGCGGCGCGACATGGTCGGCGGACGGTTGTCGGGAGCGGACATGGGTACCTCTCGGAATGGATGCCGCCCATTGTCGATGACGCAACCTGCGAGGCCGACAAAGTGCTACGCAGGCTTGACGCATTGGCGAGAGACTGTAGAACATTGGGCAGTACGGCAGGAAGGACCGCGCGATGACCGGCCTCGTTGACCGCCCGACCGAACCTGCCGGTGAGCAGTCGTCCGAGCCGCGGGTCGACTTCCGCACCGACCCGACGCGCTACCGGCACTGGCGGCTGTCGATCGAGGCGCCGGTCGCCACCCTGACCATGGACGTCGAGGAGAACGGCGGGTTGCGCCCCGGCTACGAGCTCAAGCTGAACTCCTACGACCTCGGCGTGGACCTCGAGCTCTACGACGCGGTGCAGCGCCTGCGCTTCGAGCACCCCGAGGTGCGCGCGGTCGTGGTGACGAGCGGCAAGGAGAAGGTCTTCAGCGCCGGCGCCAACATCCGGATGCTCGCGGCCTCGCCGCATCCGTGGAAGGTGAACTTCTGCAAGTTCACCAACGAGACCAGAAACGGCATGGAGGACGCCAGCGCGCATTCCGGCCAGCCCTACCTGGCCGCGGTAAACGGCACGGCGTCCGGCGGCGGGTACGAACTGGCGTTGGCCTGCGACCGGATCCTGCTCGTCGACGACCGCTCCTCCGCGGTGTCGCTGCCGGAGCTGCCCCTGCTCGGCGTCCTGCCCGGCACCGGGGGGCTGACCCGCGTCGTCGACAAGCGCCACGTTCGCCGCGACCTCGCGGACGTCTTCTCGACCAGGGCCGAGGGGCTGACCGGCGCCAAGGCGGTGCACTGGCGCCTCGTCGACGAGGCGGTCCCGCGCGCGAAGTGGGAGGAGACCGTAGCGCGCCGCGCCGCCGAACTCGCCGAACGGTCCGACCGCCCGGCCGGGGCACGCGGCATCGAGCTGCCGGACTTGCCGAAATCCCGATCAAACGACGAGATCGGCTACCGCCACGTCCACGCCCGGCTCGACCGGGGCGAGGCGGCCGTGCACCTGACCGTCCGTGGTCCCGAGGACGACCCACCGGCCGACCTCGCCGGCATCCGGGCGCTGGGAGCCGACTTCTGGAGCCTCGCCGTGATCCGCGAGCTCGACGACGTGATCCTCGACCTGCGGACCAACGAGCTCGAGCTCGGCACCTGGGTGATCCGGACAGAGGGCGCCTCCGAGCGCGTCCTGGCCTACGACGAGCTCCTCGCCGCGAAGGCCGACGACTGGCTGGTACGGGAAGTCATGCTGTACGCGAAGCGGACCCTCTCGCGGCTGGACCTCACCAGCCGAAGCCTGTTCGCGCTGATCGAACCCGGCAGCTGCTTCGCGGGGACCCTGTTGGAACTCGCGCTGGCCGCCGACCGGACGTTCCACCTGCACGGCGCATTCGAGGACGGCTCGGGAGCGGGGCACGTCGCGGAGCCGGCCGCTGTGACCGTCGGCACGATGAACCTGGGACCGTTGCCCATGATCAACGGATTGACCCGGCTCCAGACGCGCTTCCTCGGCGACCAGGCGGGCTACGAGAAGGTCGTCGCCCGTGCCGGCGAACCGTTGCCGGCCGAGGAAGCGCTCGACCTCGGACTGGTCACATTCGCGCCGGACGACCTCGACTGGGAGGACGAGGTGCGCCTGGCGCTCGAGGAGCGAGCCAGCTTCAGCCCGGACGCGCTCACCGGGCTGGAGGCCAATTACCGATTTCCCGGGCCGGAAACGCTCGAGACCAAGATCTTCGGTCGGCTCTCGGCCTGGCAGAACTGGATATTCACCCGTCCGAATGCGGCCGGCGCGCAGGGCGCGTTGCGCCGGTTCGGCACAGGGCAGCGACCGGATTACGACCGGAAGAGGGTGTGATGCGCGATGACCTCAGTCGCCGACTACACGGAGAAGATCCCGAACAACGTCGAGTTGCACGACGACCGGCGCCTGCAGCGCGCGCTGGAATCCTGGCAGCCGAATTTCCTGACCTGGTGGGAGTCGATGGGGCCGGCGCTGCCGACGCAGGACGTGTACCTGCGCACAGCCGTCAACGTCGGACGCGACGGCTGGGCGCAGTTCGGCCACGTCCCCATGCGCGATTATCGCTGGGGCATCTTCCTCGCCGAGCGCGATCCGGACCGCCGGGTGGCCTTCGGCGAGCACAAGGGCGAGCCGGTCTGGCAGAAGGTGCCGGGGGAGTACCGGTCCGACCTGCGCCGGCTGATCGTCGTGCAGGGCGACACCGAACCGGCGAGCGTGGAGCAGCAGCGCAATCTCGGCGCGACCGCGCCGTCGCTGTACGACCTGCGCAACCTGTTCCAGGTGAACGTCGAGGAGGGCCGGCACCTGTGGGCGATGGTGTACCTGCTGCACGCCCATTTCGGGCGGGAGGGGCGCGAGGAGGCGGAGGAGCTCCTGCACCGCAACTCCGGCAGTGAAGACAGCCCGCGCATTCTCGGCGCGTTCAACGAGGAGACACCGGACTGGTTGTCCTTCTTCATGTTCACCTATTTCACCGACCGCGACGGGAAGTACCAGCTCGGCACCTT
>JAICIE010000058.1 GCA_025924515.1 Jatrophihabitans sp. | reverse complement strand
GCCGGCACGAGGCCGACCGCGCCGCGCGTAGCCGCGGCCGGCGCGAGCAGCGCCACCTGGCCTGGCGCCGGCTGCGGCTCTGGCGGCACGGGCCTGGCTTCTCCGGCCGCCGCGAGGCCGTCGGCGCGTTGGCCGCCCTCGTCCTCGTCCTGAGCGTCGTGACGTACGTGGCGACCCGGTCGGCGACCGACGTCCTGGTGCTCGCCCTCCTCCTGGTGCTCGCCGGGCCCGTTCTCGGACTGGTCTTCTTCGGCCGGGGGCGGCGGTGAGCCTGCGGCCGGCCGTCGACGGCGCGGCGGGGTCGGCGGTGCGGTTGGTCCAGGGCGCGGCCGGGTCCGAGACCGGGTACGGCGACCCGTTGGCGGCCGCGCTGTCCTGGCAGCGCGACGGTGCCCAGTGGGTGCACCTGGTCGACCTGGACGCAGCGTTCGGCCGTGGCAGCAACCGCGACCAGCTCGCCGACGTGATCCGCCGGCTCGACGTCGCGGTCGAGCTCTCCGGCGGGATCCGGGACGACGAGTCGTTGCGGGCCGCTCTGGGCACGGGCGCCGCCCGGGTCAACCTCGGCACCGCCGCACTGGAGTCTCCGGACTGGGTCCGCTCGGCCATCGCGGAGCACGGCGACAAGATCGCGGTCGGGCTCGACGTGCGCGGCACGACCCTGGCCGCCCGCGGCTGGACGCAGGACGGCGGGGACCTCTGGGAGACCCTCGCCCGGCTGGACGCGGACGGGTGCGCCCGGTACGTCGTCACCGACGTGCGGCGCGACGGGACCCTGACCGGCCCGAACCTGCAGTTGCTGCGTGACGTCTGCGCGCGCACCGACCGTCCGGTGGTCGCGAGCGGCGGAGTCGCCTCGCTGGAAGATCTTCGCGCTCTCGCCGCGCTGGGCGGCGAGGGTGTCGAGGGCGCCATCGTCGGCAAGGCCCTCTATGCCGGCGCCTTCACGCTGCGCGAGGCGCTGGCCGCGGTCGGATGACTCTCGCTGTCCGCGTCATCCCGTGCCTCGACGTCGACGCGGGCCGGGTCGTCAAGGGCGTGCGGTTCACCGGACTTCGCGACGCCGGTGACCCGGTCGAACTGGCCGCGCGGTACGACGCCGAGGGCGCCGACGAGCTCACCTTCCTCGACATCACCGCCTCCTCCGGGGGCCGCCGCACCACCTACGAGGCCGTGCGCCGCACCGCCGAGCAGGTGTTCATCCCGCTGACCGTCGGCGGGGGAATCCGCAGCGTCGCCGACGTCGACGCCTTGCTGCGGGCGGGCGCGGACAAGGTGGGGGTCAACACCGCGGCCGTGGCCCGCCCGGCGGTGATCGATGAGATCGCCGAGCGGTTCGGGCGGCAGGTCCTGGTGCTGTCGGTGGACGCGCGACGCGTGCCCGCCGGCGACCGCCCCACACCCAGCGGGTTCGAGGTCACCACTCACGGCGGGCGCCGGGGGACCGGGATCGACGCCGTCGACTGGGCGCGTCGCGCGACGGACCTGGGCGCCGGGGAGGTTCTGCTGAACTCGATGGACGCCGACGGCACCAAGGACGGGTACGACCTGGAACTGATCCGCCTGGTCCGCGCGGCGGTTCGGGTGCCGGTGATCGCCAGCGGCGGCGCCGGGAAGCTCGCCGACTTCGCCCCGGCCGTCGCAGCCGGTGCCGACGCGTTGCTGGCCGCGAGCGTGTTCCACTTCCGCGAGCTGACGATCGGTGCGGTGAAGGACGCGCTGCGGGCGGCGGATCTGCCGGTCCGCTGACGCGGCGCCTCGCCGCCTATCCACTTCACAGGGAACAACCAGGCTCCCCTCAGGCGTTGTCCTCAGAGTGGGTACAGCAGCCCCACAGTCGGCAAGGAGTTTCTCGATGAGCGCAGCCACCGCGACCGTCCGGCCGACCAGGCGTCGCGTCCTGGTCGTCGACGACGAAGAGAACGTGACACATCTGGTCTCGTCCGCCCTGCGCTTCGACGGGTTCGAGACGGTCACCGCCGACAGCGGCGTCGCGGCGCTGGCCAAGGTCGCGGAAACCGACCCGGACCTCGTCGTCCTCGACGTGATGATGCCGGGCCTCGACGGCCTCGGGGTGCTCCAAAACCTGCGCACGGCCGGATCCCAGGTGCCGGTCATCTTCCTGACCGCGCGCGACACCGCCGGCGACCGGATCGGCGGGCTGCGTGCCGGCGCCGACGACTACGTCGTCAAACCCTTCAGCATCGAAGAGTTGCTGGCCCGCGTGCACGCGGTGCTGCGCCGCTCCGCGCCGGAGGAGGGCCGCGACGGCGTCCTGCGGATCGCCGACCTGGAACTCGACGAGAACAGCCACGAGGTGACCCGCGCCGGCGAGGAGGCGCACCTGACGGCCACCGAGTTCGAGCTGCTCCGCTACCTGATGCGCAACGAGCGGGTCGTCCTCTCCAAGGCCCAGATTCTCGACCGGGTGTGGAAGTACGACTTCCAGGGGCAGTCCAACATCGTCGAGCTCTACATCGGGTATCTGCGCAAGAAGGTCGACAACGTCGACCCGAAGCTCATCCACACGGTCCGCGGGGCCGGCTATGTGATCAAGGCGCCACGGCGCTGATCCTCCCGGCTGCGAACACGCACAGCCTCCCTATGGCTGGGCGTGCCACCCTGGCTCGTTGATGGCCACCACCCCGACCGCTCCGCCGGACTCCACGCACCGGCTCGTCCCGCCAGAGCAGCCTCACCCGGCCGCGCCGGAGCGCCCGCGGTGGCGGCTGCCGACACGCAGCGAACACATCCTGCCGCGCAGCCTGTCCGCCCAACTGGTCACCGGGGCGGCCGCCCTCGTCGTCCTCATCGTGATCTTCACCGGCGGCGGCACCTACTTCGCGCTGCGGCCGTTCCTCTACAACCGCCTCGACCAGCAGCTCTCCTCGGCGTCGATGCAGACCGCGCACTACTTCCAGAACTGCTTCGCCCGCGGCGTATGCAGTCCGCGCGGACCCCAGGCCGAGCACGAGTGGGTCAACATCGTCGACCGGACGGGCGCACCTAAGATCAAGACCCTCGGTGCGAACGCGGGCCTGAGCCTGGTGCAGCTGCCGCACGCGATGGCCCGAAACCTCCTGCTGAGCAAGCAGCCCCGGACGGTCCACTACCGCGGCCATGAGCTTCGGGTGCAGGTCCGCCCGGTCGATTTCGCGGACTCCGGCGGCCCGGCCGGAACCTACGGAGTGGTGACCGGCCTGGCGACCGACGAGGTCCAACGCACCCTGCACCGGCTGATCGCGCTCGAGCTGATCATCGGCGCGGCGGGCGTTGTCATCGCCCTGGTCGCGACGAGCTACGGCGTGCGCTTCACCCTGCGCCGGCTGCACCGGGTCACGGAGACCGCGCAGGAGGTCGCCGCCGAGGTCTCCCCGGAAGGACGCGGGTTGGACCGGCGGGTTCCGGAGGGCGATCCCGAAAGCGAGGTCGGTCAGCTGGCGCAGTCGATGAACACGCTGCTGGCGGCGGTGGAGACGCAGTTCGCGGCCCGGTTGGAGAGCGAGCGACGGATGCGGCAGTTCCTCGCCGACGCCTCCCACGAGCTGCGCACGCCGCTCACCTCGATCCGTGGCTACGCAGAGCTGGCCCGGATGCAGCGAGCGGCCGGCGAGACCGAGGACGACAACCTCTCGCGGATCGAGGCCGAGGGCACCCGCATGTCCAGGCTGGTGGATGACCTGCTGGTCCTGGCCCGCGGCGACCGGAACAACGCTCCCGAACGTGAGCTGCTCGAGATCGCCGACGTCCTCGACGACGTGGTATCCGGCTCGCGGGCGGCCTATCCGGAGCGGCGTGTCGACCTGGAGGTGGCGCCGGGGCTGCAGGTCGTCGGCGACCGCGACCAACTGGTGCATGCGGTGCGCAACCTGGTGACGAACGCCGCGATGCACACCCGCGCCGAGGGCCCGATCGCCGTACGCGCCGTCCCGGTCGGCGACTGGGTGCGCGTGCAGGTGCTCGACTCCGGCCCCGGCCTCCCGCCGGACCAGGCAGCGCACGTCTTCGAACGGTTCTGGCGGGCCGACCGCGCCCGGTCCCGGGCACGCGGCGGCACCGGGCTGGGACTGGCCATCGTCGAGTCGACCGTCCGGGCGCACGGCGGCGCCGTCCGGTTCGACAGCGATGTCGAGCACGGAAGCACCGTGACGATCGACCTCCCGGCGGCGGCGACGGCGTAACCGGCGGCCAGACGGCACAATCGGTAGCCGTGCCGCCCGCAACCGCGTCCGAGCTCGACCCGGCGATCGCGGCGCGCCTCAAGCGCGACGCCGCGGGCCTGGTCGTGGCCGTGGTGCAACAGCACGACAGCGGTGAGGTGCTGATGGTCGGGTGGATGGACGACGAAGCCCTGCACCGCACCCTCACGACCGGCCGCGCCACCTACTGGTCCCGCTCGCGGCAGCAGTACTGGGTCAAGGGCGAGACCAGCGGCCACGCGCAGCACGTCAAGTCGGTGGCGCTCGACTGCGACGGCGACGCACTGCTGGTGAAGGTCGACCAGATCGGGCCGGCCTGCCACACCGGCGAGCGCACCTGTTTCGACGCCGCCCCGCTCGAGGTCCGGTCGTGACCCCAGGCAACCGCCCTCAGACCGCTCCGCACCTTCGCCGGGCCCCCGGATGATCAGGCGCGCCGACCTCGACCAGCTCAAACTCACGCACCGGATGGTGCCGATCAGCCGCACGGTCTTCGCCGACGCCGAGACGCCCGTCGGCGTCTACCGCAAGCTCGCCGCCGGACGCCCCGGCACGTTCCTGCTCGAGTCCGCCGAGCCCGGCGCGTCCTTCTCCCGTTGGTCGTTCGTGGGCGTGCACGCCGTCGCGTCGTTGACCGAGCGCGCCGGACGCGCCCGCTGGAGCGGTTCCGTACCGGCGGGGCTCACCGAAGACGGCGGCGCGCTGGAGGTGCTCGGCGGCGCCTGGCGAGCCTTGAACGGTCCGCGGCTGCCGGGGCTGCCGCCACTGACCGGAGGGTTCGTCGGATACCTGTCCTACGACGTCGTCCGGTCGCTGGAACGGCTGCCGGACAAGGCCGCGGACGAGCTGCACCTGCCCGAGTTGGCGATGCTGCTCGTCACCGACCTCGCCGCGGTCGATCATCACCAGTGTTCGGTCGTGCTGCTCGCGAACGCGCTGCTGGACCCGGCGATGACCGCGGGCGATCTCGACGCCGCCTATGCCGACGCCACCGCACGCCTCGACCGGATGCAGCGGGCGCTCGCCCAGCCGGCCCCCGCCACGGTGGCGACCCTCTCGCAGCCGCCGCCCAAGGAGGCGGTCTCACGCACCCCGCCCGGGGAGTACCAGCCGGCCGTCGAGCAGGCCCTCGAGGCGGTTCGCGCCGGTGAGGTGTTCCAGATCCAGGTCGGGCAGCGCTTCACCGTCGACACATCCGCGGACCCGCTCGACGTCTACCGGGTGCTGCGCACCCTGAACCCGTCGCCGTACATGTACTTCCTGCGCACCGACGACGTCGACGTCGTGGGGTGCAGCCCTGAGGCGCTGGTGACGGTGAAAGAAGGACGGGCGGTGCTGCACCCGATCGCCGGCACCCGCCGGCGTGGCGAGACCGCCGAGCGCGACGCCGCACTCGCCGCCGAACTCGTACGGGATCCGAAGGAACAGGCCGAGCACGTGATGCTCGTCGACCTCGCCCGCAACGACCTGGGCCGGGTCGCCGCCCCGGGCAGCGTCGAGGTGGTCGAGTTCGGCGCCGTGGAGCGGTACAGCCACGTCTGGCACATCGTCTCGACGGTGGAGGCGCAGGTCGCCGACGGCAAGGACGCCTTCGACGTCCTCACCGCCACATTCCCGGCCGGCACCCTCACCGGCGCGCCGAAGGTCCGGGCGATGGAGCTGATCGAAGAGCTCGAGCCGGTGCGCCGCGGCATCTACGGCGGCGCCGTCGGCTATCTCGACGCCGCCGGCGACCTGGACATGGCGATCGCCATCCGGACCGCCGTGATGCGCGACGGGCGCGCGCACGTGCAGGCGTCCGCAGGGATCGTCGCCGACAGCGTCCCGCAGCTCGAGGAGAAGGAGACCCGGAACAAGGCTCGGGCGGTGCTCCAGGCGATCGCCACCGCCGAGACCCTGCGGCGCATCGAGCCGGCATGACGGGTCCGCGCAGTTCACCTGCCGCTTGCGGAGCGACATGAGAGCGCGCGCCGAATACGCCACCGTCCTGGTGCTGCAGGTGCTCGCCGGGGCCGCCGCGCTGGCCCTGGCGACCCGGACCTGGCAGACGGTGACGACGCTTCGCCCGCATCCGTTCCGGCCCGACGTTCTGCCCCTGGCCGGGCGAGTGCTCGACGCCGCGCCGACCGCCTGCGCTCTCGTGGCGCTCGCCGGCGCCGTCGCCGTGGTGGCCACCCGCGGCTGGGCCCGCCGCGGTGTCGGCGTGCTCGTCGCCGTCGCCGGCGGGGTGCTGGCCGAGCGCTCGATCGCGGCCGCCGCCGCGGTCGGAGCCGGGCGGGCGCGGGAACTGGTGCGCGCGCGGCATCCGCTCGTCAGCGTGTCCGCCGCCGCGCGCCCGCACGTCACCGCGTCGCTGCTGTGGCCGACGCTGTCCGCGGCGGCCGGCGCGCTGCTCGTCGTGGTCGGCGTCGCGGTCGCCGTACGCGGGACCCGGTGGTCGGAACTGTCCTCGCGCTACGACGCGCCCCGGGCCCAGGGGTCCGAGGACGGCAGCGAGCGGGCCCGCGCGGAAGCCTCGCTGTGGTCTGCGCTCGAGCGCGGCGAGGATCCCACTGATTCCCCAGCGTGATCACACCCCGCGGGGGTGGCGGTCGGATGCGTCGCTAGTCTGACCGAAAGACGCCTGACGCTTTGGGGGACCCGCCGCTGTGGCTGACGTGCTGGGCGACATCGTCGCCGGCGTCTGCGAGGACGTTGCGGCTCGCGCCGCCAAGGTTCCTTTTCCTGTGATCAAGGAGCGCGCCGCCACGGCGCGCCCGGCGATCGACGCCCTGGCGGCGCTGCGCGCGCCCGGCGTCGGGGTCATCGCCGAGGTCAAGCGACGCAGCCCGTCACGCGGCGCGCTCGCCACGATCAGCGACCCGGCCGCACTAGCGGCCGAGTACCAGGCGGGCGGCGCGCGGATGATCAGCGTCCTCACCGAGGAGCGGCGCTTCGGCGGCTCCCTCGCCGATCTCGACGAGGTCCGGGCCGCCGTGCACGTTCCGGTGCTGCGCAAGGACTTCGTCGTCAACAGCTACCAGGTGCACGAGGCCCGGGCGCACGGCGCGGACGTCGTCCTGCTGATCGTCGCCGCGCTCGACCAGAACACCCTCATCGGGTTGCGCGAGCGGGTCGAATCCCTCGGGATGACCGCCCTGGTCGAGGTGCACACCGAGGAGGAGGCGAGCCGGGCCCTCGACGCCGGTGCGCGGGTGCTCGGCGTCAATGCACGCAACCTCAAGACCCTCGACGTCGACCGCTCCACCTTCGAACGGATCGCGCCCGGCCTGCCGAACGAGATCGTCAAGATCGCTGAGTCCGGGGTGCGCAGTCCGCTCGACCTCATCGAGTACGCGGCGGCCGGTGCCGACGCCGTGTTGGTGGGTGAGGGGCTGGTCACCAACAGTGACCCCCGCCACGCAGTCGCCGAACTTGTCACGGCCGGCGCGCACCCGGCCACTCCACGCGCCTCGCGGTAGGCGACGTCCGGTAGCTGCGCCAGTCAGCGCCGCCTGCCGGGCCGGGCGTCGACAGGATCCTTTCGGCCGCGCCGGCATCAGTGCGGCCCACGACGACCCCCGGTCCGGCGAGCGCATCGCTGATCCGACAGCGGGTCGCCGCACCGGCGGCGGTGCAGGTCGCGCGCAGGTCAATGCTCGCTGGCCGACCGGAACAGACGGGTGAGGTCGGCGGTCGAGTTCGCGCTGCGGGTCTCCAGCAGTTCGAGGATCCCGAGCGTCGAGCGGTCGGCCCACACGCCGAGGGAGGCCGAGGCGCCGTTCGCCGACACCGATCCGCACTCCACGGCGCCGCCAAGTCGGCCGGGGTCCACCGGCGCGGCCGGGTATGCCCCCAGGCTCGCGACCACGTCGTCGACCACGTCGGTGGCGTCGGCGCTCGCCAGGCGGGCGCGGACGTCGGCATCCGCCCGCGCGGACAGTCCCACGAGCACCAGCTTCGGCTCGACGCTGTTTGCCTCGCCGTAGACCCCGACCTGCGCGGACTTCAGCTGGGCCGTGCCGAACCCGGCGAAACTGCCTCCGCTGGCGAGGGCGTCGACCTGCGCCGGGGTCAGCGCGTGCTGCAGCCGGAATTCCGCGACCGAGAGCGGCAGGCTGAGCCGGCGCAAGGAGGGGCTCGTCATCCGGTCCACCCCGAGGAGGGCCAAGGCCACGGCCGCGGCGCCCACGGCGGCGAGAACCACGCCCAGCAGCCGGCGGGTCGGCGCCGGCGGCGGGCGCCTGACCTGGGCCGTTCCCACTCCAGGCAGGTGCAGCGGGCCGGTGCGCAGCGACGGCGGCGTGAACGGCGGCGGGGCCCGATAGCCGTCGACGTCGCCCACCGCGGCCCTCCTCCCGTCCTCCTGTCACGCTACGACGCGCGTGGCCGGCCGGCTCCGGACGGTAGGCTGGCGTCGTGTCTTCGGCCGTCCCTGACGCCACCGGCCACTTCGGCCGCTACGGCGGCCGGTTCGTTCCGGAAGCGCTCGTGGCCGCCGTCGACGAGCTCACCGAGGCCTTCGAGCAGACCCGCACCGATCCCGAGTTCCAGACCGAGCTGCGGGGCCTGCTGCGCGACTACACCGGACGACCGTCGCCGCTCACCGACGCGCCCCGCTTCTCCGAGCAGGCCGGCGGCGCCCGGGTGCTGCTCAAGCGCGAGGACCTGAACCACACCGGATCACACAAGATCAACAATGTGTTGGGCCAGGCGCTGCTCACCCGCCGCATCGGCAAGAAACGGGTGATCGCCGAGACCGGCGCCGGGCAGCACGGGGTGGCCACGGCGACCGCGGCCGCACTGATGGGCCTGGACTGCACGGTGTACATGGGCGAGGAGGACACCCGGCGGCAGGCGCTCAACGTGGCGCGGATGCGGCTGCTGGGCGCGGAGGTCATTCCGGTGACCACCGGATCGCGCACGCTCAAGGACGCCATCAACGAGGCGATGCGCGACTGGGTCACCAACGTCGAGACGACCAACTATCTCTTCGGGACGGTCGCCGGGCCGCACCCGTTCCCGCTGATGGTCCGCGAATACCAGCGGGTGATCGGCGACGAGGCCCGCGCGCAGATCCTGGAGCGATGCGGGCGGCTGCCCGACGCGGTCGCCGCGTGCGTCGGCGGCGGGTCCAATGCGATAGGAATCTTCACCGCGTTCGTGCCCGACGAGTCGGTGCGGTTGGTCGGGTTCGAAGCCGGCGGCGAGGGCATCGAGAGCGGCAGACACGCTGCCACGATCACCGGAGGCGCGCCGGGTGTGCTGCACGGCGCCCGCTCCTACCTGTTGCAGGACGAGAACGGGCAGACGATCGAGTCGCATTCGATCTCTGCGGGCCTCGACTATCCCGGCGTGGGACCGGAACACTCCTACCTGCACGACATCGGCCGCGCCGAATACCGCCCGATCACTGACGCCGAGGCGATGGACGCCTTTTCGCTGCTGTCGCGCACCGAGGGCATCATTCCCGCCATCGAGTCGGCGCACGCGCTGGCGGGAGCGCTGCAGTTGGGCCGCGAGCTCGGGTCATCCTCAGTAATCCTGGTCAACCTGTCAGGACGAGGCGACAAGGACGTCGAGACCGCGGTGCGCTGGTTCGGCCTCGACGAGCCGGAGACCGGCGGGTGACCGCGCTCTCCGACGCGCTGGCGAAGGCCCGCGCTGACGGTCGCGCCGCGCTGATCGGATACCTGCCGGTCGGCTATCCATCAGTAGCCCTGTCGATCGAGGCAATGCGGGCGATGGTGGCAGGCGGCGTCGACGTCGTCGAGGTCGGCGTCCCGTACAGCGACCCCGTCATGGACGGCCCCACCATCCAGGCCGCAGCAGAGGTTGCGGTCCGAGCCGGGGTCGGGCTGCGCGACGTCCTGCGCGCGGTATCGGGCGTCCACGACGCCGGTGCCGCGGCCGCGGTGATGTCCTACTGGAATCCGATCGACCATTTCGGCGTCGACCGATTCGCCGCTGACCTCGCCGCCGCCGGCGGCTCGGGGATCATCACTCCCGACCTCATCCCGGACGAGGCGGGTCCATGGCTCGAGGCGAGCGACGCCCACGGGCTCGACCGGGTCTTCCTCGTCGCGCCGTCCTCGACCGACGACCGTATCGCCGCGACCGCCGGCGCATCACGCGGGTTCGTCTACGCCGCCTCGACGATGGGCGTGACGGGCAGCCGCGCGGCTGTGGGCGACGCGGCGGCGCGGCTGGTAGCGCGCGTCCGGTCGCTCGCGCCGGAGATCCCGGTGTGCGTGGGGCTCGGCGTGTCTAGCGGCGCGCAGGCAGCCGAGGTGGCGGCCTTCGCCGACGGCGTGATCGTCGGCTCCGCGCTGGTACGGCGGATGCTCGACGCACCCGACGATCGGGGTGTCGCCGCGGTGCGCCGGTTCGCCGAAGAACTTGCCGCCGGGGTCCGCTCCCGACCCTGAGACCGCTGTCGGGGTCAACCCTTGGCGAACGCTTTCAGGGCGCTCATGCCCCCGTTGAACCGGTCCTGGTCGCCCGGGAGCGACCCGTGGTCGTCGTTGAACTGCCAGAACCTCCACTTCGTCCAGCCCGCCGGCAGCGGACCGATCGTCTTGCTCCACCGGGGCACCCACAGCGGGTTCGTCTTGCCGAACCCGGTGTAACCGCCGGTGCAGAGCTTCCACCAGGATGTGCCGGCGTAGATGACCGGATGGCGTCCGGTCCGCGCGTGGACCTCCTTCGAGAAGGCGTGGATCCAGCTCACCATGGCGGCCTTGCTCACGCCGTAGCACGCGTCTCCGCCGTAGGGGTTCCACTCCATGTCGAGCGCCGGCGGCAGGGTGCGCCCATCGGCCGACCAGCCGCCGCCGTGGTTGACGAAGTAGTCCGCCTGGGCCTTGCCCGACGCGAGTTCCGGGCGCGCGAAGTGATACGCACCCCTGATCATCCCGACGCGGTGGGAGCCGTTGTACTGCTGGCTGAAGTAGGGATTCACGTAGCCGGTGCCCTCGGTCGCTTTGACGTACGCGAAGCGGGCACCGGCCTTATAGGCGGCTGCCCAGTCCACCGCGCCCTGGTGACTGGACACGTCCATCCCGCGGACGTAGCCGGTCGCGGACGCGGTCGTCGGCACGAGCATCGCGGCGAGGAGCACCGCGGCAAGGATGCCGAGTCGGTACGGGCTGCGGGACACGGGCCACCTCCGGGCCGGGAAGCGTTGATCAACGAGGACGGTCGCAGCCCGGAGCGGGGCTGGTCAACCCGCCGAGCCCGATATGTCCGCCTCGGCAACAACCTGCCAGCCGGGCCGAACCCCGAGGGCCGGCGGCGCGCACCTCAGGCGGTTCCGCGCCGAGAATGGCTGCTCAGCCTCTCATCAGAGGCTGAGCCGCCGAAAGGAGGGGAGCCGGACCGGACCTGCTACGGGATCAAGAGGAGCTTTCCGGTGCTGCGCCGGCCCTCCAGGTCCTCGTAGGCGCGCCGCGCGTCGTCCAACGGATAGCGCCTGCCGATCTCGACCTCGAGCGATGCGTCTGCGAGGGCGCCCAACACCTCGCCGGCCCGCCACGCCAATTCGTCAGGAGTGCTGACGTAGTGAGCAAGCGTCGGGCGGGTGACGAACAACGAGCCGGCGGCGTTGAGCCGCTGCAGGTCGAACGGCGGCACTTGCCCGCTGGCCGCGCCGAACAGCGCGAGCATCCCGCGGACCCGCAGCGACGCCAGTGACGCCTCGAACGTCGCTCGACCGACCCCGTCGTATGCCACCTGGACGCCGCCGTCGGACGCCGCCCGGACTGCCGCCGCCAGGTCGTCGACCTCGTCGTAGCGCAGAACGGCGTCCGCCCCCCGCGACCGGGCGATCTCCGCCTTCTCCGCTGTGCCGGTGGTCGCCACGACGTGCGCGCCCTTCGCCTTGATCATCTGCACCAGCAGCTGCCCCACCCCGCCGGCGGCGGCGTGCACGAGGGTCCAATCGCCCGGCTGCACGGCGTAGGTCGAATTGATCAGGTAGTGCGCCGTCATGCCCTGCAACATCGTCGCCGCGGCCAGCGCGGGATCGAGCCCGGGCGGAACGTGCACCGTCTGCGCCGCGGGCAGGACCGCCGCGCCGGCGTGGCTACCTTGCGCCGAGGCCGAGGCGACCACATCGCCGACCGCAAAGCCGTACACCCCGGGTCCCACGGCGCGAACCGTCCCGGCGCACTCGCCTCCGAGCACGAAGGGCGTCTGCACCGGATACACGCCCTGGCGGCGGTAGACGTCGATGAAGTTGACGCCGGAC
This sequence comes from Jatrophihabitans sp., assembly GCA_025924515.1. Taxonomy (GTDB): domain Bacteria; phylum Actinomycetota; class Actinomycetes; order Mycobacteriales; family Jatrophihabitantaceae; genus JAICIE01. The sequence goes on along the minus strand of JAICIE010000058.1, from coordinate 7,663 downwards.
GCCGCCACGTCCACGACCAGCTCGCCGACTGCCGGGGCGGGCACCTCCCGTCCTTGCACCTCGAGAACCTCCGGCCCGCCGTTGCGGGTCACCACCAGGGCACGCATGTCGTCCGCCATGAGAACCGAACCTAGGCCAGCGCCCTCAGCCACTACCGTTAACCCGTGCAACCGGTGGCCTGGATCCCGAGCCCGGCGCAGAGCGTCTGGCATCTTGGTCCGCTGCCGATCCGCGCCTACGCCCTGTGCATCGTCCTCGGCATCGTCGTGGCCCTGACTCTCACCGCGCGCCGGTTCCAGGCCCGCGGCGGTCGCCGCGAAGAGGTCTGGGACATCGCCGGCTGGGCGATCGTCTTCGGGATCATCGGCGGGCGCCTGTACCACGTCGTGACCGATCCGGAGCTGTATTTCGGCGCCGGGAGGCATCCGCTCGACGCGGTCAAGATCTGGGACGGCGGGCTGGGGATCTGGGGCGCGATCGCGCTGGGCGCCGTCGGCGCCTGGATCGGCTGCCGACGAAAGGGCGTCTCACTGCCGGTCTTCGCCGACGCGGCCGTGCCCGGAGTCGCCCTGGCGCAGGCGATCGGCCGCTGGGGCAACTGGTTCAACAACGAGCTCTACGGCGGCCCCACCAGCTTGCCTTGGGGACTGCAGATCCACTGCCTCGACATCACCGTCGGGCACGCGCAGGCCGGCGGCGTCGCCTCCGGCGGCGAGCGCTGCCCGGCCGGGAACGCGGTGCTCGCTGCCCACTATCAGCCGACGTTCCTCTACGAGTGCCTCTGGGACGTCGGGGTGGCGCTGCTCCTGCTCTACCTCGACCGCAGGCGCCGGATGGGCGGAGGCACCGCCATCGCGCTGTACGTCATGGCCTACACCGCCGGACGCGGCTGGATCGAGGCGCTGCGCACCGACCACGCCAACCATTTCCTCGGCCTGCGGCTCAACGACTGGACCAGCATCATCGTCTTCCTCCTGGCGACGGCGGTGTTCGTGTCGCGGGGTGGGTTCGCCGCCCAGCGCGAGCCGGATCCCTACCGGCGCCGCCGGGACGGTGCCGCGACGGTGACCGAGGACGAGGAACACAAGGAGGTCGCCGCCGATGGCCGACCGGACCAGTGAGGTCGCCGAGGCGGCACACCCCGCGGCGCGCCCGGCGGGCGGCCCCACCGAGATCCACCACCAGCACCGCGACGTCACGGGCGGATGGCTGCGCCCGACCGTCTTCGGGATGATGGACGGCCTCGTCTCCAACTTCGCGCTGATCGTCGGGTTCGCCGGTGACCGGGTGCAGGCCCGCACGGTCGTGCTGGCGGGGTTCGCCGGACTGGTGGCCGGCGCGTTCTCGATGGCGACCGGCGAATACGTCTCGGTGCAGAGCCAGAACGAGTCCACGCTGGCCGAGCTGGAGAAGGAGCGCCACGAGCTCACCCACAACGCCGCCGCCGAACAGCAGGAACTCGCGCAATCGTTCGTCGCCCGCGGGGTCGAGCCGGAGCTGGCCACCGCGGTCGCGCACCAGCTGTCCCGCGACCCGGAGCAGGCGCTGCAGATCCACGCCCAGGAGGAGCTCGGCATCGACCCCAATTCGCTGCCGAGCCCGCGGCTGGCGGCCGTGTCCTCGCTCGCGTCCTTCGCCGTCGGCGCCTTCATCCCGCTGCTGCCCTACCTGCTGGGCGCTACCACCGTGCTGATCTCCGCGCTGCTGGCGCTGGTCGCGCTGTTCGCCGCCGGAGCCGTGACCGCTCGCTTCACCACCCGCAGTTGGCTGTACTCCGGAACGCGCCAACTCGTCCTCGGTGGACTCGCCGCCGCCGTCACCTACGGCGTCGGCAGCCTCTTCCACGTCGCGGTCGCGTAGCGTCGCCGGCTGTGACCGCGCTCCCCGGCGTCGACGTCGAGGCGCTGGAGCGGTGGCTCGACGGGGCCTGTCCGGGGCTGCGGTCCGGACCGTTGGACGGCGCGGTGATCGCCGGCGGCAAGTCCAACCTGACCTACCGCATCACCGACGGCACTCGGACCTGGGCGCTGCGCCGCCCGCCGCTGGCGCACGTGCTGCCGACCGCACACGACATGGCGCGCGAATTCCGCGTCATCACGGCACTGCACGGGACCGACGTGCCGGTTCCGGGGCCGGTCGCCTTCTGCGCGGACGTGACCGTCATGGGTGCGCCGTTCTATCTGATGCAGTTCGTCGACGGGCTGGTGCTCGACGGCGCCGAGATCTTGGCCCGGGTCGACGCTGCCGTCGCTCGCCGCTGCTGCGAGAAGTTGGTCGACACGCTCGTGGCACTGCACCGGCACTCCCCGGACGGCTTAGGTCTGGCGGACTTCGGCCGTCCGAACGGTTTCCTGGCCCGGCAGGTGCGCCGGTGGTCGGCCCAATGGCAGGCCTCGCAGACCTCGCCGCGCGCCGAACTGGACCGTGTGGTCGAGCGGTTGACCGCGACCCTTCCGGAGCAGGGAGTGCCCACCGTCGTGCACGGTGACTACCGACTCACCAACGTGCTGTTCGGTCCGGATCTCACTGAGATCGCCGCCGTCGTCGACTGGGAGATGGCGACGATCGGCGACCCGCTCACCGACGTCGGCCTCCTGGTGGTCTACCAGACCCTCGCCGCCGAGGGGAATTTCGTCATGCCGCACCTCTCACCGCAGCGCGGATTCCTGGCGCCGGGCCAGTTCGTCGCGCGCTACGCCGCCGGCTCCGGCTGTGATCTGTCCCGGCTGCCGTGGTACGTGGCCTTCGGCTATTTCAAGCTTGCGGTCGTCGCGGAAGGGATTCACCACCGGTTTCTGCAAGGCGCCACCGTCGGGGAGGGATTCGCCGACTTCGGCCCGGCGGTGCCGGAGCTGCTCGACGCTGCCGCCAGATGCCTCGATGAGGAATGAGGACGGATGGACTTCTCCCACAGTGACCGGTCGCAGGCGCTGCAGGAGCAGCTGCGCCGCTTTCTCGACGAGCACGTCTATCCGGCGGAACTCGAATTCGAGGAGCAGGCGGCCGTAGCCCGCGCCGAGGGGGACGCGTTCCGCACGCCCGCCGTCCTCACGTACTTGAAGGACGTCGCCCGCCGGCAGGGGCTGTGGAACCTGTTCCTGCCGGACGACCGGTTCGGTGCCGGGCTGTCCGTGCTCGACTACGCGCCGCTCGCCGAACTGTCCGGCCGGTCTCCCGCTCTGGCCCCCGAGGCGATGAACTGCAGCGCTCCCGACACCGGCAACATGGAACTGCTGGCCATGTTCGGCACGCAGGCACAACACGAACGGTGGCTGCAGCCGCTGCTCGACGGCCGGATCCGGTCGTGCTTCTCGATGACCGAACCCGATGTCGCGTCCTCGGACGCCACCAACATCGCAGCGACGATAAGCCGCGACGGCGCGGACTATGTGGTCAACGGGCGCAAGTGGTGGTCGACGGGTGCCATGCGCCCCGAGTGCGCAGTCGCCGTCGTGATGGGAGTGTCGGACCCGGACGCCGACCGCCACCGGCGCCACTCGATGATCCTTGTGCCCCTGGACAGTGCCGGCGTGACGCGGGAGCGGTCCACGACCGTCTTCGGCTACGACGACGCCCCGCACGGCGGGCACGGGATCATCGACTTCCATAACGTCAGGATCTCTGCCGATCACCTCCTGGGTTCGCAGGGTGGCGGGTTCATGATGGCGCAGGCCCGGCTCGGCCCGGGCCGGATCCACCACTGCATGCGCAGCCTCGGGATGGCCGAGCGGGCCCTGGCCATGATGTGCGAGCGGGCCTCTACCCGGGTGGCCTTCGGCGCGCCGATCGCGCGTCAGGGCGTGGTGCAGGAATGGATCGCCGAATCCCGCCTGGCGATCGAGCAGGCCCGGCTGCTCGTGCTCAAGACAGCGTGGCTCATCGACACGGTCGGCGCGCGGCAGGCCCGCACGGAGATCGCGGCGATCAAGGTCGCGGCTCCGCGGGCGGCGTCGTTCGTCCTCGACCGCGCCATCCAGGCCCACGGCGCGGCCGGAGTGTCCGGGGAGACCCCGTTGGCCGGGATGTGGGCCCAGTTGCGCACTCTGCACCTCGCCGACGGTCCGGACGAGGTACACCTGCGCTCGGTGGCAAGGGAGGAACTGCGGGCCTACGCGGGATCGCGATGAGGTCGCTCGGGCTCACCGTCCCGCTCGCGGGTATGCCCCTGCTCGAACACCGCGACCTCGTCCGGGCGCTGCCGGACCTCGGCTACACCGACCTGTGGACCGCGGAGGTCGCCGGCGCCGACGCGTTCACCCCGCTGGCGCTCGCGGCGGTCTGGGAGCCGTCGCTCCGGCTCGGGACGGCGATCGTTCCGGTGTTCACCCGGGGTCCCGCGCTGATCGCGATGTCCGCGGCGACCTTGGCGGCAGCGGCGCCGGGACGCTTCGTGCTCGGGCTCGGTGCGTCTTCGCCGACGATCGTGAGCGAGTGGAACGGCCTGGACTTCGACCGCCCCTACCGGCGCACCCGTGACGTCCTGCGGTTCGTGCGCCGGGCGCTGAGCGGGGAACGGGTCGACGCGTCGTTGGACACGTTCGCCGTTCACCGGTTCCGGCTCGAGAACCCACCCGCAACGCCGGTACCGGTGATGCTCGCGGCGTTGCGCCCCCAGATGTTGCGTCTCGCAGGACGGGAGGCGGACGGAGCGATCCTGAACTGGCTGGCGCCCGAGGATGTCGCACGCTGTCTCGAGGCCATCGGGAATCCTGGCGGTGAGGTGGTCGCCCGGATCTTCGTCTGCCCGACCGGCGACCGTGACCATGCGCGCCGCGTCGCGCGCATGATGATCGCCGCGTATCTCACCGTGCCGGCGTATGCCGCCTTCCACGACTGGCTGGGGCGTGGCGACCGGCTGCGGCCGATGCAGGAGGCCTGGCGCTCCGGAGACCGGAAGGCCGCCGTGGCCGCGTTGCCGGACGACCTCGTTGACGAATTGGTGGTGCACGGGAGCCCTGACGAGTGCCGCGACCGCATCAACGCCTACATCGAGGCTGGGATCGGGACGCCCGTCCTCGCCCTGTTACCGACCCCAGAGGTGCCCTCAGCCGAATTGCTGGGCGAGGTCCTGCGCCGGATCGGACAGGACTCCTGATGGACATCGAGGGCAAGGTCGTGATGGTGACCGGTGCGGGCAGCGGCATAGGCGCCGCGATGGCCCGCCGGTTCGCCGCCGACGGCGCGGCCACCGTGGTCGTCACCGACCTCGACGGTGACCGGGCGGCGGCTGTGGCCGACGAGATCGGTGGTGAGGCTCGGCAGTTGGACGTCGCGGATCAGCACGCGGTCGCCGCCGCGGTCGGTGCCGTGGAGACCCGATACGGCCGGGTGGACGTCCTCTGCTCCAACGCCGGCATCAGCACCGGCGCGGGTCTGGACGCGCCGCCGGAGGTGTGGCGACGCGCGTTCGAGGTCCACGTCCTCGCCCACGCGTGGGCGGCCCGGGCCGTCCTGCCCGCGATGCTGGCGCGGGGCAGCGGCTACCTGGTCAACACCGCGTCGGCCGCCGGGCTGCTGACCTCGCCGGGAGACGCGCCGTACACCGCCTCGAAACACGCCGCGGTGGGCCTGGCCGAGTGGCTGGCGGTGACCTACGGCGGGCGCGGGATCGCCGTGAGCGTCGTCTGCCCGCTGGGCGTGGCGACCCCGCTGCTGCTCGATCCGCTGGCCGCGGGCGAACCGGCAGCGCGGGCCGTCGCCGCGTCCGGCGACATCCTGCCGGCCGAGGCGGTGGCCGCCGCGGTCGCCGACGGGATCGCCGCCGAGCGGTTCCTGATCGTGCCGCACGCGGAGGTCGCTAGGTTCTGGGCGCAGAAGGCGTCCGACCCGGAGCGCTGGCTCGACGGCGTGCGCCGGGTGCTGTCCCGCTGACGTCTCGAGAGGAGCCCTTCGTGCCAGGAGTGCAGGATCGCGTCGCGCTGGTGACCGGCGCAGCCCAAGGGATCGGCGCGGCGATCGCACGTCGCCTGGCGGCGGACGGCGCGCGGGTCGGCGTCCTCGACCTCACCGAACCGGCCGCCCGATCGGTCGTGAACGAGATCACCTCGGCCGGCGGCGCGGCGCTCGCGCTCTCCGCGGACGTGTCCGAGCGCGACCAGGTGCAGGCCGCGGTCGACCGGCTCGTCGGCGAGTACGGCGCGCTGCACATCCTGGTCAACAACGCCGGGGTGCTGCGCGACAACCTGCTGTTCAAGATGAGCGACGACGACTGGACCACGGTGATGCAGGTCCACCTGCGCGGCGCTTTCCTGTGCAGCCAGATCGCCCAGAAGCACATGGTCGAGGCCCGCTACGGCCGCATCGTCTGCATGTCCTCGACGTCCGCGCTCGGCAACCGGGGCCAGGCCAACTACGCGACCGCCAAGGCGGGACTGCAGGGATTCACCAAGACCCTGGCGATCGAGCTCGGCCCGTTCGGCGTCACCGCCAACGCGATCGCTCCCGGGTTCATCGAGACGGCGATGACGAAGGCGACCGCCGAGCGCATCGGGACGACCATCGACCAGATGCGCGAGCAGGTCGCGTCGTCGATCCCCGTCCGGCGCGGCGGCGTGCCCGAGGACGTCGCGAACGCGGTGCGGTTCTTCGCGGGCGAGGAGGCGGGTTATGTCACCGGGCAGGTGATCTACGTCGACGGCGGGCGCGGCCTGCTGTGAGCAAGGCCTGATGCCTGCGAGGCGGGCCGTACCGCCCGCCGCCCCGTAACCTTGACCCCGGCGCATCCGCGGCTGGGAAGGTAACTGCCTTGTTCGACACGCTGTCCGACCGGCTCACGGCGGTCTTCACCAACCTGCGCGGCAAGGGCCGGCTGTCCGACGCCGACATCGACGCGACCGCCCGCGAGATCCGCATCGCGCTCCTGGAGGCCGATGTCGCGCTGCCGGTCGTGCGCCGGTTCGTCAACGCGATCAAGGAGCGCGCCCGCGGCGAGGAGGTGTCCCGCGCGCTGAACCCGGCGCAGCAGGTCATCAAGATCGTTAACGAGGAACTGGTCGAGATCCTCGGTGGGGACACTCGGCGGCTTCGCTTCGCCAAGCAGCCGCCGACCGTCATCATGCTGGCGGGGCTACAGGGGTCCGGAAAGACGACGCTGGCCGGCAAGCTCGGCCGCTGGCTGCGCGAGCAGGGCCACCAGCCCGTCCTCGTGGCCGCCGACCTGCAGCGGCCGAACGCGGTGCAGCAGCTCGAGGTGGTGGGCCGGCGGGCGGGCGTGCCGGTCTATGCCCCCCAGCCGGGCAGCGGCATCGGCGATCCGGTGCAGGTCGCCCGCGACTCGATCAACTTCGCCCGCCGCGGCCAGTACGACATGGTCGTCGTCGACACCGCCGGGCGCCTCGGCGTCGACGCCGAGATGATGCAGCAGGCGGCGGACATCCGCGAGGCCGTGCAGCCGCAGGAGATCCTCTTCGTGGTCGACGCGATGATCGGCCAGGACGCCGTGACCACCGCCGAGGCGTTCCGCGACGGCGTCGGCTTCACCGGCGTCGTCCTCACCAAGCTCGACGGCGACGCCCGCGGCGGTGCCGCGCTCTCCGTGCGCGAGGTGACCGGACAGCCGATCATGTTCGCCTCGAACGGCGAGAAGCTCGAGGACTTCGACGTCTTCCACCCCGACCGGATGGCGTCGCGGATCCTCGGCATGGGCGACATGCTCACCCTGATC
>JAICIE010000057.1 GCA_025924515.1 Jatrophihabitans sp. | reverse complement strand
GACCCGGCTGTCGACCTGTTGTCGACGAGTGACGGCGCGGAGCCGCGCCGCCGCGCAGACGACGATCCCGACACGGCCGACGACCTCGCTCTCAACGAGGAGCTGGCCGAAGCGCAGGACGACCCGATCCCTCGTCCGGCGGCGCCTCGGCAGGCGCCGCCGGTCGAGCCCGCGGCCGTAGCGAGCGGCGAGTCGGCCTCCGGCGGCGCTACCGCGCCGACCCGGCGGGAACGCCGGCGGCAGCGCCGCGCCGAGCGCCGCAAGCGAAAGGCCCCCTGGTGGGAGCTGCCGCTGCTGATCGCGTTGGCGGTCGCGATCGCGGTGGTCGTGAAGAGCTTCCTGGTGCAGCCCTTCTACATCCCCTCGGAGTCGATGGAGAGGACGCTGCACGGCTGCACCGGGTGCTCCGGCGACCGGATCCTCGTGAACAAGTTGGTGTACGACTTCCGCGATCCGCATCCGGGCGACATCGTCGTTTTCGACGCACCGCCGGGCTGGTCGCGCGACGAGCCGGTCCCTCGCCCTCCGGCCAACCCGGTGGTCCGGGTGCTCCGCGGGTTCGGGCAGCTGATCGGCTTTGTGCCGCCCGACGACCTCGTGCTGGTCAAACGGGTGATCGCGGTGGGCGGCGAGACGGTGCGCGGTACCAGCGCCGAGGGCGGGCGCAGCGAACGGATCCAGATCAGCGACCACGGCAGCAAGGGGCCCTGGCGGACCCTGCACGAGCCGTACGTCTACATCGACTATCCGGACGCCAGCGCCACCTTCGGTCCGGTCACGGTACCCGAGGGACGGCTGTGGGTCATGGGTGACCACCGCAACGCCTCCGCCGACTCGCGCTACCACTGCGGGCCGGGTGGCACCGACGGCAGCCGAACCGACTGCAGCGCCGACAGCAGCACGGTTCCGGTGAAGAACGTCATCGGCAAGGCCTTCCTGATCGCCTGGCCGCCGTCACGGTGGCGCACGCTGGGCACACCGTCGACCTTCACCTCCGCCGCGGCCGCCTCCCTGGGCGCCGGGGTCCTGCTGGTGCGCCGGCGCCGCCGCCGGTGAACGATCCGATCGCGCGGGTCGGCGGCCGGATCCTGCTCGTCGACCCGGAGCAGCGAGTGCTGTTGATCCACGAACGGCTCGAGTCCGGCGGATCGCACTGGCTCACCCCCGGGGGCGGCCTCGAGGACGGCGAGTCCCCGCCGGAGGCGGCAGTGCGCGAGGCGTTCGAGGAGACCGGCATCGCGGTCGGCCTGCCGCCGTCCGCCCAGCCCGTCCTGTCCACCCGCCGGTTGTGGTCCTGGCAGGGCACCGTGTACGACCAGGTCGACCACTTCTACCTCGTCCGGCTGCCGGAGACGCCCGAGCCGGCGCCGCGCTCGCTCACCGAACCGGAACGGGTGACGCTGCTCGGCCACCGGTGGTGGCGTGCCGCGGAGCTCCGCGCGACCAGCGAGATCGTTGTGCCACCCGACCTCGGAGAGGTATTGACCGGGTTGCTCGACGCGTAATGTCGCTACCCGTCATGGCGGCGAGCAGGCAGGGGTTCCGTCCGCGTGCGATCGTGCGCCGCGACGCGGGCCTGGCGGCCTACGAGTCCGCGCTCTGTCGCACCGGGTTCGCCACGGTCGCCGGCGCGGACGAGGCGGGCCGCGGCGCCTGCGCCGGGCCGTTGGTGGTCGCCGCCTGCGTACTTCCGCCGGGTCGACGCGGCCGCATCGACGGGCTCGACGACTCCAAGATGCTGACGCCTCAGGTGCGCGAACGGCTCTACGCGGAGGTGGTCCGGCGGGCGGAGGCCTGGGCGGTCGTCGTGCTGCCGGCCGCGGAGATCGACGCCTACGGGCTGCACGTCGCCAATGTCGCCGGAATGCGACGGGCGGTGGGGCGGCTGTCGGTGCCGGTCGACTACGCCCTGACCGACGGGTTCCCGGTGCCGGGCCTCGGCGTCCCGTCGGCCGCGGTCTGGAAGGGGGACGCGACGGTGGCATGTATCGCCGCGGCGTCCATCCTCGCCAAGGTGACGCGTGACCGGATCATGACCGAGCTGCACGACCGGTGGCCCGAGTACGACTTCGCGTCCCACAAGGGCTACGTGACGGCCACGCATGCGGCCGCGCTGGACCGGTTCGGCCCGTGCGCCGAGCACCGGCGCCGCTACGTCAACGTGCGGCGCGCGGTGCACGGGCTTCGGGGGCTGGGCGACAATGAGGCGGCAGACCTCCTCGACGAGTCCGCACTGGAACTGGAGACGGCGTGAGCGAGAGATGAGCACCGAGGACCTCGAGAACTACGAGACGGAGATGGAGCTGCAGCTCTATCGCGAGTACCGCGACATCGCCGCCCAGTTCAGCTACGTCGTCGAGACCGAGCGCCGGTTCTACCTCACCAACGAGGTCGACCTGAAGCCGCGCAACGCCGACGGTGAGGTCTATTTCGAGCTCACTCTGCGCGATGCCTGGGTGTGGGACATGTACCGCCCGGCGCGATTCGTGAAGACCGTGCGGGTCGTCACGTTCAAGGACGTCAACATCGAGGAGCTCGACAAGCCGGATCTGGAGCTGCCGAAGGGCGAAGCCGGCTTCTGAGGAAGGCTGCCGGCGCGGGGTCCTGTCGGTCGGCTCCGTCGCGGGGTCTGTCAAGCCGCCGGTCCACAGCCGCGCGGGTCGTCCACAGCCCGACCTGACCCGCCGATACGCAGCCCGGCGGTCCGGCACGGTTGCCCCGTGCGGGTCAAGGACGCGGTCGGGCGCTTCGGCGAGGAGCTCGCCGTCCGGCACCTCGAAGCCCAGGGCATGAGCATCGTCTGCCGGAACTGGCGATGCAGCTCCGGCGAGATCGACGTCGTCGCACGCGACGGCGGCGCGCTCGTGTTCGTCGAAGTGAAGACCCGCTCGACCGTGCTGTTCGGTGACCCGGCCGAGGCGGTGAGTCCGGCGAAAGCGAGCCGGCTGCGCACCCTGGCCTTGCGGTGGCTCGCTGCACACCCCGACGGCCATTACCCGTCGCTTCGCTTCGACGTCGTCGCCGTCGTGCGCACCGGCCCGTCCGGGCCGACGGTCCGGCACCTGAAGGGAGCCTTCTGATGACGGCCGGGCCGACAGACCTGGAGCTGCCGCGCGTCGACCCGACCCTGGCGCTCGACAGACGCCGCTCGAAAGCGGCCGCACCGCGATGACACTCGCGCGCACGTTCGCCGTCGCCCTGGCCGGCGTCACCGGGTCCGTTGTCGAGGTGGAGGCGGATCTCTCGGCGGGATTGCCGGGCCTGTACTTCACCGGACTGGCCGACACCGCCGTGATGGAGTCCCGCGACCGCATCCGCGCGGCCGCGGCCAACTCGGGAGCGCAGTGGCCGTCGTCGCGGCGGGTCACCGTCGCGTTGCTGCCCGCCGACGTCCGCAAGACGGGCAGTCGGTTCGACCTCGCGGTCGCGCTGGCAGTGCTGGCCTGCGCCGGGGAGATCCCGGCCGACCCGGTCGCCGGCGCAGTGTGGATCGCGGAGCTCGGCCTCGACGGCCGGCTGCGCCCGGTGCGCGGTGTGCTGCCCGCGGTGCTCGCGGCCCGCGCTGCCGGGGTCCGCCGCGTCGTCGTGGCCGCCGGGAACGGCACGGAGGCGGCGCTGGTCTCCGAGATCGACGTCCGGGTCGCCGAAGGACTGCGCGACATCCTCGACTGGCTGCGCGGCGACGGCCCTCCCCTCACGGCGGCACAGCGGAGCGGCGAGACCGTCGTTCCGGCAGGCACCTGTGACCTCGCCGACGTGGCCGGGCAGGCCCAGGCCAAGCGCGCGGTCGAGATCGCCGCCGCCGGAGCGCACCATCTGTTCCTCGTCGGCTCGCCGGGAGCCGGCAAAACGATGCTCGCCGAGCGGCTGCCCGGGCTGCTGCCGCCGCTCGACGACGCCGCCGCGCTCGAGGTGACCGCGGTGCATTCGGTGGCCGGCAGGCTCGGCGAGCGGGCCGCACTCATCCAGCAGGCGCCGTTGCAGGCGCCGCACCACACCGCGTCGGTGGCGTCGCTGGTGGGTGGCGGGTCGGGCACCGCCCGACCGGGCGCCATCTCCCTCGCCCACCACGGGATCTTGTTCCTGGACGAGGCACCCGAGTTTCCCGGCCGCGCGCTCGACGCGCTGCGCCAACCGCTGGAGAGCGGCGTCGTCGTGCTCCACCGCAGCGGGGGAGCCGTGTCGTTCCCGGCCCGATTCCTGCTGGTGCTGGCCGCCAATCCGTGCCCCTGCGGGGCGTCGGCGCGCGAGTGCATCTGCCCGCCGCAGGCGCGGCGCCGTTATCTCCATCGGTTGTCCGGGCCGCTGCTCGACCGGGTCGACCTGCGCGTGCAGGTCGACCCCGTACCGCACGCCGAACTGTTCGACGACGGCCGGCGCGAGAGCAGCGCGATCGTGGCCCGGCGGGTGGCCGAGGCGCGGGCGGCTGCCGCGGCCCGCTGGCGTGACACGCCCTGGCGCACGAACGGGTCGGTGCCGGGGGCGCTGCTTCGGTCCGCGCCGTGGGCGCTGCCGCGCCGGGCGCTCGACCCGGCCGAGCGGTTCCTGCAGCGCGGGCAGATTTCTGCACGCGGCCTCGACCGGGTGCTGCGACTGGCGTGGACTGTCGCCGACCTGAGCGGGCACGAGATCCCCGACGAGGGCGACGTGGCCGAAGCGCTGTATTTTCGCACCGGGGCCGGCGAGCGGTGGGCGGCATGACCCGCGCGCCGGCGGTCCGGCCGGGCCGTGCCCCGCGGCCGAGGCAATCGATTCGCGCTTCGTCGGGAACGCTCCTCGTGGTCGTGACGCCCCGATGAACGTCCCCGACGACGTGTTGCGGGCCCGCGCGTACCTCAGTCGGGTCGGTGAACCGGCGCACCCAGCCGTGTGGAGATTCGTGGCAGACGCCGGACCCGTCGAGGCAGCGGAGCGGATCCGCGGCGGGCGTGTTCCGGCGGCCGTGGCCGCCGCGACCGAGAGCCGTCGCGACGGCGATCCCGACGCCGACCTCGAGGCGGCCGAGCGCCACGCGATCCGTCTGGTCGTTCCCGAGAGCGACGAGTGGCCGCACTTCGCGTTCGCGGCGCTCCAGCAGGCCGCGGCGCGCGACGAGCCGCTCCACCCGAGCCCTTCTGACCTCGCTCGTCGCGACGGGCCGCCCCGGTCGGGCGGCGGCGCGCTCGTCCCGCCGTTGGCTATGTGGGCGCGCGGCGGTGCCGATCTCACCACGCTCGGCTTCCGCTCGGTGGGGATCGTGGGCGCGCGGGCCTGCACCGCATACGGCGACCACGTCACGCGCGACCTCGCCTACGGTCTCGCCCGCGCCGACGTCGTGATCGTCTCCGGTGGCGCCTACGGCATCGACGCGGCGGCGCACCGGGCGGCCCTGACCGGCGGCGGCACAACCGTGCTCGTCTCGGCCGGGGGGCTCGACCGGCCCTATCCGCCGAGCCACGCAGCGTTGTTCGAGAAGGTCGCCGCGTCCGGACTCCTGCTGTCGGAGAGCCCACCTGGCTGCGCCCCGCAACGGCACCGGTTCCTCACCCGCAACCGGCTGATCGCGGCGCTGTCGACAGGAGTCCTGATCGTCGAGGCGGCACTGCGGTCCGGGGCGGCCAACACCGCCTCGCACGCCGCCGCCCTGGGCCGGCCGGTCCTCGCCGTCCCTGGGCCGATCACCTCGCCGATGTCGGCCGGGTGCCACCGCCTGCTCCGGCTGCAGCCCGCGCCGGCGGTGCTGGTGACCTGCGTCGACGATGTGCTGGCAGTGATCGGGTCGCCCGGCGAGGGGCTTTCCGAGCCCGGGCTGGGTTCGCCGGCCGCCGACCTCCGCGACGAGCTCGACCAGCTCGACGTCACCGCCCGGCGCGTCTTCGACGGGCTCCCGGTGCGCCGCTTCGCCGGTCCCGACGAGATCGCCGCGCGCAGCGGCGTGGCTGCGCTGGCAGTGCTCCGCACGCTGCCGGTGCTCGACCTGGCCGGGCTGCTCGAGACCGGCGACGGCGGCTACCGCATCGCGGCCCGGGTTCGTCGCCGGCCCTGATGAACACGGCGGCCGACACCGGCGACGGCGGCTACCGCATCGCCGCCCGGGTTCCTCGCCGACCGTGATCAGCACGGCGGCCGACACCAGCGCGGGCGGGTAGTTCCGCCCCGCACCGCGTCGAGGCTCACGATCGGTGGCGCTGAGACCGCCTCGCCTGCGGCGGCTTGCCTGCGCCGCCGTGCCTGCGGCGCCGTGCCTGCGGCGCCGTGCCTGCGGCGCCGTGCCTGCGGGCCGCTGGCGTGGCGGCTTGCGTCGAACCGGGCGTTGCCGCACGGTCGGCACGTGGCCTGCGAACGCGTCGATCTGATCGCGTTGCGCGACGGCTTGCCGGATCGCCTCCGCGAGACGGTGGACGCCTACGAGCGGCACCTGCGGCTGGAGGCCGACCGTTCGCCCCACACGGTGCGCGCCTACGTCGGGGACGCGGTGGGCCTGCTCGACCACCTCTCCCGGCTCGGCGGGTCGGACGCCGCCGACCTCGACCTTGACGTGATTCGCGGCTGGCTCGCCATCCTGCGCAACCGCGGCCTCGCCCGCACCACCCTCGCCCGCCGCTCCGCGTCGCTTCGCACGTTCACCGCGTGGGCGCGGCGCACCGGACGCTCGCCCGTCGACGCCGGCGCCCTGCTCGCGAGCCCCCGCGCGCACCGGACCTTGCCCCCGGTGCTCGATATCCGGGAAGCCGCCGCGGTGATGACCGTCGAGCAGGACGGGACCCCGATCGCGATTCGCGATCGCGCCGTGGTGGAGCTGCTCTACGCGACCGGAATCCGGGTTTCCGAACTCGTCGGGCTCGACGGCGACGATCTCGACCGGCACCGTCGGGTCGTCACCGTCCTCGGCAAGGGCAACAAGCAGCGCGCCGTGCCGTACGGCGTGGCCGCGCAGCAAGCGCTCGACGGCTGGCTCACGGCCGGCCGGCCGGCGCTGGCCACCAACGGCAGTGGCCCGGCGCTGTTCCTGGGCGCGCGCGGACGACGCATCGACCCGCGCACGGTCCGCGACGTCGTGCATAGGCGGGTGGCAGCGGTCGAGGGCGCCCCCGATCTCGGGCCGCACGGACTGCGGCACAGCGCCGCCACCCATCTCTTGGAGGGCGGCGCCGACCTGCGCACGGTGCAGGAACTGCTCGGGCATGCCAGTCTCGCGACCACTCAGCTCTACACGCACGTCTCCGTCGAGCGGCTGCGCTCGGTGTACACCCAGGCGCATCCGCGCGCCTGACCTGTCAGCCCGACGGCCGCCAGGGCAGCAGCCGCACCGGCCCCAGGGGCAGCAGCAGTGTCAGCGGGTCGAGATAGGCGTCGCCGCGCCGGGCGCCCCAGTGCAGACAGCGCCCCGGCCGGCAGCCGGCGTGGGTTCCGTCGATGACCCCGATCCGGGCCCCTCGCTGCACAGCGGCGCCGGGCGTGATGCCCGGCGCCGGCCGTAACGGCTCGTACTCCGTGCGTATCCCGTCGGGATGCTCCAGCACGACCACGCCACGCCCGGCGATCGCCCCCGCGAAGCGCACGACGCCCGTACCGGCGGCGCGGACGACCGCGCCGGGCCGCGTCGCCAGGTCGACGCCCAGGTGCCCCGCGCCGTAGAAGTTGACGGGAGGGTCGAACCCGCGCAGCACCCGCACACCGGGAAGCGGCGCCCAGTACACGACGAAAGCTCGACCTGAGGTCGAGTCGCGCGCGCCGGCTGTTGGGGGCATCCACGCGGATCCGGACGCTGCGGCCGCCGGCACGGTCCCGGCGAAGAGGAGGGCGATCAGCAGGACCGTGCGGCGCAGCGTCCTTCGGCGCGGCGACGCGGCGGACGCCGGGGAAGCACGGGACGGCGACGACGAGGACTCGGATGCCGGCGATGCGAGAACCATGGCGCCACGGTGGCGAGACCTGCCGACCCGCACGGCAGGATTCGAGCCCGCTGTGGACGAGCGGGGTCGGCCGTCCACAGCCGCTCGGTCGCCGAGGCCGACGCCCGGTCCGCGCTAAACTGGGCGTGCAGCTCGCATCCGCGGGCTGACTTCGCGTGCCCGCCTCTCAGGCGAGGTAGGCGGCCAGCCTCGGTCCGCGCAAGCGGCGACTGTCCGCGACACCGGGCACCAGGGCGGGGGCCTCCCGGCGCTCCGCGACAACCGAGGCCGCGCCCCGGCTCCGCAGCAGCGGCCGCCGGCGCGCACAACAGCAGAAGGAGGACGACCGGCATGGCCGTCGTCACCATGAAAGACATGCTCGAAGCGGGCGTGCACTTCGGGCACCAGACCCGGCGCTGGAACCCGAAGATGAAGCGGTACATCCTCACCGAGCGCAACGGCCTGTACATCATCGACCTGCACCAGACGCTCACCTACGTCGACCGCGCCTACGACTTCGTCAAGGAGACCGTCGCGCACGGCGGCACGATCCTCTTCGTCGGGACCAAGAAGCAGGCGCAGGGCGCCATCGCCGAACAGGCGACACGGGTCAACATGCCCTACGTCAACCAGCGCTGGCTGGGCGGCATGCTCACCAACTTCTCGACGGTCTACAAGCGCCTGCAGCGGCTCAAGGAGCTCGAGGCGCTCGAGCAGGCCGGCTGGGAGGGCACCGCCACCAAGAAGGAGCAGCTCGTCCTGCAGCGCGAGAAGGACAAGCTCGAGCGCACCCTCGGCGGCATCCGCGAGATGAACCGCGTGCCCAGCGCGATCTGGGTCGTCGACACGAAGAAGGAGCACATCGCCGTCGGTGAGGCCCGCAAGCTCGGCATCCCCGTCGTCGCGATCCTCGACACCAACTGCGACCCCGACGAGGTCGATTACCCGATCCCCGGCAACGACGACGCGATCCGCAGCGCCCAGCTGCTCACCCGAGTGGTTGCCGACGCGGTCGCGGAAGGGCTGATGGCCCGGGCCGCCGCCGCGGCGAACGCCGGACGCGACGACAAGCCGGCCGAGGGCGTCGCCGCCGACGAGCCGATGCCCGAGTGGGAGCGCGAGCTGCTGCAGCCCTCCGGCTCCGGCGAGGCCGCGCCGAGCGCCTGACTTCCCCCTCCCCGAAAACGAGACAGAGCAGAGAAGAGAAGATGGCGAACTTCACCGCCGCTGATGTCAAGAAACTCCGCGACGCCACCGGCGCCGGGATGATGGAGTGCAAGAAGGCCCTCGACGAGGCAGAGGGCGATTTCGACAAGGCCGTGGAGGTCCTGCGGATCAAGGGCGAGGCCAAGGCCGCCCGACGTGGCGCCGAGCGGACCGCCAGCAACGGGCTGGTGGCCGCCGCCGAAGGCGCGATGATCGAACTTGCGTCCGAGACCGACTTCGTCGCCAAGAACGAGCAGATCCAGACGCTCGCCGCCGACATCGTCGCCCACTTCTCCGCGTCAAACGCCTCTGACATCGACGCGCTCAAGAGCGAGACGCTGAAGGACGGGCGGACCGTGGCCGAGAACGTCGAGGCGCTGGCCGCGGTCATCGGCGAGAAGCTCGAGCTGCGCCGCGCCGTGAAGCTCGACGGCCAGGTCGCGACGTACCTGCACCGCAAGGCCTCCGACCTGCCGCCGCAGGTGGGGGTCCTCGTGCAGTTCAGCGGAGACAACGTTGAGGCCGCTCGGGGCGCAGCGATGCAGATCGCGGCCATGCGCCCGAAGTACCTCACCCGCGACGACGTCCCGGCGGAGGTCGTCGAGAACGAGCGGCGCATCGCCGAAGCCACCGCCCGTGAGGAGGGCAAGCCCGAGCAGGCCCTTGCGCGCATCGTCGAAGGACGGGTCAACGGCTTCTTCAAGGACAACGTCCTGCTCGAACAGGCTGCCGTCCAGGACGCGAAGAAGACGGTCAAGGCGCTCCTCGACGAGGCCGGGGTCACGATCAGCACGTTCGCCCACTTCGAGGTGGGGCAGGGCTGATCGCCACCCGCTAGGGTGCGCTAGACGTTGCGACATTCCGACGAGGAAGGGGCTGCAATGACCCTGATCGACCCGGCAGCCCCGTCCTCGTCGCAGTCCTCCGAACCGTCGCGGTACCGCCGCGTCCTGCTCAAACTGTCCGGCGAGGTGTTCGGCGGGGGCCGGATCGGCGTCGACCCGGACGTCGTGCACCGCATCGCCAGCGAGCTGGCCGACGTCGTGGGGGGCGGCACCCAGGTCGCGATCGTCGTGGGCGGCGGCAACTTCTTCCGCGGCGCCGAGCTGTCCCAGCGCGGCATGGACCGCGACCGGGCCGACTACATGGGCATGCTCGGCACGGTCATGAACTGCCTGGCGCTCCAGGACTTCCTCGAGAAGGCCGGCGTGCCCACCCGGGTCCAGACCGCGATCACGATGGGCCAGGTCGCCGAACCGTACATCCCCCGCCGGGCGGAACGGCACCTGGAGAAGGGCCGCGTCGTGATCTTCGGCGCGGGCGTGGGGCTGCCGTACTTCAGCACCGACACCGTCGCCGCCCAACGGGCGCTGGAAATCGGCTGCCAGGTGCTGCTGCTCGGCAAGAACGGCGTCGACGGGATCTACGACGCCGATCCCCGCAAGGTGCCGGACGCGGTCAAGTTCGATCAGATCAGCTACGGCGAGGTGCTGCATCGGGGACTGCAGGTCGCCGATGCCACGGCGTTCAGTTTGTGCCGCGAATACGGCATGCCGATCATCGTCTTCGGCCTGGCCGACGGAGCCATCCGGCGGGTCATCCGCGGCGAGAAGATCGGCACCTTCGTCGGTCCCGTCGACTGACCAGCATTCGAACGAGGAAGGACCACCGGTGATCGACGAGACCCTCTTCGAGGCAGAGGAGAAGATGGAGAAGGCGGTGCACGTCGCCCGCGAGGAGCTGGGCGGATTGCGAACCGGCCGCGCCACCCCTCACGCGTTCTCCCGGCTCACCGTCGACTACTACGGGGCACCCACCCCCATTCCGCAGATGGCGTCGGTCAACGTCCCGGAGGCCCGGATGGCGGTCATCAAGCCGTATGACGCCTCCCAGCTCAACCCCATCGAGAAGGCGATCCGCAACAGCGATCTCGGGGTCAATCCCACCAACGACGGCACGATCATCCGGGTGGTGTTCCCGCAACTCACCGAGGAGCGCCGCCGCGACCTGGTCCGGGTCGCCAAGCACAAGGGCGAGGACGCGAAGGTCTCCATCCGCGCCATTCGCCGACATGCCAAGGACGCCCTCGACAAGCTGGCTCGCGACGGTGAGGTCGGTGAGGACGACGTCCGGCGCGCCGAGGGCGAGCTGGACAAGCTCACCGGCCGCTACACCGCTCACGTCGACGAGCTGGTGCGGGGCAAGGAAGCGGAGCTCCTCGAGATCTGATGGACCAGCCGGAGCACCGCTCGCCGGCCGCTCCGGCAGGCAGCCTCCCTCCCGCCGTCCGCCGCCCCGACCCGCCGATCGTCGCCGCGGACGACCCGCCGCCGGGACCCCTCGGCACGGCGCCGCCACCGCCCGCGGCCGAGGGAGGCGCTACCGGCGCGCTGCCGCCGGCCGTCGCCAGGCGCAGGCGGGCCGGGCGCAACCTGCCGGCCGCGATCGGCGTCGGGCTCGGCCTCGGCGCCGTCATCCTGGCGACGCTTTTCCTGTACCGGCCCAGCTTCGCCGTCCTGGTCGGGATCGTCGTCGTCTACGGCACCTACGAGCTGTCCCGGGCGCTGCGCGCCGCGGACGTCCGCCCCGCGCTGGTCCCGATGACGCTCGGCGGGATCGCGGTCCTGGCCGCGGCCTGGTTCCGCGGCGCCGACGGGCTCGTCCTCGCCCTGCTGCTCAGCGTCTGTCTGGTGCTGGTCTGGCGGCTCGCCGAGGGCGCCCGCCGCTACGCCCCGGACGTCGCCGCATCCGTCCTGATCCTGCTGTACGTGCCGGCACTTGCCGGGTTCGCGGTGCTGTCCGCCCACGCCACGGACGGTGCGGCCCGGATCCTCGCGTTCGTGGTGACCGTCGTGTGCAGCGACACCGGCGGCTACGCCACCGGCGTCCTGTTCGGTCGGCATCCGCTCGCTCCGGTCGTCTCGAAGGCCAAGACCTGGGAGGGGTTCGCCGGGTCGGTCGCCTTCTGCGCGGTCTCGGGAGTCCTGTTCCTGACCCTGACCTTCCACCAGGGCTGGTGGAAGGGCCTGCTGTTCGGGCTGGCCATCGTCGTCACCGCGACGGTCGGCGACCTCGGTGAGTCGCTGCTCAAGCGGGATCTCGGCATCAAGGACATGGGCGCCCTCCTGCCGGGACACGGCGGCATCATGGACCGGCTCGACTCGATGCTGCCGTGCGCCGCGGTCGGCTACCTGCTGCTGTCGCTGTTCGCGCCGCACTGACGGACGCCGTTGTCGGCGCCTCGCGAGACGGTGCAGCCGTGTACGAGACCGACGAAGACCTCGACGACCTGCAACGCCTCATCGACGACAGCTTCGCTCGCGCGTCGGAGCATCTGTGCTCCATCATGACCCCACAGCGCCGGCTGTCCGCGCGGGAACTGGTCGCGGCGCTACCGGCGCCGGCGGTGCTGACGATCGCGAGCGTCACCGCTCACGGCGACCCGCGGATCTCCGCGGTCGACGGCCACTTCCTGTCCGGCGCCTGGCATTTCGGAACGGCGAGCGCCTCGCCGAAGGCGGTGCAACTGCGGGCCCGGCCGGCGACGAGCGCCGCCTACACGCCGCGCGACGGGTTCGGGGTGTTCTGCCACGGCCGCGCCCTTCCGCTCACCGGAGCCGCGCTCGACCGCCTCGACGACCACTGGCAGCGGATCTACCGCTCGCCGCTGGCGGCACTCGGCGACGTGACCTGCTTCCGCATCCAGGCGCACTGGCTGGTCGGGTTCGAGTTCGCCCGCACCGAGAAGGCGGATCGGGGTGCGGAATGAGCACCGGGCGCACGGGTCGCCGCGTGGGAGAATGGGCCGGTCATGTCCCGCCCCTCCCTCGTCTTCGCCGCGCCCCGCCGCGCGCTGCCTCCTTCCCACCTGGCCGATCTCGACCCGGCCGCCCGCCGCGCCACCGTCCGCGAGCTCGGCCTGCCCGCCTTCCGGGCCGACCAGCTCAGCCGGCACTGGTTCGCTCGCCTCGAGGCCGATCCCGACCGGATGAGCGACCTGCCGGCGGGCGAACGCGGCCGGCTGCGGGAAGCGCTGCTCCCGCAGCTGCTGACCGAGGTCCGTTCGGTCGAGACCGACGCCGGGACGACCCGCAAGACGCTGTGGCGCCTGCACGACGGGTCGCTGGTCGAAAGCGTCCTGATGCGCTATCCCGCACGCGTCACGGTCTGCATCTCCAGCCAGGCCGGCTGCGGAATGGCGTGTCCGTTCTGCGCGACCGGACAGGGCGGGCTGACCCGCAATCTTTCGACGGCGGAGATCGTGGCGCAGGTGCAGGCGTCCGCGCGCGCGGCGGCGGACGGGCTGCTCACGGGCGCGCCGGCACGGCTGTCGAACGTGGTGTTCATGGGCATGGGGGAGCCGCTCGCCAACTACGCCCGCGTGGTGGCGGCGCTGCGGCGGTTGATCGATCCGCCGCCGGCCGGGCTCGGCCTGTCCCGGCGATCGATAACCGTGTCCACGGTCGGGGTCGTCCCGGCGATCGACAAGCTCGCTGCGGAGGATCTCGACGTCACGCTGGCGGTCTCGCTGCACGCTCCCGACGACGAGCTCCGGGACACGCTGGTTCCCGTCAACACGCGCTGGAAGGTCCGCGAGGTCCTCGCCGCGGCGGACGGCTACGCCGCGCGGACCGGGCGCCGGTACTCCGTGGAGTACGCCATGATCCGCGAGGTCAACGACCAGCCCGAGCGGGCCGACCTGCTCGCCGACCTCCTCGCCCCCCGGCGCGCTCACGTCAACCTGATCCCGCTGAACCGGACACCCGGCTCGGCCTGGGACGCGTCGCCGAAGCGGGTGGAGCGGGAATTCGTCCGCCGGCTGGAGGCCCGGGGTGTGCCGGTCACCGTGCGCGACACCCGCGGCTCGGACATCAACGGCGCCTGCGGCCAGCTCGCCGCGTCGGGCTGAGCGCGCCGACGGGGTGCGCGCCACCGCCCGACGAGGCCCGGCTAGCGCCTCTCGGATGAGCGCGGGCGCCCGCCGGTCGTCCGCGGGCCGGGGCGGGCCCGTCGCGTGACCGACCCCGGCGCTGCGCGAAGCGTCACGGCAACCGCTCCCGACGCGCCGCGCACTGCGCGCTCGGCCCTGCTGCAGCTGCTTCGCGACGCCGCGGCGCTCGACCGCACCCAGTCGGATCCGGTCGTCTCAGGACGCAACGCGGTCGGCGTCGCCCTTCCCTTGATCATCGGCGTTGCCCTCGGCGATGCGGCGCTGGGCCTGACGGGCACCATCGGCGCGCTCCAGGCCGCGTTCGCCGACCGGCCGGGGCCGTACCGGCTGCGGGTCGTGCGGATGAGCGCGACCGCGCTTGCTGCCGCGGCCACCAGCGGGATCGCCGCGCTCCTCGCCGCGAACACCCCGGGCTCCACCGTCCTCGTCCTGATCGTCGCCTTCCTGGCGGGCCTCCTCGTGGCGGCCGGACCGAGCGCCGGGCAGGTCGGCACCGCCGCCGCCGCGGCGGCGCTCGTCCTCGGCCACCTGCCGCAGACACCGTCCGGCGCGCTGCACACCGCACTGTTCGTGTTCGCCGGCGGGTTGGGGCAGACCCTTCTCGCCATCGCGGGCTGGCCGCTCGGCCGCCACCGCCCGGAGCGGCTCGCCCTCGCGGGACTGTACCGGCAACTCGCCGACCTCGCGCGCCACCCACCGCACACCGCCGTGGGACCGCCGCTGGGCGAGGGTCTGGCCGCGGTGCGCCAGACCCTCTACGGCTTCGGCCACGATCACGGCCCGAGCGTCGAGGCCTATCGCGCGCTGCTCGACGAGGCCGAGCAGATCCGCGGCGAGCTCGTCGTGCTCGCGGGCTTCCGCGAACGTCTCTGCGACGCCTCCCGCGAGGACGCGGCCGAGTCGGTCCGCGCCGTTCTGGACGCCGCCGCGGAGATCTGCGACGAGCTCGCGGCAGCGCTGACCCGCGGCGGGCGCATGGACAACCGGTTGCTGGGCCGATTGGGTGAGCAGCCGCGCGCGGCGATGCGGCGGCTCGAGGCGGGCGACCTCACCAGCCGCGCCGCCGCGGTGCGCGTCGGGAGCCTCGCCGGGCATCTCCGCGCGGCCGGACATACGGCCCGCCCGGGCGCGGCCGAGGGCCGGACCTCTGAATCGTCCGACGAGCCGGCGACCACGCAGCGGCTGCGCGACCCGTTGGCCACCCTGCGCGCCAACCTGGACCTCCGCTCGGACGTCTTCCAACACGCCGTCCGGCTAGCTGTGCTGGTGGCCGGTACCGATCTCGCCGAGCGCCTGGCCGGCGAGCAGCGCGGCTACTGGGTGCCGCTGACCGTGCTGGTGATCCTGCGTCCGGACTTCGCCACCACGTTCCAGCGGGCCGCCATGCGGGTCGTCGGCACCGTGCTCGGGCTGCTCCTCGCGACCGTCCTCATCCACGCCGTGCCGGGCGGCCAGTGGTGGCACGTCGTGCTCATCACGGCGTTCTTCTTCGGTGTCCGGTTCGCCGGGCCGGGCAATCTCGGACTGCTGGCCGTCAGCCTGTCCGGCCTCGTCGTCGTGCTGCTGTCGCTGGCCGGGGTGTCGCCGTCGCAGACCGTGCTGCGGCGCGGCGTCGACACGGCCATCGGCGGAGCCCTGGCGCTGGTCGCGCTGGTGCTCTGGCCGGCCTGGCAACGCGGCCGGGTGCCCGACCGGATGGCGGCGTTGCTCGACGCCTACCGCGCCTACCTCGACGCGGTGATCGACCGCGACCGCGCTCCCGCCGATCTGCAGCGCGCCCGCACCGCCGCGCGCCGCGCCCGCAGCAACGCCCAGGCGTCGGTCGACGCCGCCCGCACGGAACCCGTGAGCGGCCGAGGCGCGGTCGAGGTCGGACAGGCGGTGCTCGTGCACACGCACCGGTTCGTCCACGCGATGCTCGGCATCGACGCGGTACGCGAGCCGTTGCTGGCCAGCCCCGGCGCCGGGGAGGTCGTCGCGTTCCTTCACCGCTGCGCGGCCGTCCTGACGCGGTGCGCGACGGCGCTGCGCGACGGACGCCGGCTCCAAGCCTCGCCGTCGCTGCGCGGTGCCCGAGACAGGCTGGCAGCCGTCGTGCAGGACGACCCTGAACGCTTCGGCGACCCGGCCACGGCCGGGACGATCCTCGACACCTCCGACCGCATCGCGGCCAGCCTCGACACGTTGGTGGCCGAGCTGCGTCGACAGCGTTCGGCGCCTCCGGCCGACTACAGCCGCGCCGGCGCCGCCGGCAGCGACCGCACCGACGGCGGCACCGGAATGCCCTCGCCCAGATCCGGCGCGGGGACCGGGTCGCCGTAGCGGCGCCGGACCGGAACGACGCCGGCCCAGGCGTCGCCGGCCACGTCCTCGGGCGGATCGTCCGGGGGAGCAGCCGACATCTTCATCGACCACCGCTCGATAGGCATGGCCAGCACCAGGGTCGCGGCGAGCTCCCGAGGCGTGGGTCGGCGCAGCTCGCCCACCCGGCCGGGAATGAGCGCGTCGGTGAGCCGATCCAGCGCCTGCTCCTTATCGTCCTCGGGCACGGGGGCGCAGCGGCCGAAGAGCGCCGCGCTGCGGTAGTGGATCGAGGACTCGAACGCCGATCGGGCCACGACGAGCGCGTCGACCGCGGTGACGGTCACGCAGACGTCGGCGCCGGCGGCGGCCCGGCGCAGCCACGGTGACCCGGTCGAACCGTGCAGCAGCAGACGGTCGCCGTCCCGCGCGAGCGCCATCGGCAGGACGACGGGAGATCCGCCGTCGTCGACGATTCCGACGTGCGCCACGCGGACGTCGTCGAGCAGCGCGTCGAGCAGGCCCCGGTCGGTTCGGACCTTCTCCCGCAGCCGGGTGGGGGAGGTGTTCGGAGTCGAGCTCACCGCCCGATCATGCCGTTGACCCATGCGGCGGTGCGGGAGGGACGGCCGTGGCGCTGTTCGCTGGCGTCGGCCCACGTCATCGCCCGCAGGGCGGCGTTCGCGCCCAGCCAGCGCAGCGGTTCCGGCTCCCAGCGAGGGGAACGGTGCCCGACCCACGGCAACCGGGTCAGCTCCGACGGTCGGCCGGTGATGAGGTCGGCGAGGGTCCGACCGGCCAGGTTGGTGGTCGACACTCCGTCGCCGACGTAACCGCCTGCGCCCGCGAGGCCGGTCGCCGCATCGAACCGCACCGACGCGTGCCAGTCCCGGGCGATGCCCAGCGGTCCGCCCCACCGGTGCGTGATCGGCGTGTCCCGCAGCATCGGGAACAGCTCGACCAGCGTGCGGCGCAGCGCGGCGAACACCCGCGGCACCCGGTCGTAGGACGCGCGTACCCGCGAGCCGAGGTGATACGGCGCGCCGCGGCCGCCGAAGACCATCCGGCCGTCCGCGCTGCGCTGCCCATAGATGATCAGGTGCCGGTAGTCGCTGAACGTCTCGCGGTCGCGTAGGCCGATCTCCTGCCAGGTGTGCTCGGGCAGCGGCGCAGTGGCGATGATCAGCGAGTACACCGGGGCCAGGTCGCGTCGAGCCTGCCGCAGTGCCGGCGTGTACCCCTCGGTAGCGCGGACCACGAATCGCGCGCGCACCGTCCCGCGGTCGGTCCGGACCGCGTGCGGAGCGATGGCTCGCGCTGCGGTCTGCTCGTACACCGTGGCGCCGCGCCGCTCGACCACCTCGGCCAACCCTCGCACCAGTTTCGCCGGTTGTACCGCTGCGCAGTGCGGCGTGTAGGTGCCGCCGAGGACAGACGTCGCGCCCAGCCGCTGCCGGGCGCCGGCCGCGTCGAGCAGGTCGAGGTCGATCCCGTACTTGCGAGCCTCGTCGACCTCGGCCCGCGCCCGGGCCAGCTGGGCGTCGGAGCGGGCGAGCACGACCGTTCCCCCGATCGCCAGGTCCGCGTCGATGCCCTCGGCCTCGGTCACCTTCGCGACCTCGTAGACCGTGTCGCGCATCGCCCGGTATTGGGCGGTGGCCGCCTCGGGTCCGGTCTCCGCGGCCAACGTCGCGGAAGTCACCGGGTACAGCGCCGAGCACCAGCCGCCGTTGCGCCCGGAGGCGCCGAAGCCGGCGATCTCGGCCTCGAGCACGGCGATGCGCAGCGAGGGGTCCGCCTCGGCGAGGTAGTAGGCGGTCCACAGCCCCGTGAGTCCGCCGCCGACGATCGCGACGTCGACCTCGACCGGCCCTGCAAGCGCTGGACGGGGACGGACGTCGTCCGGCAGTTGGTCGAACCAGAGGGACAGGTTCCGGTAGTCGCGGGCCATCGTCCTCAGCCCAGCACCTCCGACAGCGCGACCGAGTCGTAGCCGTGCGCCTCACCCACCGCGGAGTTCGTCAGCTGCCCCTCGTGAGTGTTCAGGCCGAGGGCGAGGGCGTGGTCGTGACGCAGCGCGTCGCACCAACCGCGGTCGGCGAGCTCGACGGCGTAGGGCATGGTGACGTTGGTGAGGGCGTAGGTCGACGTGTGCGGCACTGCGCCGGGCATGTTGGCCACGCAGTAGAACAGCGAGTCGTGTACCCGGTAGGTCGGCTCGTCGTGGGTGGTGGGCCGCGAGTCCTCGAAGCAGCCGCCCTGGTCGATGGAGATGTCGACGAGGACGGAACCCGGCTTCATCCGCGACACCAACTCGTTGGTGACCAGCTTCGGGGCCTTGGCGCCGGGGATCAGGACGGCGCCGATGACCAGGTCGGCGTCGAGCACGGCGCGCTCGATCTCGTAGGTGTTGGAGGCGATCGTCTGGCAGTGGCCCTGATAGATCGCGTCCATCTGGCGAAGGCGGGACACGTTCTTGTCGAGCAGCAGCACCTCGGCCTGCATGCCGAGCGCGATCGCGGCCGCGTTCTGCCCGGAGACGCCGGCGCCGATCACGACAACCTTCGCGGCGTAGACGCCGGGAACCCCGCCCATCAGCGTTCCGCGCCCGCCGCCCTGCCGCATCAGGTGGTACGCGCCGACCTGGGGCGCCAGCCGACCCGCCACCTCGGACATCGGGGCGAGCAGCGGCAGCGAACCGTCAGGAAGCTGCACGGTCTCGTAGGCGATCGCGGTGGTCCCGGCGGAGAGCAGCGCGTCGGTCCCCTCGCGGTCGGCCGCCAGGTGCAGGTACGTGAACAGCACCTGGTCCTTGCGCATCCGGTGGTATTCCTCGGCGATCGGCTCCTTGACCTTGAGGATCAGCTCGGCTGTGCCCCAGACGTCGTCGGCTCTGTCGAGGATGGTCGCCCCGGCCTGCACGAACTGGTCGTCAGGTATCGAGGAGCCGACGCCGGCGTCCTTCTCGACGAAGACCTCGTGGCCGTGGCGGGCCAACTCGTGAACTCCCGCCGGCGTGATCGCCACCCGGTACTCGTTGTTCTTGACCTCGCGGGGGATGCCGACCTGCATGGGCGTGAGTCCTTCCTGACCTGCGGCGGGATGCCCCCCAGAATGGAACTTCCCGCGTCCGGACGTCCAGCCGGCCGCAGAAACTTCGGTAGCATGCCGTCGTGACCGGCCGATCTTCGCTGTCCACTCGGGCGGAACCGTTTGCGGTGAACGATGTTCGCCCCGTCCTCGACGAGGTCGACCGGCGCATCCTGCGTGAGCTCGCGGCCGACGCCCGCCTGCCGAACAACGCGCTGGCCGAGCGGGTCGGCGTCGCCGCGTCCACCTGCCTGGTGCGGGTGCGGGCGCTGCGGCAGCGGGGCGTCATCCGAGGCTTCTACGCCGACGTCGATCCGTCGGCGCTGGGCCGGCCGATCCAGGCGATGATCGCCGTGCGGTTGCAGTCGCACGCCCGCGGCCACATCCCGTCCTTCATGGACAAGATCGCTGAACTCCCGGAAGTGCTCAACGTCTTCTTCCTCGGCGGCGCGAACGACTTCCTCGTCCATATCGCCGCCACCAGCACCGAGAATCTCCGCGACTTCGTCGTGGTGAACCTCAGCGGGAACCCCGACGTCGCGCTGACCGAGACAAACCTGATCTTCGAGCATGCGCGCGCCGGTTTGATGCACTGACGTCGAGCCCGCCCGGCCGAGCCCCG
The DNA here is from genome assembly GCA_025924515.1 of Jatrophihabitans sp. Lineage (GTDB taxonomy): Bacteria > Actinomycetota > Actinomycetes > Mycobacteriales > Jatrophihabitantaceae > JAICIE01. The sequence goes on along the minus strand of JAICIE010000057.1, from coordinate 85 downwards.
GCCCCGCCCACCTCCAAACCCCCCCAACGCGGTGCCCCCACACGTCCCAAACCGCCGGGCCGACGAGGGGCGGGCGGGCCACCCG
>JAICIE010000056.1 GCA_025924515.1 Jatrophihabitans sp. | reverse complement strand
TGACCAACGAGCAGGGCGTGGTCGCTGCGCTCGCGAAGACCGACATCGCAGTGGCCAGCGCTGACGATCGTGCACCGACTCGCCGCGGCTGGTCATCGGTCGAAGATGTGCCCGCAGCGTCGATGCGCCACTCGAACCGAATGGAGAGGGTCGCGTACGCCGTAGCAAGCATTCTTGGAGCCGACGATGAGTGACACCGTCCGTGCCGTCCTGTTGGGCGTGTTCACCCTCGGCAGTTGCGTCTGGGTCGGCGGTTACGTCGCTATTGCGGTCGTGGCCAGGGTTGCGACCCGCACTCTGGAACCCGCGCAACGAGTGGCGTTCTTTCGCGGTCTGGGCCGCTCTTACCTGCTGGTCGGCGGGTCCGCCCTCGTCGTCGCCCTCGGCACCGGCGCTGGGCTGGCCAGCGACCATGCCGGGGACCGCGGGCTCGTCCTAGCCACCGTGGCCGTCGCTGCGGCCCTGATCGTCTCGCTCGTGGCCGGAGCAGGGCAGGCCCGCCGGATGACCCGGCTGCGTGCCACTGCGCTGACCGCGCGCAGCGACGAGCCACTCGCTCGCCGCGTTCAGCGAGGAGCACGCGCGGCGACCCTGCTGCGCGCCACGATCGGGCTGCTCAGCCTCGCCCTCATCGCGCTGGGCGCGCTGCTCGCCACCTGATGCGAGTCGACGGAGGTGCGCCGTGATCGGTGAACCCTGCGGTGGATGGCCGTCCTCGGCTCGCTGGATCAGTGCGGCACGGTGACGGCAGGCCCGCCGGATGCGAACTCGACGGCGGTGCGCCAGTTCGACCGGACGCCAATCACCCGCGGGACGCATCGGCGACGGCGGTGCGGCCGATCCGCACGCGCCACACCTCGGGGCCTTCCTCGAGGTATTCCCAGCTGAACTCGCCGGCGTTCTCAGCCTCGAACTGGTAGCGCAGGGGCTTCGGATCATGGTCGTTGACCAGCACATAGGTCGCCCCGGGGTCGAGTTCGGCGAACGTCTCGAAGATCAGTTCGTGGCGGCGTTTGGGGATTTCGGTGCGCACGTCCAGGACGCGTCCGTCTTCGGGCATTGTGGGGTCCTTCCCGGTGAGCTCGCCGTTGTGGTCGAGCTGCTGTTCGAGGCGCGCGGCATGGTGCATCACGCCGTCGAGGTGTTGCGCCTGGCGGGGATGATCGCCGCGGAGCACGGCCCACCCCTCGGCGGCCAACCGTCCGGCCGTGTGAGGCTGGCCAGCTTCGGCCAGTGCGCGGCAGGCGCGCACGAGGGTCCGGGTCAGCGCGTCGACGGTGTCGAGTTCACGCGGCACGGGTGATCGCCACACGCCAGATCTGCGGGCCCGCGTGCCGGTAGGTCCACTCGAACCGGTCGGGCCACAGGGCCTCGGTCTGGTAGCGCAGCGGCTTCGGGTCGTGATCGTTCACGATCACCAGCGCCTGGCCGGCAGCGAGCGCGGCGAGCTTGGCAAAGATGATCTCGTGCCGCTGACCGTGCGGGAGGGTTCGGACGTCGAGCTCGTCGTCGGCGGTGCGAAGCCCGGCCGGCGGTTCGTCGATTTGTGCCGCCGTGAAGTCGGCAGGTACAGGGGCGTCGGCATCCTCGCTCGCATCGTGGCCGCAGCCGCAGCCGCAGCCGCAGCCCACATCGGCCGAACTGTCGGACCCGCCGAGGATCTCGTGCATACCGTCCAGTAGCGCGGCCAGATCGAGGCCGGCGGCATCGAGGGCGGGCAGCAGCAAATCGTTCTCCTTGCCCAGGTGCGCCGCGAACAGTGTCTGCGCGGACGCGGCCGCGAGCGCCGTCTCGAAATCCTCTCGGCCTAGCGCAAGATCGGCTATGAGGCTCACCAGCAGATGGTGCTCGCTCTGCATACCGCGAACCAGCAACCGGGTGGTGTCCAGTTCTTGCGCGGCGCTGTAGAGCGCGCGTTCCTCGGCGACGATGTGCGGCATCAGTTCGGCGCGATACCACTCGATCAGTGCGTCGCGGTCGGCCGAGCACTGGCCGCATTTTGCTGCGGAGAGCACGGCCGACGTGCGCTCGTGCAACTGAGCGGCCAGATCGCTGTGGTGCGAGAGGATCGTGTCGATCACCTCGGCGTTGGACGATCGCGGCGCGGCTGCGCCCGGCGTGTTCGTGGTCGCGGCGTCGGGCGTCATCGTCTCTCCCATTCAGATCAGTTCTGTTTGTTTTTACAGCCAGACTAGTGAAAAATACAAGGGGTGAGCATCGGCCCGTTGTCCATCACTCACCTGCTCGACGGCGGCGACGAAGCCGATCAACTGCGCGAGTTGATGCGCGACGTGATTGATCCGGAGCTCGGCGTCGACATCGTCTCCCTCGGGCTGGTGTACGGGATCGAGTTGCACGGTCGCAGCGTGACGGTACTGACAACGACGACCACCCCGGCGTGCCCGCTCGGCGACTACATCGGCGCCGAGATCGAGCGTGTGCTGCTGGACAGCGGCGCGGTGGACCGGGTGATCGTCGAGATCACCCACAGCCCGCAGTGGACGCCGCAGCTGATGGCCGAACCGACCCGGCGGGCGTTCGGCTGGTCATGACTTCGCCTCAGGGAACAGCCACTCAGCGGCCCGGCGGCACGCTCGGCGCGCTGCACGCTGTCCCGCCCCGCGCCGGCAACGGCCGTTCGATGCCACGGGCGCGGCTGCCGCTGCTGGCGGCGGGGGTGGTGAGCCTGCTCGCCGGGCTGTGGGGCGGGTTGCTGCTGCTGCTGGGTCTGCCGATACCGACCCTGCGCTCGTCCACCGCCGAGGAGCACGGGCCGCTGATGACGCTCGGCTTCCTCGGCACGGTCATCTCGCTGGAGCGGGCGGTCGCGCTGCGCCGCGCGTGGGGCTTCGCCGCCCCGGCGGCGGCCGGCGTTGGTGGTCTGGTGCTGCTCGCCGGTCTGCCGGGCGTGCTCGGCTGGTCGTTGCTGTGCCTGGCCGCGGTGGTGTTCCTGCTCATCTACGCCGTTGCACTGCAGATCGCGCCGGCGCCGCACCTGGTGATGATGGCGACCGGCGGGCTGTGCTGGTACCTCGCGTCGGTGCTGTGGCTGGGTGGCTGGGCGGTCCCGCGGTTGGTGCCGTGGCTGGCCGGGTTCCTGGTGTTCACGATCCTCGGCGAACGCCTTGAGTTGGCCCGGGTCGCACTGCTCACCCAAGCCTCGGTGCGCGCCGTCGCCACCGGCGCCACGGCGCTTGCCGCCGGACTGGTGCTGACCGCCGTGTCAGGACACACGGCGGAGTTCGGGGTCCGGCTGGCGGGCGCCGGCCTGCTCGCGCTCGCAGTCTGGGGCGCCTGCTACGACGTCGCGCGGCGCACCGTCAAGATCTCCGGGGTGACCCGGTTCATGGCGGTCTGCCTGCTCGCCGGGTACGCGTGGCTGGCCGCCGCCGGGATCGCCTGGCTGACCGCCGGGGACCTCGGGCGCAGCGTCGCGAGCTACGACCTGGCTCTGCACGCGGTGTTCCTCGGCTTCGTCATCTCGATGATCTTCGGGCATGCACCGGTGATCGTGCCGGCCCTGCTACGGGTACGTCTGCCGTTCCGGTGGTGGTTCTACGGGCACGTCGCGCTGCTGCACGCCGCGCTGTTCGTGCGGCTGGTCGGCGGCGACGCACTCGGCAATCGGCTCGCCTGGCAGGTCGGCGGGGCCGGCACCGAAGTCGCGATCCTGCTCTTCCTAGCCGTCTCCGCGTCCGCCGTGCTCCGCGCCCGACGTCACCCGGTGCGTGCAGCGTGATCAACACCCGAAACCGATTGATCGTCGCGCTCCTCGCGGTCGTCCTCGTGACCGTCGCGCTGCTGGTCGCCATCGTCGCCGGACACCGTGACGGTCAGCCCAGCGTGGCCGTCGCCGACAGCAGCCGGGCGGTCACGGTGCAGCTGGCCGACATGCGCATCGTCCCGTCCCGGATCACGGTGCCGGCCGGCACCCGGCTCGTCCTGGACGTGACCGACGTCGACGACATGCAACACGACCTCTACATCGACGGCGGGCCACGTACCCGGCTGCTCACCCACGGTCAGCGGGTTACCCTCGACCTCGGCACCGTCACTCACACCTTGCAGGGCTGGTGCACCGTCCCCGGCCACAAGGCCGCGGGAATGACGATGACGATCACCGTCTCCGGCGACCACGCGACCATGCCCGGCATGGCAAGCTCGCACATGCCGGGCCCAGCGGCGATGATCGATTCGACCGCCGCCCCGGCCCCGGGCTGGAAGCCGTTCGACCCCACGCTGCAACCTGCGCCGGACGCGAAAGTGCACCGGGTGACGTTCACGATCGACGACACCGACGTCGAGGTCGCCCCCGGCGTGCGGCAGACGCTGTGGACGTACGCCGGCACGGCACCCGGGCCGATCCTGCACGGCCACGTCGGCGACGTGTTCGTCGTGACGATCGCCAACCGCACAGAGATCGCACACGGCATCGACTTCCACGCCGGCAGCATCGCTCCGGACGGGCCGATGCGGTCCATCGCGCCCGGCGCCTCGTTGCGCTACGAGTTCACCGCGCGCTACTCCGGCGCCTGGCTGTATCACTGCAGCACCATGCCGATGTCGCTGCACATCGCCAACGGCATGTACGGCGCGGTCATCATCGATCCGCCTGACCTCGACGTCGCCGGCCCGCAGTTCGTCCTCGTCCAGTCCGAGCTCTACCTCGGCCCGCAGAACAGCATCGCGAGCGAGGCGAAGCTCGATGCCAGGAAGCCGGACGCGATCGTGTTCAACGGCTACTACGACGAGTACGAGCACGCCCCGATCCACGTGCACGCCGGCGCGCGGATCCGCGTCTGGGTCGTCGACGCCGGCCCGCAATTCGGCAGCTCATTTCACGTCGTCGGCACCCAGTTCGACACCGTCTTCAAAGAGGGCGCCTACCTGCTCCGCGCACGCGGCCCCGACCAGGGTGGCGCCCAGACCCTCGACCTCGCCCCCGCCCAGGGCGGCTTCGTCGAATTCACGTTGCCGGCACCCGGCCACTACCCGTTCCTCGACCACGCCATGGTCGATGCCGAGCACGGCGCCCTGGGCACTTTCCTCGCCCAATGAGACCGCGAGCACGAAGAAGGAAGTAACGGAAGGAGTGATGGAAGATGGCTTTCGACTGGTCCGGAGTGGTCGACTACGCCAAGCGCGCAGCAGTGGAGGCGCCGAATACGCAGTACGAGTTGCCCGGGGTGACCGAGGAGGATCACGAGGGCGTGCCGGTGGCGGTCGTGCCGCTGTGGCATGCGGTCGTCACCGCGCGGCTGGCGTTCCCGGCCGGCGACCACGACGCGCTGCGCACCGCGCAGCGCCGGTTGTCCGATGCGCTCGCGGAGGTGGAACGCGTTTACCCACTCGGTCCGAGCGGCATCTTCATCCAGGTCGCGTACGGACTGCCGTATTTCCGAAACTACATCCCGGACAAACTCACCGACGAGCACCTTCCGAAATCGAGGATGGCCGGCACCGAGGGCCAATGGGCGGTAATCGACTCCATCCGGTTTCCGAAGGACCCGGACGATCTGGTACTCGAGCAGCACGACATCTGCTTCCACTTCAAGAGTGACTACCGCGACCACATCGATGCCACGCTCGGGGCGCTGTTCCGCCCTGGCGAGCAGATACTCAACGGGCTACCTGCCGAGCACGCCTACGTCGGCGATCTGTTCACCATCACAACGGTGCGCCGAGGCTTTGCCGGGCACGGCCTGCCTCGGGCGGTCGGCACGCGGCTGGGCATCCCCGGAGCCGACCGCGTCCCGGCCGGCGCGATGCTCTTCATGGGTTTCACATCCAGCCACAAGGACGGCCTGGCACAGGGCAACCTGGCCAGCTTCGAGACACTGCCCGGCTACACCGACATCTCGGTGGACGACTACTTCGCCGGGGGCACGGCGATGCATCTGTCGCACATCGCGATCAACCTCGACGAGTGGTACGCGCTCGGCCACCACGACCGGCTGCACCGGATGTTCAACGCGCGCCGCGACGAGCCGGAAGATGTGCTTTCCCCGGGTCAGGCGCCGGACACCGTGACGTTCGAGGAGCAGCGCGACCGGGACGCCGTCGAGTACAAGGTCATCGGCCACAACGCCCAGATGCAGTTCCTCACTCGTACGAAGGACGAGGTCACCACCGCGTACGGTCAGCACGTCCCCAAGGGCACCGTGTTCTTCCTGCGGCAGGACTTCGACACCGTCGAGAACCCCTTCCAGTTCTCCACCGTCGACAGGCTCAGCCCCGCCCCGCGGGCCGGCGTTCATTTCGTCGGGTTCGGCCCCTCGGCCCAGCATTTCGAGAAGCTGCGCCTGGAGATGGACGGCGTCGAACACCAGCAGCGATTCCAACTGCCCGAGGAGAACCTGGGCTTCACCAAGTTCCTCGTGACCACGCACCGGCAGAACCTGGTGCTGCCCCCGCGAGCGCATCGCGCCTTCCCGCTCGCCGAACTGATCTGATGCGATCTTCGCCGACCCGGCGTGATCGCAGTACGTTCGGTGATGAGCGTTCACGGCCCACAAAGGGGGTGCCGATGACCTCGGACAGCTTCGCGACGCGCGACCGGCTCACGGTCGACGACACCGGGTACGACATTCACCGGCTCGACCGGATCGCGGGCGCGGAACGGTTGCCGTACAGCTTGAAGGTCCTGCTGGAGAACCTGCTGCGCAACGAGGACGGGAGGCTCGTCACCGCCGATCAGATCGGCGCTCTGGCGGCATGGGACCCGACTGCCGTATCGGATCGCGAGGTGGCCTTCACTCCTGCACGGGTACTGATGCAGGATTTCACCGGCGTACCGTGCGTCGTCGACCTCGTGGCCATGCGCGACGCGATCACGGCGCTGGGCGGTGACACCAAGCGGATCAACCCGTCGATCCCGACCGAGCTCGTGATCGACCACTCGGTAATCGCCGACGTCTTCGCCCGACCGGACGCGTTCCGCGTCAACGCCGAACTGGAGTTCGAGCGCAACGAGGAGCGATACCAGCTGCTGCGCTGGGCGCAGCGGGCCTTCACCGACTTCAGCGTGGTTCCGCCGGATACCGGAATCTGCCACCAGGTCAACCTGGAGTACCTGTCGCGGGTCGTCTTCACCCGCGAGGCGGCGGACGGCTTGCTGGCCTATCCGGACACCCTGGTCGGCACCGACTCGCACACCCCGATGGTCAACGGGCTCGGCGTGCTGGGCTGGGGGGTGGGCGGCATCGAGGCCGAGGCTGCCATGCTCGGACAACCGCTGAGCATGCTGATCCCGCAAGTTCTCGGCCTCAAGCTCACCGGCGAGCTGCTCCCGGGCACCACCGCCACGGACCTGGTCCTCACCGTCGCCGAGCTGCTGCGCCGCACGGGCGTGGTCGGCAAATTCGTCGACTTCTTCGGCCCCGGCGTCCCCAACGTGCCCCTCGCCAACCGCGCAACGATCGGCAACATGAGCCCCGAGTACGGGGCGACGTGCGCGATCTTTCCGATCGACGCGGTGACCCTCGATTACCTGCGGCTGACCGGCCGGCCCGAGCACCAGATCCGCCTCATCGAGACATACGCCAAGGAGCAGGGCCTGTGGCACCACCCGGACCACGAGCCGACCTACTCGCACAGCATCGAGCTGGACCTGGGCACCGTCGAAGCGTCGATTGCCGGCCCGAAGCGCCCGCATGACCGCATCCCGCTGCGCATCGCGCCGCACGCGGTCTCCGCGCTGCTGTCGGGCCGCAGCCAGGCCGAGGCAGTCGGGGTCGGACTGGACGAGGCGGCCGGAGAGTCGTTCCCAGCCAGCGACCCGGTCGCGGTCGGCCAGGACCATGATCGCGACCGGCCGAACACGCCGTGCGAATGCGGCGACGAGCACGACTGGCCGAGCCGTCCAGTCGAGATCAGCTTGGACGGCACACCGGCGACCATCGACAACGGACATGTGGTGATCGCGGCGATCACGTCGTGCACGAACACGTCGAACCCATCGGTGATGATCGGCGCCGCGCTGCTGGCGAAGAAGGCTGTGGAAAAGGGGCTGACCACCAAGCCCTGGGTCAAGACGTCGCTGGCCCCCGGATCGCGGGTGGTCACCGGCTACTACGACAGAGCTGGGCTCATCCCGTACCTCGACAAGCTCGGCTTCAACCTGGTCGGTTACGGCTGCACCACCTGCATCGGCAATTCCGGGCCGCTGATCGCCGAGGTCAGCGCCGCGGTCACCGAGCACGACCTGACCGTAGCTTCGGTGCTGTCCGGCAACCGCAACTTCGAGGGCCGCATCCACCCGGAATGCCGGATGAACTTCCTCGCCTCGCCGCCGCTGGTCGTTGCCTACGCTCTCACCGGAACGCTGCACGCCGACTTGCTGGGCGACGCGCTCGGCACCGCCAACGACGGTCAGCCGGTGTACCTGCGCGACATCTGGCCCACCAAGGAGGAGATCGAGAAGACCATCGACGACTGTGTGCGCGCCGAGATGTTCAGCCGGGACTACGCGGACGTGTTCGCTGGCGATCAGCGCTGGCACAATTTGCCGACATCGGAGAATGACACCTTCGAGTGGGACGCGGGGTCGACCTACGTGCGCAATCCGCCCTACTTCCAGGGCATGGGTCACGACCCGGAGCCGGTCTCCGACATCACCGGCGCGAGGGTGTTGCTCAAGCTGGGCGACTCGGTCACCACTGACCACATCAGCCCTGCCGGGTCGATCAAGACCGACTCCCCCGCGGGCGCCTACCTCACCGAACACGGCGTCGAGCGGCGCGACTTCAACTCCTACGGCTCGCGGCGCGGCAACCACGAGGTGATGATCCGCGGCACCTTCGCCAACATCCGGTTGCGAAACGACCTCGCGCCGGGAACGGAGGGCGGGTTCACCCGCGACTTCGGCCACGACGGCGAGCTGACCACGGTGTACGACGCGTCGATCAACTACGCGGATGCCGGCATTCCGCTGATCGTTCTCGCCGGCAAGGAGTACGGCTCCGGGTCATCGCGCGACTGGGCAGCCAAGGGCACGGCGCTGCTCGGCGTCCGCGCGGTAATCGCCGAGTCCTACGAGCGGATCCACCGCTCGAACCTGATCGGGATGGGCGTGCTACCGCTGCAGTACGCGGACGGCAAGTCAGCCGAGTCGCTCGGACTCACCGGCGAGGAGACATTCGACATCACCGGCATCGAGGCGATGAATGAGGGCTGCACGCCACCCACCGTGACCGTCAAGGCCGGCAAGTCGGAGTTCGACGCGCGAGTGCGGATCGACACCCCTGGCGAGGCCGAGTACTACCGGCACGGCGGGATCCTGCAGTACGTGCTGCGGCAGCTGCTCGGCGACGAACCGACCTGACGGGTCCCGTCGCGGGCCGTCTGGAGCCGCCGTCGATGATGCGTCCGGTCAGCGACAGCCGGACACCTGAAGAATAGGAGCTTGCACATGACCGATTCACTGAGCGCACTCACCGACGCAGGTGTTTCGATCTGGCTCGACGACCTCAGCCGGGAGCGGCTCACCTCCGGCAGCCTCGCCGCCCTGGTCGAGCAGCACCACGTCAGCGGCGTCACCACCAACCCGTCGATCTTCGCCAAGGCCATCACCGCCGCCGAACCGTACGAGGCGCAGGTGCGCGACCTGGCGGCCCGCGGCGTCGATGTCGCCGAGGCGTTGCGCGCGCTGACCACGTTTGACGTGCGGTGGGCCTGCGACGTGCTGCGGCCGGTCTACGACGCCACCGACGGGGTCGACGGGCGGGTCTCGATCGAGGTCGACCCGCGCCTGGCGCATGACACTGCCGCGACCATCGCCGAGGCCCGCGCGCTGTGGTGGGCCGTGGACCGGCCCAACCTGTTCATCAAAATCCCCGCCGCCCGCCAGGGCCTGCCGGCGATCTCCGCCTGTCTGGCCGAGGGAATCAGCATCAACGTCACGCTGATCTTCTCCCTGACCCGTTACCAGCAGGTGATGACCGCCTTCCTGGACGGCATCGAGCAGGCGCAGCAGGCCGGTCACGAGTTGCACTGGCTGGGCTCGGTCGCGTCGTTCTTCGTCTCGCGGGTGGACACCGAGGTCGACGCCCGTCTGGACAAGATCGGCACACCCGAGGCGGCGGAGCTGCGCGGCCAGGCAGCGATCGCGAACGCCCGGCTGGCCTATCAGATGTACGAACGAATGCTCGCAGGTCCGCGCTGGCAGGCGCTACACGCAGCGGGCGCCCGGCCGCAGCGTCCGCTGTGGGCCTCCACATCGGTCAAGGACCCCGCCTACCCGGATACTCGCTACGTCGTCGACCTCGTCGGGCCCGAAGTGGTGAACACCATGCCGGAGGCCACGTTGCGTGCGGTCGCCGAGCACGGTGACGTTCCGGCCGACTCGCTACGTGGGAGCTACACGCAGGCGCAGGAAGTGCTCGACCGGCTCGCCGCGCTCGGCGTCGACTATGACGACGTCGTCACCCACCTCGAGGACGACGGCATCACCAAGTTCGACGCTGCCTGGGACGACCTCGCCGGAGAACTCGCTACGACCCTGCGCGACCGGCGCGGCACGCGGCAATGAGCGTCACCCGCGACACGACCGCGCTGCGCGCGCCGGCTACTGAGCGGCTGGTCGACTCGATCCTGGCCGGCACCTCGGCCGGGTCCGGGCGGCCGAACCCCTCGACGTCGGCCGCGAATCCCGCCGCAATGATGGACTCCGCCGGCATCACCGCGACCCACATCGTCACGGCCGCTCCGCGGCTGCTCGACACCCCCTGACCACCGGCACTCGAAAGGGAGGACCACGATGCCCGCCGAGTCGATGTACCACCCCACCACGCCCGAGATCGCCGCCCGCCGTAAGGAGCTTGCCCCGCACACCCATGACGCCTTCGAAGCGTTCAGCCGCGCAGTGTTCGCCGACGGCGCGTTGCCAGAGCAGACCAAACAGCTGATCGCGGTCGCAGTCGCGCACACCACGCAATGCCCGTACTGCATCCGCGGCCATACCCGCCTCGCACACCGCAAGGGCGCGACCGACGAACAGATAATGGAGGCAATATGGGTGGCCGCCGAGATGCGCGCCGGAGGCGCCTACGCCCACGCCACCCTTGCCCTCGACGCACTCGCGAAGTAGGTCCCGCATGACACAGCGCCTCGATATCCACTCCATCGAGCCCAAGGCCCATCAAGCCGTGTTCGCCCTGGAACGCTACGTCAGGGACAGCGGTCTCGATCCGCGGTTGTACGAGCTCGTCAAGATTCGCGCATCACAGCTCAACGGCTGCGCCTACTGCCTGGACATGCACAACCGCGACGCTCGCAAGGGCGGGGAGGATCAGCGTCGCCTCGACATACTCTCCGCCTGGCGGGAAGCCCCGGATATGTTCACCGACTCCGAACGTGCCGCGCTCGCGTTCACGGAGGCCGTCACCCGTATCGGCGACGCCGGAGTCCCCGACCGCATCTGGGACGACGTCGTCGCGTGCTTCGACGCGCCCGTCGTCGTCGCGCTGCTCATGGCCGTGGCGACGATCAACGTGTGGAATCGGCTCGCGGTTACCACCCACCAATCGTTGCCCGACCTGTCCGCGTCGTCGTAGCCCTAGAAGGCCTCGGGACAAGTAGCTCGTGACACCACTGCAGCGGGTGGGATGTGCGGCTCCGAGTTCGCGTTGCGGCGCCCGACGTCTGGGAGACCTGCGCATGCTCGCGCAACATGACGAAGATCGCGACCGCCAGACCGGCGCCGTCCTCCGTCTGTAGGGCCGGGAACAACAACTGCTCCTCCAGGTAGAGGTGCCGGCGCGGCGCCGCGATGGCCGCCTGCAACGGCTCACGGTCTTCATGCGCCACGCTGAACCGCTCGATGCCGTCGTGGATCTCGCAGTGTTCTCCGGCCAAGGCCGCGGCCAGCGATTCGCGTGTCATTCCGTCACTCCGACTCGAATCCGAAACGACGCTATGGGTCTGGTAAGAAAGCTGGATTTGTAGCGGTGATGAACTGAGCAATACCCGGCATGCCTGCGACGGGCGCTGTCCGACCGGCCAGGACGTCGGACGGTGGGGCGGCCTCACCGCCCAGAGGAGAGCCGGGTGCTGCGGCGCCGGCAGGACGGCAGCTCACGGAATACAGTGTTCCGCTGCGATCATGAGCGTCATGCACCTGCGTGCCGCGCCGAATGCAGCTATCCCGGCTGCCGTCGACGGCAATGCAGGGCACGCTCCATAACACTGAAACGCGATACGGGGTTCGCGCGATCAGCGGATTGGGTGGGCTTCCCTGCCGCGCGTTGCGTCGAACTCTCGCCACGGGTCGCGCGGCGCTGCTGGGCCACGCTGCCACTTCCGACGACCCATGGCACGCGCGAACTCGGCGGGAGGAACGACGAGTAGGGGGCAGCGGGCGTGTGCAGCGCAATACCTGCTGACGGAACGCCGCCGTAGATGGCACCTACGTCGCCCGCCGCGGGTTCCGACTACGAGCAGGTCCTCGTCGCGAGAGGCCATCGAGACCAGTTCCAGGTGCGGCTCACCGATCAGGACCGCGAGGTGCACGTCCAGGTCGGCTGGCGCGCAGCCTAACGCCTCGCGTAGGCACGCGCGGATCAACTCCATCGCTGCGCGGTCCATCCAGTCGCTCGGCTCGGGTTCGCGCAGTGGGATCACCGGGCCGAACTCGACCACGAACGGGACGGACATCGGCCGTTCGCGGGGACGTACGTGTACGACGTGAAGTTCTGCATGACGTCGCCGCGCCGCACCGGCAGCCTCACGCAGCGCGCGCAGGCTCGCCAGCGACCCATCGACACCGACGAAGACACGACTGTTCCTGTTGCGATGTGTTGTCATGGTTCACCGCGCCTTCCTTCGTGCGGGCAGACCCTCGCGGCGGTGCCTGTGCCGCGCCGAATAGCGAGCGGACGGCCGACCTGGTTGAGCCATGGCCCTTTCACCACTCTTCTTATTTTACCAGCCGGACTTGTAAAAACCAGTCCTCTCAAAATTCGGGTCGACGCTCGGTAGCCCGCACCGAGCTTCCGCACCTTCGCCGGCGTGGGTTCTGTAGAAGTCGCCGACGGTCATGACCTGGGCGCCGAACGCGCGGGAGATTGCGGCGCGTTCCGGGCTCCTCCGCTCGGCATGACGACGAGCATCGGGCAGCCGTTCGCGGCGACCACATCGGCATGGCATTCGCGGTGTTTCCGGCTGGAGGCCTCGACGATGGTGTCTCCTGGGTTGAGGCGCCCCTCGGCCTCGGCTCGCTCGATCACGTACTTGGCGATGCGGGCTTTCATCGATCCGGACGGATTCAGAAATTCCAACGTGACCCAGAGCCCGTCGACCTGGATCAGGCGGGGTGTCGCCGATCCCAGGGAGGATCCCGGCGGCTTTTCACGGCACGAACGGCGCTCCCGGGATCGTCTGCTGCGGTCGTCCGTGGGTCACCGTCGGTCACGATCCATGTCGCAGCATGTCGGCGAGCACGGCTGCCTGGCTGATGTCGGCGCTCTTCGTGGCGGTCAGCAGGGTGAGCGTGCCGTGGCGCGCGAGGTCGCGCAGGTGCCGCACGGCCGCAGCCGGTTGTGGTTCGGCGAGTTCGGTGCGATAGCGGGAACTAAATTCGGCGAAGCGTTGCGGGTCGTGGCCGTACCACTTGCGGAGGGCGGTCGATGGCGCGACGGCCTTGCACCACTCGTCAACGTGGGCGCGGTCCTTGCTCACGCCGCGGGGCCACACGCGGTCGACCAGCACGCGCACACCATCGCCGTCGTCCGGCGCGTCGTACACGCGAGTGACCTTCACGTTCGGGTGTCGAGGAGTCATGGGGCTCGCTCCGTTCTCTAGAACAAGCGCGGGTCGTGGAGGGTGCCGTTGGTGACCAGCCGGACGTAGCAGTCGGTGATGCCGACCGGGATCAGAGAAGCCTCCGCAGAGTTGCCGTGACGGGGATGGATCGGGCGGTCTCCGCTCATCAGACGACAATCCGGAGCGGATGTTCGAGCAGGTCGACCAGATCGCGTAGGAACGCGGCGGCTGTTGCACCGTCGAGGACACGGTGGTCGATGGTCAGGGTGAGCTTCATGGTCGTCGCGACGCTGAGCTGTCCGTCGCGCACCACTGCTTCCTCGCGGGCAGTACCGACCGCGAGGATCGCGGCCTCCGGCGGGTTGATGACAGCGGTGAAGTGGTCGACGCCGTACGTACCGAGGTTGCTTATCGTGAACGTGCCACCGGTGAACTCGCCGGGCGTGAGCTTTCCGGCGCGGGCTCGACCAGTGAGCGCGTGCGCCTCGGTGGCGATCTCGGCCAGGCTCTTGCGGTCGGCGTCACAGACGACCGGGACGATGAGCCCGTCCTCGAGCGCGACGGCGCTGCCGATATTGACGTGGCCGTGCCGCACTATGTGCTCGCCGGCCCAGGAGGAGCCCACTTCGGGGTGGGCGCGCAGGGTGATGGCGCAGGCGCGGATCAACACGTCGGTGACGCTGACCTTGGGGCCGTCACCGGCCAGTGCCTCGTTCAGGTCGGCACGGAGGCGAAGCAGCGCGCCGGCGTCGACCACCGAGGTGAGGTAAAAGTGCGGAGCGGCGGCGCTCTCGGCGAGCCGCTGGGCGGTGATACGGCGGATCGAGGAGAGCGGCGTTCGTTCGTCGTCGGGGGAGTCGGTGGTCGCGGGCGGTCGTGTGGTTGATCGGGATGGGGCCGGCGTCCCCGGCGCGGGTCGGGTGCCAGCCTGCGCGCTGACGGCGGCTTCGACGTCCGCGCGCACGATGCGCCCGCCGGGACCAGTGCCGGTGATGCGGGACAGGTCGAGGCCATACTTGCGGGCCAGCGAGCGGGCCAACGGTGACCTCGCCGTTCCCCGTGAGGTGCGGGTGGCCGGCACCGCCGCCCGGCCGGGCGGCGCGCTCACTGCGGTCGCCGACTGCGGGGCGGCTGCGGCGACGACCGGGTTGACGCTCGCCGGCACCGCGTCGGCATCGGCGGCGTCGCCGATAACGGCGATGGGTTGACCGATCGGGACGACGCTGCCGGGCTCGGCGATGATGCGGGTAAGCACGCCGCTGTGGTAGGCCTCGACCTCCATGGTGGCCTTGTCGGTCTCGACCTCGGCGATCACATCGCCGCGGCTCACCTGATCGCCTTCGCGCTTCAACCACTGGACGAGGATGCCTTCGGTCATCGTGTCGGACAGCCGGGGCATGAGGGCCTCGGGCATCAGCTGCCGCCCTCTGCGTGTGTGAACCGGGTGGCGTCGAGGAGCTCGCCGATGACCCTTATGAGGTCGGCAGCGCTCGGCAGAGCAGCGCGTTCCAGTGGCTTGGCGTAAGGCAGCGGGATCTCCGCGGCCGCCACCCGCCGTACCGGGGCGTCGAGGTAGTCGA
Source organism: Jatrophihabitans sp. (assembly GCA_025924515.1). Lineage (GTDB taxonomy): Bacteria > Actinomycetota > Actinomycetes > Mycobacteriales > Jatrophihabitantaceae > JAICIE01. Next base: position 5,998 of record JAICIE010000056.1, on the reverse strand, counting down.
ACGCGCCTTCCTGGACGGTGGCGGCGATCTCCGCTCCAACGCCGAAGCTCAGCCAGTCGTCTTCCAGGACGACCGCGCGGCTGGACTTGCGCACCGAGGCGCAGACCGTCTCGCGGTCCAGCGGCCGCAGGCTGCGCAGGTCGACTACCTCGATCGAGACGCCATCGCGTTCGAGTTGGTTGGCCACTTCGAGAGCTATGACGACGCCGCGCGAGTAGCTGACGACGGTGAGGTCGCGCCCAGGTCTGACGACGGCGGCGGAGCCGATCCGGCCGAGCTGCTCGGTGTCCGGGACTTCGCCCTTGGTGTTGTACAGCGCCAGGTTTTCCAGGAAGAGCACCGGGTCGTCGTCTCGGATCGCGGCGGTGAGCAGCGCCTTGGCGTCGGCGGGGGTGGCCGGTGCGACGACCTTCATGCCGGGCACGTGGGCGTACCAGACCTCCAGGTTCTGCGAGTGGGTGGCGGCGAGCTGTTGGCCGCCGCCGCCGGGCGTGCGGATCACCAGCGGCACCGACACCTGGCCGCCGAACATGGCGTGCATCTTGGCGGCGTGGTTCACTAACTGGTCGATCGCCAGCAGGCTGAAGTTGATTGTCATGATCTCGACGACCGGTCGCATCCCGAGCATGGCCGCACCGATCGCGGCACCTACGAAACCCTCCTCGGCTATCGGGGTGTCCCGCACCCGGGCCGGGCCGAATTCGGTCAGCAGCCCGGCGGTGATCTTGTAGGAGCCCTCGAAGACGCCGATCTCCTCCCCGAGCAGGATCACCGACTCGTCGCGCTGCAGTTCTGCGCGCAGCGTGTCGTGCAGCGCCTGCCGGTAGGTCATCACCGTCATGGCAGCAGCTCCGGGACCGGAACGACCGGGTCGGCGGGCAGCCGGTGGGGGGCGTTCGGGACGGCAGTCGCGTAGGCATGCTGGAACAGCGTCGCCGGGTCGGGGTCGGGGCTGGCGTCGGCGAAGGCGACCGCGGCGTCGACCCGGGCCTCGGCCTCTTCGTCGATGCGGCGCGCGGTGTCCTCGTCGAGTACCTGCTCGGCGATGAGTCTGGCTCGCACCGCGTGCACCGGGTCGAGCGCGCGCAGCCGTTCGGCCTCCTGCTTGGAGCGGTACTTGGCCGGATCGACGACCGAATGCCCGCGCAGCCGGTTGCTGACGGTCTCCAGCAGACCGGGTTCGCGCTCGGCGCGGGCGCGGGTCAGCGCGGCGTTGGCCGCGTCGCGAACCGCTATCACGTCGTCGCCGTCCACCCGTTCGCCCGTGATGCGGTAGGAGCAGCCGCGCTTGTACAGGTCCGGCTCGGCGGCGGAGCGGTCGACGGGTGTTCCCATCCCGAGCCCGTTGTTGACGATCACATACACGATCGGCAGGTGCCACAGTGCGGCGAGATTCAGCGACTCGTGGAACGCGCCGATGTTCGTCGTCCCGTCACCGAGCAGGCACATCACGGCTTCGGCATTCGGGCCGGGCTCGCCGCGATAGGTGAGCGCGAGCGCGGCGCCGGTGGCCGGCGGGATCTGGCCGCCCACGATGCCGTAGCCACCGAGCAGCCGTACCTTGCGATCGAACAGGTGCATCGACCCGCCGCGCCCGCCGGAAACCCCGGTGGTCTTGCCGAACAGCTCGGCCATCACCGGGCCGGGTTCGAGGCCGCGAGCCAGCGCGTAACCGTGCTCGCGGTAGGTGGTGAACAGGTAGTCGCGTGGCTCGAGGGCGGCCATCAGGCCGACGACGGTCGCCTCTTCGCCAAGGTTGAGGTGACAGTAGCCGCCGATCTTGGCGCGCTGGTACATCTCCGCGGCGCGCAGTTCGAAGGCGCGAATCAGCGACATCTGGCGGTAGTACTCGCCCCAGGTCGGGCCCGGGTCCACGACCGAGGTCGACGTGCTCTCCCGCTCGACTGTCATTGCGCTCCTCGTCCTCGTTGCACCGGGCCAACTCACGGACTTGAGGTTTCACGCCCCCGGCGGCTGCTCCTGCAGGACGAACCGGTCGCGGTCGGCCTGGCATTTCGGGCACGTAGCTGGGGCTGCCCGCCGCGGACCGGTTCGCCACACACTTGGCAGACCCACTCGGTGAGCATGGTCGCGACGATGTCGCCGCGGCTCACGATCCCGACCAGCCGTCCGTCCCGCAGTACCGGCACCCGCCGGATGCGCCGCTCGATGAGAAGATGCCGCAAGTCGCTGACCGAGCAGTCCGGGCTCACGCTGATCAGCGCGGTAGTCATCAACTCGGCCGCCGTGTCGCCAGACTTGGCAAGCATGTCGTGCTCGCTCACCAGACCCACCAGCGCGCCCGCATCGTCGACGACCGGCGCCGCGCTGATCTTGTGCCGGGTCAGTACCTCGGCGACCGCGGCTCGGCTGGCGTCCATCGGCACCGTCACGACCGGTGAGCTCATGATCTCGCCAGCGGTGTTCACCGCGGACATAGTGGCGCCCTCTGGACCTGCGACCATGATCGGAGATTAGGCAGGGCGGCAACGGCCTCAGCTGGACCGTGAGAGCCGCCGCCGAGCTCACCCGTCCCGGTGATACGCCGGCTCATCGCACCAGCCATGCGACTGCCCTGCAGCTTGGCGAGTTCGGCCGTAGGCCCGGGGTACCGGTCATCGATGGTGGCCATCCAAAGCCCTAGCCAGCGGGCGAAGTGCGCCGATGTGAGGGCGGCGCGGGCGTGCAGGCGCTGATGTGGGCTCAGGGTGTTGCGGCGGTAGCCGCCAGTGTGGAGCAGCACAGTTTCCCAGAAGTCGCAGATCACCGGCAGGTGTACACCCAGGTCCATTTTCGCGACGTCGACGAAGACCGGCCCGAGCACGTCGTCGTGGAAGGCACGGGCGTAGAAGTCGCGCAGCAACTCCAGGATGTCGCGGCGGTCGGTGATGTCGGCGCGGCCGGGCTGCTCGGTGGCACACCGGCGCCCGCCGGCGATCGCGTGGGTCATCGGACGGCTTTCAGGCGATCCCGCCGGGGCGGTAGACGTTGCGCCATCGGCCGCCGATCTGGGACACCCAGGCGGCCGACGGGCTGCCGACCACACGTGGGTAGCGCCGCGGATCGGGCAGGGCCGGGTCGATGTCGGCCCCGGCGTAGGCGATTTCCTTGCCGAGCCGGCGCAGTGCGTCGAGGCCGCTCAACGTCGCGCCGCCCACCAGCAGCACAGGCAGTTCGGGGCTGCCGAGCTCAGCCCACTGCGCGCGCCAAGCCCTGATTCGCAAGAACGCGCCGGTAGTGATCGGAGCGCGGTTCACGCTCACCGCGTAGCCGATCTGGCGCAGCGGATCGGCGGCCGAGTCGGCGCGCAGGACCGGGCCGGCCAGCGGGTTACGCAGCACGTTGGGGCTGCCGATATCCGCGCCCTCGCGCCAGTACAGCTCGAACAGCAGCCGGCGCATGTCGCCGGCGGCTGCGCTGCCGTAGACCTCCGCGTAGGCGGAGACCGGCGCCTCGGTATTCGCGGTCATCGAAGGCAGCGACCACGGCAGCCGCTCACGGGGCAGCAGCAGATCCTGCAAGCGGTGAAATCGCTCGGTCAGCGTGTCCTGATCGGTTGCCGACAAGCGTCGTCCGGTGACCGGCAAGTGAGGCCGGTGCTGAACCGCGCGGAAGTCCAGGTCGATCTCTGCCGCGGCCAAGGCGTCAGCGCGGCGGGCCGCCAGGTAGCACTCCGGGCAGGTGAAGTCGGCGTAGACGACAATGCTCATAGCGGGCTCCGATTGGCTCTGATCTCGAATCAGCGATGCTCGTACGTGGTTGTCGACGTGGACGTTTCAGCTCATTCGCGCGGTCGGCGTGCCGGCCGCCGCCGCCACATCGCGCTCCATCTCGCTGGTGCGATTGAGGTGCGCGGGGTGGCCGACCACCACGACCGGGTAGTCGACGTGCCGGGTCGCCCAGGATGTGATGGGGCCAAGGCGGGCCCGTCGTGCGTGCTCGCCGCGGCGGCAGCCCAGAACGAGCAGTGCGGCGTCAGGCATCTCCTGGTCGAAGGCGATATCGGGTTCCTGGCCGGTCAGCACGGTACGGACCGGCACGGTCGGCACCTGGTCGCGCACCAGCGCCACGCACCGGTCGAGGAGCGCGCGATCGGGTTGCGACGGGAGGTCGAGCGAGCTGATGGGGAGGACGCTTCCGGTGAGCCGCACTTCGTGCGCCCACCACGATCGCACCGCGACCAGCTCGACGTGGCGGCGCTGTGCCTCGGCGAACGCGAATCGAAGCGCTGCCATGCCGCCCTCCGACTCCGACACGCCGACGACGACGCTGGATCCGCCGCCTGAGGAGTGGCGCGGGACGATCACCGTCGGGCAGTGCGCGTGCGCGAGCACGCTGGCGGTCACTGAGCCGAGCGGGGTACCGAGCAGGCCACGACGGCTGCGCCCAAGCACGAGCAGGTCGGCCGCCACCGAGGAGCGCAGCAGCTGCGCGACCGGCTCCCCGCGGACCGCCACGGTGCGTGCCGCGATGTCGGGATGTGACCGAGACACGGTGGCGGCGGCTGAGAGCAAGCCGCGCTCCGGCGAATTCCCGTCACTGACGTGGAGGATATGCAGGGTCTCACGCCTGAGCTGTGCCTCGTCGGCGGCCCAGCCGAGAGCCTGCTCCGCGTTCGCGGAACCGTCGATGCCGACAACAATGCCGGCCTCGGCGGGTGAGTCCGTTCTCGCCATGGCTGGCCTCATCCCGTCCTCTTATTGTTACTAGTCTACTCGTATTTATTGCGAGCGGATTGTCTTTCGGGTCACCCACCCGCGGGCGCAGCGCCCCGGCCCGGCGACTTCGCCGCCTAGTGCCTTCAAATAAGGCATGCTTCGCCGCCGCGCCAGGCAGCCGAGCAGCACCAGCTCGACGGGCAGTCAGAGAAGCGGCGGCACCTCATTGGCCGAGCAGGCCGACAAAACCTGTGAGGTCAGGCTCGTCCTCGGTGGGGTGGATGGCAACCGAGGTAACCCCGAAACTGGCGAGCCGACGCAGTGATCCGGCGATGGCCGCAGCGTCGCCGGCAACGCCGATGTCATGACCGGCGCTCCTGCCCCAGCGCGGCACCTCGCGGTCCACGCGCTCCTGGGCGCCTGGACCCGACGCGGCGATCAGGGTCGCGACAATGGGACGCGGGTCGCCGTGGCACGCGGAGAGGATCAACCCGCAGGCGTCGCGTATCTCGTGCTCGGCGAGCGCCGTGCCCAGAAGCGCGCCGTCGCCGATCCTGCCGGCGAGCTGCAGCGATTTCGGTCCGGCGCCGCCCAGCATCAGCGGCGGCGGAGGTGTCGCCGGCCACTCCAGGGCGACGCCGTCCAGCCGCACGTAACGGCCGTCGACGCTCACCCGCTCGCCGGCGAGCAGTCGGCGCAGCGCCGATGCATATTCCTCCAGCAGCGTCAGCGGCGATGCGACGCGGGCACCGACCTGCCCCATCCAGGTCTGGATGCCGTGGCCCACGCCGGCAATCAGGCGCCCGGGAAACATGCGCTCTAGAGTCGCGAGCTCCATCGCGCAGACTGCGACGTTGCGCAACGGCGCGGGCAGCAAGCCGATGCCGACTCGAATTCGGCTGGTGCAGGCCAGCGCCGCGGCCGCCGACGCGATGCCGCTCTGCTTGAAGCAGTCCTCCCAGACCCAGAGCTCGTCCAGCCCGGCGGTCTCGGCGGCGGTGGCCACCTCACGCAGCCGCTCGGGCGGCACCGTGGGTGCGTAGGCGAGTCCGAGCTTCACCGGCCCATCGTCTCCTGGCGCACGCGCGGGCGGACAGACAGTTCTGCACCGGCGACGTCTCCGGGTTTGAACGCTGGGTCGCCCGCGGGCTGGCCGTCGGCGCTGAGACGCCCGCGGCCCGCAGGCCCGCTGCGGGCCGGTCCTCAGCCGGTCGTCGATGCGGGCGTCGCGTTGTCCCGTCGCGAGGTTTCGACGCGCGCCAGAACCCACGCGGCAGCAAGGCTGGCGAGGACCGCAGCCACGACTCCCAGCAGGAGTCCGGCGAGCACGTCCTGCAGAT
>JAICIE010000055.1 GCA_025924515.1 Jatrophihabitans sp. | reverse complement strand
CTGCGCTGTGCCGTGACGGCCGAAGGCTGGAGGCCGCAGTTTTTCGCGGCCTCCAGCTCTTCAATCACTAGACAGGTCTTTCGTCGCCGGGACGAATCACCACTCGGACGACCAGCGGGCGGTCCACCAGTCGCCCGAGGACCAGCGAGCCAACCACCAGTTGGCCGACGACCACCGCGCGGAATCCCAGTTGGCGTCGCTCCAGCGCGCTGACGACCACCGCGCCGACCACCACCGGGCCGAGGAGGTGCCGTCGGCTCCGGTCGTCTGCCAACCGTCGCCGGTCCACGTCTCACCGAGCCACAGCCCGCCGTTCCAGGCCGTCAGGGTGGAGCTCGCCGCCCACCAGCGGGCGGGGTCCCAGGGCTCGCCCTGAACATCGACCTCGCCGGTGATCGGCTGCCCATCGGCGTCCAGCTCCACGGAGCCGCCGCGGGCGGCGTCGAGCGAACCTTGCCCCGTCGAGGACGGGAACGCTTGCACCGCTGCTGCGCGCTGCGCGGCAGCTGCGGCGTCGCCGCCCGCCATCGACGTGCACGCGTCGAATGCATGACCCAGATCGATGGCACCGGCGCCCGACGCGGCAGCCGTGCTGCCCGCGACCGGGTCGGCCGTCGATGTCAGCGCGTATTTCACCTGGTCCGGAGTGAGCGACGGAAAAGCCTGCAGGAGCAGGGCGACGGCGCCGGACACGACGGCCGCTGCCTGGCTGGTGCCGCTCCCGCGGAACAGCGCGTTGCTCACGTCGCCGGCGACCGCTGCGTTCGGGAAGTTCTGGTCGATGTAGGAGTTGGGATCGCGCAGCGAGACGATTGACGTCCCGGGCGCGACCACGTCGACGTGCCGACCGGTCGATGCGACGTTGGAGAACGACGCCACTGTCGTGTGGTTGGCGGCCCAACCGTCGATGCGATCGCCGCTGTCAGCGGCGCCCACCGAGATGATGTACGGATCGATCGCCGGGTCGGTGAGCCGGCCGGTGGATGCGCCCGAGTTCCCTGCGGACGCCACGACCACGATCCCGTGCTTCCAAGCGTTCTCCGCCGCCGCCGCCAGAGGGTCCTGTTGGTAGTTCTGGCTCGAGTCGGTGCCGTAGGACAGGTTGATAACTCGGATGCGGGTGCCGTCCGGAAGAACCGGGTGTTCGGCGACCCAGTCGATGGCCGCGATGACCTGACTGACGTCGGTGCTGCCGTCAGTGGTGGCAAGTTTCATCGCCAGCAGCTCCGCGTTGGGCGCCACTCCGAGTTGGACGTTCGCCGGCGCGGTCGCGACGTCAGCCGCAGCGGTCGCGCCGTGCCCGGCGATGATGCCGGCCATGAAGGTGCCGTGACCGTAGGTATCCTGCTGGGCGAGGGGGCCGTTCTCCTCGATCGACAGGTCCGGCCCGTACGCCACCTTGCCGGGTTGATCCAGACCCGGAACCGGGGCAACGCCGGTGTCGAGGAGCGCGACACCCACCCCCTGGCCGGTGACGTTTCGACCGCTGCTGTCCTTCGTCGTCCAGAGATTGCGAGCACCGATGGCCCGCTCGACCGTGAACAGTGAACCTGGGTCCTGTTCGGCCTGGTACCTCCCGCCGGCGTCCTTCGACATGGCGTCGGCGGTCGCATCGCCCCACTTGGCGCCGGCGAAACCGCCGTGGGCGGATACGGCCGCGGCGGGCTGCGGTGAGGCCGAGGTGGTCTGCGGGGTGGACGACCAACGGGCGTTCGCTGTGCACAGCAGCGTGGACATTGACGCGGTGAGCGCGAAGCCCCAGCGTATCCAGCGCCTGTAGCTCGGACGGGTCATGTTTGCCTTCCTGTTGCGAGTGGTGAATCGATCAGGCGGTTGCCTGCACAAGGCGCAGGTCGGCGGTGACCGGAAACTGTTTTGCGGTCTGAAACCGCCTCGGAGCCGCATTGCTCAGCCAGCGATGGGAATCCGGCGCGGGCATCGGCTTGCCGATCAGATAGCCCTGTGCCACGTCACAGCCCAGCCCGCGCAGTTCGGTCATCACGTCCTCGTCTTCGACGCCTTCGGCCACGACTCGAAGGTTGAAGTGATCGGCCAGGCCGGTGATGCTCGCGATGAGGGCGCGGCTGGACTGAGGGTTGGCGGATTTGAGACCGACAACGAAAGACCTGTCGATTTTCACTTCCTGTGCCGGCAGGCGTTGCAAGTAGGAAAGGCTCGAGTATCCGGTCCCGAAATCGTCCAGAGAGATGATCACACCGGTGCTCGCGATCTGGTCCAAAACCTTCAGCGCTTGCGCGGGATCGGAGACGAAGCTGCTTTCGGTGATCTCGAGAATCAGGGAGGACGGCGGCAGCGCGACTTTTGCCAACGCCGCGGCGACGATGTCCGGCAACGCCGGATCGCACACATTTCGGGCGGACAGGTTCACCGCAACCGTGACGCGAGAGCCTTGCTGCCACCACCGTCGGCATTCCACGAGCGCGGCATCCAAGACGAGCGGCGTGAACTGGTCCATGAGGCCCGTGCTCTCGGCGAGCGAGACGAACCGGTCCGGGCTGAGGACCCCCAACTGCGGGTGGTTCCACCGGACGAGCGCCTCCGCGCTGACGATCTCGCCCGAGCGCAGGTCGAGCTTCGGCTGGAAATACACCGCCAACTGCTGCGGTTCCTGACGTAACGCGATGCGAAGATCGGCGATGAGCGCCAGCTTTTCTACGCGCCCCCGGTCCATCTCCGGGTGATACACCGCGACCGTTCCGTCGGCCTCCTTGGCCGCGTACATCGCGGTGTCGGCCTGGCGGAGGAGGTCGGCATCGGTGCCGTCGCGGTCCAACCCGACGCGGCGACGGCCGCCGAGCGCGATGCCGATGCTGGCATCCGGGGTGACGACGGCCTCCTCCAGGTGCACCGGCTGCGACAGCTCGGCTGCCAAGCGCGCACCCAGCTCGCCGGCCGCTTCCGCGTCCATGGCATCTCCCGGAAGGAGCACCGCGAATTCGTCTCCGCCGAGCCGGGCGACCGTCGCTTCGCCGCTGAAAAAGGATCGCAGCCGCTCGGCGACAACGCAGAGGAGCCGGTCGCCCGCAGCATGACCCAGGCCGTCGTTGACCTCCTTGAACCGGTCGAGGTCGAGCAGAATGACGCAGGCTCCGTCGGGTTGCAGGAGTTGCTGATCGATGCGGCGGGACAGCTGCGCGCGGTTGCCCAGCCCGGTCAGCGCGTCGTGGCTCGCCTCGTATCCGAGTTGCTCGACGAGTCTGGCGTTCCCGGCCGCGACCGTCAGGTGACCTGTCAGAGTTTGGAGGAGGGTGAGGTCGTCCTCGGTGAACGTCGCGGTCTCTCCCAGTCGGTCGATGACGCGGATGGTGCCGACCAGTCCGGTCGACGACGGCAGCGGCACCACGATGGCGTCGCGGTAGCCGTGGTCGGCCAACCAGCGACGCACGGCCCGATCCCTCGCCGAGCGGGGCGCCAGGAATGGTTCGCCTTCCTGAACAGCGCGGATGGTCGCCCAATCCACCTCCGGCGTCGCCTCGGCGACGAAGAACCCCGCTTCCTCGTCATCGACGATCCGCAAGGCCTGCTGATCGGTAGCGGCACCGTCGTTGATGACAAGCTCCGCACGCGCCGCGCGCAGGGTGGACCGGACCCGCGACAGCAGGTCCTGCGACACCCCGACGAGCGACTCGCCGGTGTTGCCCACCGTGACGAACTCGTGCATGACCTCGAGGCGTTGGTGCCGCCGGGTGGTGATGAGATAACTGCGGTAGACGACCAGCGTCACAACGGTGAAGAGCACGACGGTCGCGCCGCCGAGCAGGCCGCACTGGGTCAGCAGCAAGATCGCGACTGCCGTGGTGGAGGTGATGGCTGCGAACAGCGCAGAGAGCCCGAGGACATCCGCGATCTCCGTCGCGGACAGCTCACCGCCGTGGATACGGATCACGGCGAGGACGAGCGCGCTCATCGCCTGATCGCACGCGACGACGACAGCGGTCACCACGAGCGCACGCCTGAGGTCGAGGACGTCGCCGCTGCCGATCACAAGGTGCAGGGCGGCGCATCCGGCCGCGGCCTCGAACGCCCAGGACGCGCAGTTGTACGCGATCTTCTCGAGCGCGATCCGCTGGAACACCAGGGCGAGCCCGGCTCCGATGATGCGGGCGAGCACGACGTCACCGACGGGAGCGATCATCACGCCGACCGCCAGCGGGATGCCGGCGAGGGTGATGGAGTGCGCCTGCTTGCGGAACTCGAGGTTCATCAGGAGTTGCTCGCCGATGACGAAGCCGATGACCAGGCAGGCGTCGATGAGCCAGCGTGGCCCGGCGTGGGTGACAACCGGGCTGGACGTCACCCGCAGGCAAATGAGCGCGGCGGCGACTGCCAGCCCGCCCGCGAGGGCGTACGTGCTGGGCGCGGCGCGGCGCGGTAGGGACACCAGGGCTCCAGGGGAACGGAGAAGCTTTCCTTCGCAGCTTCTTTACGGCCGGGACCGGTCGTTCTGAAGCGATTGCGTTCGATGCGGTTCCCGCGCGGCGCTCAGGGTTGACCTACGGGCGGGATAGTTAGCTCGGCCGCTCGCGCCGCCTCGAGGGCCGAGACAGGGCTGCGCTCGGCGCGATTCGTCCTGATGGCGCAATGCTCGACGCGTTCAGGACGTCACGCCGCAACGTCGAACAGGGGTTCGGGACTGGCTGCCCGCGGAGGCCCAGGTCGCCCGGATGATCGATTGTTATGCGGACGCGGTGTTCGGGGATCCTTGTTCTCGCCAGAGGGAGGGTCACCAACGGAGGTGGAACATGCGCATCGGAGCGAGCCTGGCCTTGATCGCGATCGGCGCGATCCTGAAGTTCGCCGTCACGACGCACAGCACGAGCGGCTTCAACCTGGACACCGCGGGGATCATCCTGATGATCGTCGGGGCGTTGGGGTTGCTCATCAGCTTGGTCATGCTGGGCACGCGGCGCCGCACGGACATCGTTGACCACACGCCCGCGGGCACGCGTTCCACGACGTACCGCACGCCGAACGACCCGATGGACGCCGGCTACTGATCTGCCGGACGCCTCCCTCACCGGGCGGCGAGTAACGCCTGCAGATCCGCGCCGAGGTACGGCCCGAGCGACCGCGAGAAGGTCGCGGTCATGTGGTGCGAGTCGAAGTAGACGACCACGCCGCCGATGAGCCCGTGGCAGCGCTCGGCGTCGCAGAAGTAGTGCGTCAGCGAGAGATAGCTCGCCACGTGCGGGTGCTCGCGCGCCAACGCGGTCATCAGGTTGCCGTGCACGACCGCCGACCGCGGAAGCGCGCAAGGGTCGTAGGTCGCGCTGGACATGGCGACGCATTCGGGATCCGACTGCGGCCGCATCCCGGGCACGTCGCCGGTCACGATCACGCGGATCCCGTGCGCGGCGAATGCGGACCAGGTTGCAAGGATCCGCCGGTTGGCGGCGGCCCGCTGCTGGGGCGTCGGGTTGGCGCCGTCGAGGTAGAGCCCGGCGTCCCGGTGGCTGGCGAAGATCACTGCGGCGAGACCCCGCAGGGCGAGCAGGTGGCGCTGCACCGCCGCCGACCAGGCCTGACATGCGTGGTCCGGCGCGGTGGGCGAGACCGCGACGTCGATCAGCCCCATGCAGTTGATCCGGGCGGCCAGGACGATCTCCCAACCGTGGTGTCTTCCGTAGGCGTCGAGGGCGGGGATCAGCCGTCGAGCGTGTGAGTTGCCGACCACCGCGAGAACGCGTCTCGGGTGATGGACCTGCCCGAACGTGCAGAACTGCGGCACTGACTGGGTCGCGGCGCCCAGGCACTGGTAGGTGCGGCCGTCCTGTGCGGCGAACGCGGTGTCGAGGCTGGCTGGGCGCGCGAAGGGCCGGGGGCAGACCCGCTCGTTGACGATCGCCCCGGCACCGAAACAGGACACCGGGTAGCGCCGGACGGACGTAGCTGAGGCGTGCTGGCCCTGCTCGGCCGCCGGCAGTGGCACCGACCGCGCAGAGGCGGACGCAACCGGCGCGGCGGCTGCGCCGGCGCCCTCGGCCTGCACCGCCGCCGAGGCTTCCAGCCGGTGCAGGCGGCCGGTGGCGAGCGAGGTAGTGATCAGGAGCGCGGCGAGGGCGACCGCCGCGAAGCCGTACGCGGGCCAGCGCCGGACCCGCCACCATCGGCGCAACCGCACCGGATCCTCCACGAGGCGCTTCGTGGCGGCCGCCAGGCCCAGCGACAGGACGAGGATCAGCGCACGGTCCGTTCCGGTCAGGCTGTGATGCAGCACCCACGGCGCAGCGATGATCAGCGGCCAGTGCCACAGGTACAGCGCGTAGGACACGTCGCCGAGCCCTCGGACGGGACGCGAGGCCGCGAGCCGGAGCGGGGACCAGCCTGGGGCGGCCGGCATCCCGCACGCGAGGACGACTGCCGCGCCGGCGACGGGAACCAGCGCGATCGAGCCCGGGAACGGGTCTCGGGCTGAGATGGCGAACACCGCGTAGGCGATCACCGCCAGGCCACACCAGGACGCCGCTGCGCGGACTCGGGAGACGGCGGGAGGACGGGTCGTCAGCGCAACCAGTCCGCCCGCGGCGAACTCCCAGGCCCGGGCGGGCGTGGCGAAGAAGGCCATCGCCGGGTTGGCGGCGGTGTACCGCACCGAGAACGCGAATGAGGAGGCAGCCGCGACAGCCAGAACGAGCACCAGCAGCCGCCGCCCGCCGGCCGCTCTGCGTCCGGCGACCAACGATGCGAGGACGAGCAGCGGCCAGGCCAGATAGAACTGCTCCTCGGCCGACAGGGACCAGTAGTGCTGGACCAGGGAGGCGCTGTTCTCGGCGGCCAGGTAGTCGACCGCGTGGATCCCGAGCAGCCAGTTCTCGACGTAGCCGCCGGCGGCCGCGATCTCCTGCAGGTTCGTGCGCCAGGCGACCGTCGGCAGGGCCAGGAGGAGCACGGCCAGCGAGGCCCCGAGTACGAAGTAGGCGGCCGGCAGCAACCGTCGGATGCGTCGGGCCCAGAACTGCGTCAGCGAGATCCGGCCGGTGCGCTCGTGCTCGTCGGCGAGCTGGCGGGTAATGAGGAACCCCGAGATCACGAAGAAGACGTCGACGCCGACGAACCCGCCCCGGATTTGCTGCGGCCAGAGGTGATAGAGGACGACGGCAACGACGGCAATGGCGCGCAACGCCTGGATGTCTGCGCGGAACCCGCGGCCGGAGGATTGCCCTGGCTTCCCCGGCGGCGCCTGCGTCTCGGGCCGGCGGGCGTCGCGAAGCTGCCCGACCCCGACCACGAACAGCCACGCTACGGGAGGCCGGCCCGATCACCGGTGCGCCACTCAGCCGCAACGGACTGGCGCCGCGCACCGCCCCCGCGCGGCGACGTCACCAGGGTCACCTGCTACTCACCGGCTGCCCGCGGTGCGGTCCCTGCGCCCGTCGCGGCGCTGACCTATTCCTGTGCCCGGAGGACGAAAGGCCCGAGCGTCCGGCGACGCTCGGGTGATGTGCTGGGCTCAGGCAGCTCAATAAGGAGCGACACCATGCCACTGCCATTGCCGCCGCAGCCGACCGACGAGCAGACGAAGAAGTTCGCCGCCCAGGTCTACGGATGGATCCTGGTCTTCGTCCTGGTCCTCACCATCGGAGCGCAGCTACTGATGCGCTGACGGCTCATGCTCGTGCGACGCGCTCTGTCGGTGTGACGACGTCCGGGCGGGGGGCGACGGAGACGGGAAAGACGGACGGGTGCGGACGGCTCAACATCCGACGGCACTGCCCACGAACGAGCTCTCCAGCGAACAGGCCGCCGACCAGGAGCGAAAAGGCGACGAACAAGGTCAGCATGACCTATGCCTCCCCCGTCCTCGCGCAGCTGTAACCACTAAAAGGTGTTCCGGATACCGTTGCCCGCAGACGCCGAGACCCCGCCCGACAGTATCGGACGGGGTCTCCGCACGGGCCGCACCGCGGCCCGGTGGTTTCAGCGTTCTTCCAACGCCGCGGTACTGGGAACGGCGACAAGGCGATCGCGCTCGTCGTGAATGGCCGCGCTGACCTCGCGCAGTCGGTCCTCGTTGTCGTGCCAGTGGTGGGCGCAGAACAGCAGCTCGGAGCCGGATGACATAACGGCTCGGACGTACGCCTGCGCACCGCAGCGGTCACACCGGTCGGTGGCGGTCAATGGCCTGACAGTGATCGTGCCGGTCACCTCAGCACCCCCTTCTGCACTCCGCGCCCCGCGGAAGCGAGACGACGATCTGCTGTCCTGCTTGAGACATAACCATCGGAACCACGTCGTTGACGGCAACACCCCGAAGCGTTTTCTTCCTGTAACGGTCTCTCCATCGACCGGTTGCTGCCGGAATGGAGGGCACATGGTGCAACGGTCGTACCCACGGCCGGATTCCGGCCAACCGCGCCCCGTTCGCAGGGAGGAGGCGACGTTCGCTGTGAGCGCAACCGCCGTCACCCGGTGCCGAGCACCCGCATGAGGTGATCACGGCGGCGCTCCAGGACGTCCAGCGGAGCAGCCGCCGACGGCGGACCGGGAACCGCGCGACGGACCTCGGCGTGCACGGCCGCGTGCGGGCGCCCCTCCCGCGCGGCGGCGACCCCGACCAGGCGGTTGACGTCCGCGCGCAGCGCGGCCCCGGCGCGCCAGGCCGCGGTCTCGGCCGACGGGGCCGAAGCGGTGCTCGACGTGACCCGCCGGCGCACCGACGCGTCGCGGCGAGCGAGCAGCGCCGCGGTCTGCTCCGGCGAGAGGATCCCGGGCAAGCCGAGGAACTCCTCGTCGTCCGCGCTCACCGGCACCGGTTCGGCGACGACGGCACGTCCGGCGTGCAGGATGTGCGCGAAGGCCGCGTCCGAGTCGACGATCTCGACCGTGTCCGGTTCGCCCGGCGTCGGATCGGGACGCACCACGTCGAGCAGGTCGTCCTCGGGCGACGCGGCCGGCGGCGGGATCACGTGGTCGCGGTCGTTCTCCAGCTCCGCCGCCAGCGCCAGCAGCGGCCGGACCGCGGGCAGGAACACGGTGGCCGTCTCCTCCATGGCGCGGGCGCGCACCACCCGCCCGACGCCCTGGGCGAAGAACAGCGGCGTGCGGTAGGACGTCATCCACGCCAGGCACGCGGCCCGTGGGATGTCGACCCCCTCGGACACCATCCGCACGCAGACCGCCATCCGGTCGCGGCCCTGTGCGAACTCAGCGATTCGGGCGCTGGCTGCGGGGTCGTCGGAGACGATGAGCGCCGCCCGGTGGCCGGTGACCTGCTCGACGAGCTCCGCGTAGGCGCGCGCGTCGTCCTGGTCGCTGGCGAGCACCAACCCGGCCGCGTCCGACATCCCGGCCGCGCGGAGGTGCGAAATCCGGTCGTCCATGGCGGCGAGGACGTGCGGCACCCACTTGCCGCGCGGGTCGAGCGCGGTGCGCCAAGCCGTCGCCTCGGCGCGCCGGGTCTGCTGGCCTGACAGCGACGCCGCGATGACGTGACCCGCGCTGTTGCGCCACCGCGACGTCCCGGTGTAGGCGGCGAACACGACCGGACGCACGACGCTGTCGCGCAACGCCTCCCGGTAGCCGTAGCTGAAGTCGGCGCGGCTGCGGTAGCCGCCGTCGGGTTGCTCGTCATAGCGCACGAAGGGGATGCGCTCGTCGGGGCGGGTGCGAAACGGCGTGCCGGTCAGCGACAGGCGCCGGTGAGCCCGCTCGAACGCGATGGCCACCGCCTCGCCCCAGGACAGTCCATCGCCGGCGTGGTGCACCTCGTCGAGAACGACCAGCGTCCGGCGCGCGGCCGCGCGGGCTGCGTGCAACGCAGGTTTGGCCGCCACCTGCGCGTAGGTCGTCACGTAGCCGTCGAGATCCGGCCGGACCGGGCCGACCGCATTGGACAACGCCGCGTCGAGTGCCAAGCCGGCGCGCGCGGCGGTGTCGGCCCACTGGGTGCGCAGGTGATCGGTCGGGCAGACCACGACGACCCGGTCGACGACCCGGCGCCTCCGGAGAAGCGCTGCAACTGCCAGCGCGAAGGCCGTCTTGCCGGATCCCGGCGTGGCGGTGACCAGGAAGTCGCGCGGGTTCGTGCTGCAGTACGCCGACAGCGCGGCGCGCTGCCAACTGCGCAACGGGAGAGCAACCGGGCCGCTCGGCTGTGGTTGCGCCACGAAGCTCCTCGAGGGGCGGGGGACGGGACACGACGATGCCCCGGGGCGGGGCTCCGCCGCAGGGCATCCGGGCTCACCCTAGCCGCGGACCGCCCACGACACGCGGGGGGCGCGCCAGGTCGCGGCCGAGGCGCCGTGCTGCTGGGCAGACTGTGCCCGTGAGAGCAGCACGCCGGATGGCCGCCGCGGTGCGATGCCTGCCGCAGCTGCTCAGATACACCGGCACCCACGCCTGGAACGACCGCGTGCTCGGGCTGTCGGCCGAGGCCGCCTTCTGGCAGCTGCTGAGTCTGCCGTCGCTCTTCCTCGCGGTCGTCGCGACGCTCGGGTACTTCTCGCGCTGGATCGGGGCCGGCACGGTCGACGCGACCGAGCAGCAGATCGAAACGACGCTGAGCCGCGCGTTCAGCCCCGAAGTCGTCGACGAGGTCGTCCGCCCGATGCTCCACCAGATCCTGCACGGCGGGCGCGCGGACATCGTCAGCGTGGGTTTCGTGGTGGCCTTGTGGGCCGGTTCCTCGGCCACCGCCACCTTCGTGAACACCATCACGATCGCCTACGGGATGCGCGACCTGCGCGGTGCGGTGCGCAGCCGGCTGCTGGCGCTGCGGCTGTTCCTCGGCTCGGTGCTCGTCGGTGTCATCGTCCTCCCCTTGCTCGTCATCGGGCCGGACGTGCTGAAGGGTTGGCTGCCACACCGGCTGAAAGGCGCGCTCGGCACCATGATCGACGCCGGGTACTACCCCGTGGTCGTGCTATTGCTCTTGCTCGGCCTGACGACCCTGTACCACCTGGCGCCACCGCGCCGGCTGCCGTGGCGGCGTGGCGTTCCGGGCTCGGTGCTCGCGATCGGCGTGTTCCTGCTGGGGGCGGCGGCACTGCGGGCGTACATCTCGTTCGTCAGCGCCCACAATCACGCCTACGGAACCCTCGCGGCCCCGATCGCGGCGCTGCTGTTCTTCTTCGTCCTCGCACTCGGCGTCCTGCTCGGAGCAGAGTTCAACGCGGCGATCGAGGAGCGCTGGCCCTCGTCGCCGCGCCGTCCGGGACTGTTGAACCGCGGTTGGCGGCAGCTCGGCGAGCTGCTGCCCGCCGACGGGGACGCCCCGCCGGAACCGAGCGCGGACGAACGCGAGCGGGTGTCAGCCCCCCGCGCCCTGGTGCGACGCCTCGCCGTCCGGCGTCCGCTCTCCCAGCCGGTATCTCCGGACCTGTCCTGATGTCGGGTCAGGCCCGCATGCTCTCGTAGATCTCCTTGCACTGCGGACAGACCGGCGATCCGGGTTTCGGCACCTTGGTCACCGGAAAGACCGCGCCGCACAGGGCCTCGACGAGCGTGCCCATCACGGCGCTCTCCGCAATCTTCGACTTGCGCACGTAGTGGAAGACATCGTCGGAGGTGTCACTGTCCGAGGTCGACGGCTTCTCGAGCGTCTCGGTGCTAGTCGTCTCGGTGCTGGTCACGGCGACCGAGTCTGCCACCGACGTGGCCGGCGATCAGCCGTTGATGACGCGATCACTCGGTGTCGACGGCAGCGCCCGCTCGGAGGAGACGTGCCGCACCTGCGCAGCGGCGCGCTTCTTCGGCGGCCCGTCATTGGCGATGATGACCGCGCACCACGGCAGGATGACGCTGCTGATGGCGAACGCGGCCGCCAGCCAGCCCGACACGTGATAGGTCAGGGCAGCTCCCAGCACGCAGAGCGCGCGCAGACCCATCATGATCGCGTACCGGCGCCGGCGCCGGGCGAACTCCTCGTCCGGACTCTCCGGAGCCGAGGTGATGACCGTCAGGTCGCGTCCTCGGCTTAGCAACCGCATACGTCCATCCTGCTCCCAATTTCGTCGTCTGCGACATCCGGTGATCCGCTTCCGCGCCACCGCGAACGGTCGGCGAGGATCAGCGGAATGGACCCCGCGACGGATCCGCTCCCGGTCCTGCCGGAGCGGGAGCTGAGCCAGCTGCGGCGGGCGGTCGAGGACTACACCGTCGAGACGTTCTACGAACTGACCGGCCTGCGCGGACGCGCCGCGCTGGAACGCAGCGACCTGGTCGGCGTCGAGCGGCTGCTCCCCGACCACGAACCGGGCGGCACCCTGGTCCGGCTGTTCCTGCTCGGGCAGGCGGTACCGGTCGTCGACGCGCGGCGGGCGCTGGCACCGCTCGACCCGGACCGCGCGCCGAGCCTGCTCGCCGGCGACGCCGCGACGGTCCGGTCGCGATTCGAGCTGCGGCCCTACGGCGAGGACGGCGGAGCTCCCTGGTGGGTTCTCTCCGACTGGGGCAGCGACGTCCGGCCCGGTCCGCTGCCGCGAGATCACGTCCTCGGGATCGGGAGCGCCTCGCTCACCCTCGCGCAGGCCACCGTGCGGCGTCCGGTGCGGCGCGCCCTCGATATGGGCACCGGGTGCGGCGTGCAGGCGCTGCACCTGTCGCGCCACGCGGGCTCGGTCACCGCTACCGACATGAGCCCCCGAGCGCTGCGCCTCGCCGCGACGACCGCGGCGCTCAGCGGCGTGGACCTCGACCTGCGCGCCGGTTCGCTGCTGGACCCGGTGGAGGGCGAGCGGTTCGACCAGATAGTCGCCAACCCGCCGTTCGTCCTCTCCCCCGGCGACCCGGACGTCACGGGCGGGTACGACTACCGAGACTCGGGCCTGCCCGGGAACGAGCTGGCCCGAGCACTGCTGGCGGGCGTCCCGGCAGCGCTGACGGCCGGGGGTTGCGCCTCGCTGCTGCTCAACTGGGCTCTCCCGCCGGACGGGGACTGGCAGGCCTCGGTCGCGTCGTGGCTGACCGGAACGCACTGCGACGCCTGGGTCTGGCAGCGCGAGGTGGCAGATCCCGGCGAATACGTGTCCCTCTGGCTGCGCGACGCCGGGGAGATCCCTGGAACCCCGTCCTGGCGGGAGCGGTATCTGCGCTGGACGGACTGGTTCGACGCCCAGGGGATTCCTGCGATCGGGATGGGACTGGCGACCTTGTGGCGCACCGAGCGCCGACCCGTGATCGTCTGCGAGGACGTGCCGCAGCCGGTCGAGCAGCCTGTCGGTCCGCTGCTGCCCGAGTGGATCCGCCGGCAACGATGGCTGGCCGCTCAGGACGACGACGCGCTGCAGAAGGCACAGCTGCGCGCCTGCCCCGACCTGGTTCGCGAGCACGCCGAGGTGATCGGCCCGGACGGGTGGCGCACCGCTCAGGTGCGGTTACGGCAGGGCCGGGGGATGCGGTGGGAGCTCGAGGCCGACGACGTCGTGGCCGCGGTGGTGGCCGCCTGCGACGGCAGCCGCCCGCTCGGCGTCGTCCTCGACCTGCTGCCCGTCCTGCTCGCGGACGACGCCGAGGACGAGCTGCGACCGGCCGCACTCGGCGTGGTCCGCGACCTGGTCGCTCGCGGGATCCTGGAACCGCCCGACGAGCCTGAGGCGCGCTGATGCGGGCGGTGGTGCAGCGCGTGAGCGCGGCGTCGGTGACGGTGGCCGGCCAGACGGTGGGCGAGATCGGCACCGGCGTGCTGGCGCTGGTCGGGGTCACCCACGCGGACACCGCGCACGAGGCCGACGCGCTGGCGCGGAAGATCCACGGGCTGCGGATCCTGCGCGAGGAGCGCAGCGTCGCCGACAGTCCGGACGCGGCGGTCCTCGTGGTGAGCCAATTCACTCTCTACGGCGACGCCCGCAAGGGTCGCCGACCGACCTGGGCCGCTGCCGCGCCGGGCGCGGTCGCGCAACCCCTCGTCGAGCGCGTCGTGGAGTCGCTGCGTGCGCTGGGCGCGCGGGTCGAGACCGGGATCTTCGGCGCGGACATGCGGGTGGCGCTGGTCAACGACGGGCCGATCACGGTGCTGCTGGACATCCCCGCGGCGTCCTCGGACTAACTGGGCGAAACCGGCAATCTGCCGTCCACTCTGAGAGGGACGGGCCCGCGACGGGAACATTCCAGGGTAGGCAACACGTTCCTGCAAGTGAACCTTTTCGCGGCGGACAACGAATCCTTCGCGAAGGCTCGATCCGAAGACGAGATGCTCACCCAGAACCTTCGACACCGAGGTGACGAACCGACGTGACTACCTCTTCCACCAGCGCGTCCGCCGCCGGCGCCCGGCGGGCAACGCCGCGCGCGTCCGCGGAGACCAGTATCACCCGAGGACACCGTAGCGCGCGGTCGGCGGGCGGCGGATCGTCGCGCGCGCGGGTCGCCGCGCCGGTCGAGCATCCTGACCAGCTCGAGGCCGTCCACGCCGAGGCCACCGGGCTCACCGAGACCACCGGGGTCACCGAGACCACCGAGGACGTCGAGGACGCCGCCGACCTGGACAGCGTCGGGACCGTCGCCGAGGGCGAGCAGAGTCCGGCCGACACACCGGCCGCCGACCTCGACGAGGTCGCCGCCTCGGCCGACCTCGTCCGCGTGTACCTGAACGAGATCGGCAAGGTTCCGCTGCTCACCGCGGTCGACGAGGTCGAGCTCGCCAAGCGGATCGAGGCCGGGCTGTACGCCGGCCACCTGCTCACGGCGTCGAATGACTTCGCCCCGCCCCGCAAGCGCGAACTGCGGCTGTTGGTCGCCGACGGCGAGAGGGCGAAGGATCACCTGTTGCGGGCGAACCTGCGGCTGGTGGTCTCCCTGGCCAAGCGCTACACCGGGCACGGCATGCCGTTCCTCGACCTCATCCAGGAAGGCAACCTGGGTCTGATCCGCGCGGTCGAGAAGTTCGACTACACCAAGGGCTTCAAGTTCTCCACCTACGCGACCTGGTGGATCCGCCAGGCGATCAGCAGGGCCATGGCCGACCAGTCGCGCACCATCCGGCTTCCCGTGCACCTGGTCGAGCAGGTCAACAAGATGCAGCGGGTGCGCCGCGAGCTGAGCCAGAGCCTCGGTCGTGAGGCCAACCACGCCGAGCTGGCCTCCGAGCTCGACCTCACCGAGGAGCGGATCCGCGAGCTGATCGACCTGTCCCGCGACCTGGTCAGCCTCGACCAGGCCGTCGGCACTGACGACGACGCCTCGCTCGGCGACTTCATCGCCGACCAGAAGAGCTTCGCCGCCGAGGAGAACGTCGAGGCGCAGCTCATGCGCCGACAGCTCAAGCAGGTGCTCGGCACGCTCGAGGAGCGGGAAGCGGCGGTCGTCCGGATGCGCTACGGGCTCGACGGCGGTCAGCCGAAGACGCTCGACGAGATCGGCCGCGCGTTCAAGCTGTCGCGGGAGCGGATCCGGCAGATCGAGCGCGAGACGATGGCCAAGCTGCGGCACCCGTCGCGGGCTCAGGCCCTGCGCGACTACCTAGACGACTGAACGTCCGTCGCCGTCGTCTGCGACGGACTGCCGGCACGGCCGTACGAACTAGGATGTGGCCGTCCGGGCGGGTGCTGCTCTCCAGCATTCGAGAGCCCTTCGGGAAGCGGCAGCCAGTGAGCCACCACAGCGATCTCATCGACACGACCGAGATGTACCTGCGGACGGTGTACGAGCTGGAGGAGGAGGGCGTCGTCCCGCTCCGGGCCCGCATCGCCGAGCGGCTCGGCCAGAGCGGACCGACGGTGAGCCAGACGGTGGCCCGGATGGAGCGTGACGGCCTCGTGCAGGTGGCCGGCGACCGGCATCTGCAGCTGACCGACGCGGGCCGACGCGAGGCCACCGCCGTGATGCGCAAGCACCGCCTGGCAGAACGCCTGCTCGCCGATGTCATCGGACTCGACTGGGAGGACGTGCACGTCGAGGCCTGTCGCTGGGAGCACGTGATGAGTGAGGCGGTCGAACGCCGCATCGTCGCGATGCTCCGCGGGCCGTTGATCTGCCCGCACGGGAACCCCATACCCGGCCTGGCCGAGCTGGGAATCGACGGGCTCGGTGCGGACACAGGCGCGGCTGTGGCCGATCCGCCCGCGTACGGTCAGCTCGTCAGCCTGACGCAGGCCGGCTCGGCCGCGGACGCCGCCGGCCGCACGGTCGTCCTCGATCGGATCAGCGAACAACTGCAGCCGGACGTGTCGACGATGCGCATGCTGTCGAGCGCGGGACTGCGCCCGGGCCGCCGGGTAAGGGTGCGCCTCGGCGCCGAACAGGTCGAGGTGACCACCGACGGTCCCGGTCGCGCGCCGGAGGACAGCGGTGAGGTTGGTCTCGTGCTGCTCACCCGCGCGGTCGCCGACCACCTGTTCGTGCGGCCCGTCTGAGTTCCGGGCGCCGGTAGACTCGCCGCCGGTCCGCGAGCCGCTGCCGTCTCGCGCAGGCGCACGGATGTCCGCGCTTCGCCGCGCACAGGAAGAGGGCCGTCGGTGGTTCACGATCCCCAGGGCTTCTTGAAGCACGCCCGGGTCGACCTGCCCAAGCGTCCCGCCGCCGAGCGGGTGCGCGACTGGCAGCCGATCTATCTCCGTTCGCCCCGCCTCGTCGTCAATCAGCAGGCCTCGCGCTGCATGGACTGTGGCGTCCCGTTCTGCCACACCGGGTGTCCGCTCGGCAACCTCATCCCCGAGTGGAACGAGTTCGTCGCGCGCGACGACTACGCGACGGCCAGCGAGCGGCTGCACGCGACGAACAACTTCCCGGAGTTCACCGGGTGGATCTGCCCGGCGCCCTGCGAAGCGGCGTGTGTGCTGGCCCTCAACACCGACCCGGTGACGATCAAGCAGGTCGA
The DNA here is from genome assembly GCA_025924515.1 of Jatrophihabitans sp. Taxonomy (GTDB): domain Bacteria; phylum Actinomycetota; class Actinomycetes; order Mycobacteriales; family Jatrophihabitantaceae; genus JAICIE01. Next base: position 4,588 of record JAICIE010000055.1, on the reverse strand, counting down.
GTTGTCGATCGTCGAAGCGGCCTTCGACGAGGGTCTGGTGGCGCCGCAGCCGCCGACCGAGCGCTCCGGCCGGTCGGTCGCCGTGGTCGGCTCGGGACCCGCGGGTCTGGCGGCGGCGCAGCAGCTCACCCGGGCCGGTCACGCGGTGACGGTCTTCGAGCGGGATGACCGGATCGGCGGCCTGCTGCGCTACGGGATCCCGGACTTCAAGATGCCGAAGGACGTGATCGACCGACGGTTGGCGCAGATGGCCGCCGAGGGGACCGTGTTCCGGCCCAGCACCCCGGTCACCGCGGCCGCCGCGGCAGCGCTGCGGGATTCGTTCGACGCCGTGGTGCTCGCGGTCGGCGCGCTGGCGCCCCGGCCGCTCAGCTGCCCCGGCCACGACCTGCGTGGAGTGCATCAGGCGATGCGGTACCTGCCGCTCGGGAACCGGGTGCAGGCGGGCGATCTGGCCCGTCCGGACATCGACGCCGCCGGGAAGGACGTCGTGATCATCGGCGGCGGTGACACAGCGGCCGACTGTCTCGGCACGGCGAACCGGCAGGGCGCGGCATCGGTGACGGTGCTCGACCACAACCCGCAGCCTCTTCTGCGCGTCGACCTGGTGAACCGGCAGTGGCCGTCGGCGCCGAGCACCCGCGGCACCTCCCCCGCCCACGACGAGGGCGTGCACGAGGCCTGGGCCCGCGAGGTGGTCGAGTTCCTCGGCGACGACGACGGGGCGGTCCGCGCGGTCGCCGTCGAGCAGGTGGAGATCGTGCGGGTAGATGGCCGCCGGGAATTTCGTCCGCTGCCGGAGTCGCGGACGGAGCTGCCCGCCCAGTTGGTGCTCATCGCCGCGGGATTCGTCGGCACGGACGTTCCCGAAGTACTCGACGCGCTCGGGGTCGAGCGTGATCCCGTGCGCGGCACCGCGGTCGTCGACGACTGCTGGCGGACCAGCGCCGACGGCGTGTACGCCTGCGGCGACGCGACCCGCGGCGCCTCGCTCGTCGTGTGGGCCATCGCCGAAGGCAGGGCCTGCGCCGCGGCGGTCGACGACGCGTTGACCGGACGCTCGGAGCTGCCGGTGCCGGTGGGGCCGAGGGCGATCCCGCTCTGACCGGCGCGGCGCTGTCACGCCGACCGCGGCGGGCTGCCCAGCTTGGGCGTGCGTCGCGGGTCCATGCCGCGTGACAGCAGGCTCAGGAGCAGGTCCGCGGGGCCGCATGTCGGGTCCGACGTCAGGGCACGCTCGGCGGCCGTCCGGGCCAGCGCTCCGTTGCCCCGCCGCCAGCTGATCCAACCGAAGAGCAGCAGCGGCGCCGCGTCGTAGGGCGGGGGTAGCCGCCGGGCCAGCGCCAGCCACAACGCACGCCCGTCGATGCGCCCGGCATCCCCCGCCCGCCAGACGGCATCGCGCAATCGCGCCGCCCGCAGCGCGGCTCCGAAGCGCACCGCCTCGTCGTCGCCGAGGGCCGGCAGCAACTGGGCGTCGTGCTCGCGCGCCTTGGCGAAGAGAGCCCGTTTTGCCGCCCCGTCCTGCCCGTTACCGCGACCGGTGAGCACGGCTCTGGCCGCGCCGCGCTCGGCGGCGCGCAGGCGTGCCAGCAGCCGGTCACGGTCGGGTTCGGGGTCGAAGGAGCGCTCGAGAGCGGCGCGGTCGGGGAGCGCGACCAGGCCCGCGAAGGTGGCCGCTGCGGGGATCTCGCTGCCGTCCGGACGAAGAGGGCGGCCCTCGGGCGGGCAGCATTCGGGAAGGCGGCAGAGATAGGACCACCACCGCGCGCCGGAGACCAGCAGCATCTCGTCGACGGCGATGCCGACGGCATCGGCGGCGGCGGTGAGTTCGTCGACCACGTCGGTGCGCGGCAGCTGTTCTGCAGCCCCCGGACCGGCGCGCTGATCGGTGTAGACGACGCCGATGAGCGAGCTGGCGCCGCCGTCGGCCATCGCCGCGAGGATGTGCGGCAGGACCTCCGGCCCCTGCAGCTCGCACAGATCGATGCGCATCGTCACCGCCAGCAGGGCACGGTGCAGGCCGACGGCGACGAGGCTCTCGGCGGGATGGAACCCGAGCAGGTACGGCACCGCGTGGATCAGGTCACCGGGACTGCGCACCCGCAGACGCGCATCGCGGACGTTCTCGCTGGTGGGGATCATCCCGGCAGCCTGCCGGGATCGGGGCGGGGGGACCGCCCGGAACGCCCGGGCTGTGCACGGCCCCCATCGCTGTGGACGCCCGGGCGTTGTTCGGCAGACGGTGGTGGTAGAGCCGCGGTCTAGTGCAGGGTGCCCTGCCGCCAGGACCGTGCGGCGGCGGTGAGATCGGCTGCGGCGCGCCGGTTGCGGGCGGCCAAGGTCAGCGAGTCGTCGACGCCGCGGGCGTCCGCGATCTCCTCACGGCCGGTCGCCAGAACCCGGAACAGCGCGGCGGCGCGCTCGAGCGCGACATCCAGGTCGCCCCGGTACACGCCGCGCAGCACGGCGTCGGAGACGTTGCGCAGTGCGTCGGCGTCGGCGGTGTCGGCGACCCCGGCCACGACCGCGTCGGCCGGGGCGTACGGAGCCCCGGCCCGCCACAGCCGGCTGACTTCGTCGCTGCTGCCGTAGCACCACTGGCGCAGCAGGTACAGGCAGAGCAGCGCGCCCGGCAGGCTGACCGGGTCGGCGTCGCGCCACAGCTCGGCGAGCGTGTCGAGGCCCACATGCTCGGCCAGCCGCACAAAGCGGGCTTCCTCCGACGATGATGTCCGCTCGCGCCCGCTGCGGACCACGAAAGACGCGGTCGCGGCGGCGACCTCCGCGGTGGAATCCGGCGGGATGCCGCCGGCCGCGTCGATGAACCCGGTGACGTCGGCGTAGCGCCCGGGCTTGCGCGGACGCGGCGACGGCGGGCCGCCGGTCACGGCTCCCGTCCTGTGCAGTCCGCTGCGCGGTGGGCGCTCACCCGGCCCACGATACGAGCTGACGCCCCGACGGGCGCGACGATGCGGGTCCGGAGGCCGACCAGGTACCGTGGATCACGGCGTCGGCCCGATCCATGGCCCCCGGTCCCACATCTGCCGCTACGAGCGGCCTTCCGCCGAGAGGCGACCTGGCGGGTCGGCGCCGATTACCACAGCAGCGGAATCGACGGGGCGTCCGTGATCGGTGACGGCAACGGCTGGGTGCTGTGCGCCCGCGGACACAGGCACTGGGGACGCTTCGGCGCTGCCGGCCTGCTCATCACCGACGGACGGCGGGTGGTGCTGCAGCGCCGCGCCGACTGGGTGCACGAAGGCAGCACCTGGGCGCTGCCCGGCGGCGCTCGGGACAGCTACGAGGACGCCGTGGCGGCAGCCGTGCGGGAGGCCGTGGAAGAGGCGGCTCTCGATCCGGAGGAGATCAGTCCGTTCGACAACTGGGTCGACGATCACGGCGGCTGGTCGTACACGACCGTCCTGTCACGGGCGCTCGGCCCGGTCGACGTCCAGCCGGTCAACGCCGAGAGCGACGAGATCCGTTGGTGGGGGGTGCCGGAGGTCGCCCGGCTGCGGCTGCACAGTGGCTTCGCGGCGGCCTGGCCGCACCTGCGGCAGCTGATCTGCGCCGCCTTCGAACCCGGCGGCGACCGCGCCCTCGGGAACGCAACCGGGTCGGGTGCCGCCGCGCCGTGCACCGAGCACTGAGCCGGCCAGGATCAGCGGGAATCCCACTGCCATCCCGGTCGTGAACGGTTCCGCCAAGAACACCACGCCGCAGCCCACGGCGACCGCAGGGTTCACGTAGGTGATCACCAGGGCTCGGGACGGCCCGATCCCGGCGATCAACGCGAAGAAGACGACGAAGGCCAACGCGGTGCAGACGGTGCCGAGCACCAGGAGGGCGGCCAGTTCGGTTCCGGTCGTACCGGTGGGCCACCGGAGCACCGCGTACGGCAGGTACCCGAAGGCCACAAGCAGCAACGACCCCGTGATCACCGGCAGGCTGGGCAGGTCGGCGAGCGAGCGCGCCATGATCATCGGCGCGGTGGCATAGCCGACGACGACGACGACCACCTCGGCCAGCGAGCGGGCGTCGAGCGAGCCGAAGTCCAGGCCCACCAGCGCCACCGTGCCGGACAGGCCGATCAGCAGGCCGAGCAGCTGCATCCGGCTCGCGCGCTCTCCCCCGACGACCCGGGAAACGATCACGCTGACGAACGGGACCGCGGCGATCAACAGGCCGCTCACCGAACTCGACAGGCGCCGCTCCGCGTCGGACAGCAACAGCCAAGGCAGCGCCATCTCGGTCACGGTGAAGGCCAGCAGCGGCCGCCATCGGGCCAGGACCGGACGGAACCCGCTGCCCCGCAGCGCCAGCGGCAGGAGGACGAGCCCGCCGATGCCCGTGCGGAAGAACACCAGCGTGCCCGGTGCGACGTCACGCACGGCGATCCGGATCAGCAGGTACGGGATTCCCCAGATCACGCACATCGCGGCGAACAGGGCCCAGTTCCGCCGGCTCATCGCACGACCGCGACACGAAGGATCACGGCGACCAAGGTAAAGAACGCCCCCGACGACGCGCTGGCAGGTTCTGGACCCGGCATAGTGTCCCCGTGCAGAACATGGCGCTGTCGTGG
>JAICIE010000054.1 GCA_025924515.1 Jatrophihabitans sp. | reverse complement strand
CTCACCATCGACAACTCCGACGGCGCCCTTCCGATCGACTACTCCGAGGTGTCGATCACCCGGCGGATGTTCCGGGAGGGCAGCAGCGAGTCCGAGATCAACGGCGAGCAGGTGCGCCTGCTCGACGTCCAGGAGCTCCTGTCCGACTCCGGCATCGGCCGGGAGATGCACGTCATCGTCGGGCAGGGGCAACTCGACGCCGTTCTCTCGGCGCGGCCCGAGGAACGGCGCGGCTTCGTCGAAGAGGCCGCCGGCGTCCTCAAACACCGCAAGCGCAAGGAGAAGGCGCTGCGGAAGCTCGACGCGATGCAGGCGAACCTGACCCGCGTCACGGACCTGACCGCCGAGCTGCGCCGCCAGCTCAAGCCGCTGGGCCGGCAGGCCGAGATCGCTCGCCGGGCTGCGGGCATCCAGGCCGAGCTGCGTGACTCGCGGCTCCGGCTGCTCGCCGACGACCTGCTGGCGCTGCGCTCGACGCTGGAGCGTGAGGTCGCCGACGAGGAGGCCGTGCGCGCTCGGCGCGAGGAGGTCGAGGCCGCGCTCGAGGCCGCCCGCGCGCGCGAAGCGGCGCTCGAGACCACCCTCGCCGAGTCCGCGCCGCGGCTGGCCTCGGCCCAGGAGACGTGGTTCCGGCTTTCAGCGCTCGAGGAGCGCTTCCGGGGCACCGCCTCGCTCGCCGCGGAGCGGGCCCGGCACCTCTCGGCCGCTGCCGAGGACGTCCGCCCAGGACGGGATCCGGAGGCCATCGAGGCCGAGGCCGCCGAGGTCAAGGAGGGCGAGCGGCGCCTCCAAAGTGCGCTCGAGGACGCCCGTCACGGCCTGGCCGACGCCGTCGCGGAGCGGCAGCAGCTCGAGCGCCGGTTGGCCGACGCGGAGCGCGCCCTCGTCGCGGCCGCCCGCGCGGTCGCCGACCGGCGGGAGGGCCTGGCCCGCCTCGTCGGCCAGGTCAACGCGCTGCGCACCCGCGCCTCCGCCGCCGGCGAGGAGATCGCCCGGCTCAGCACCGCCGCGGCGGAGCTGGCGGGGCTGCAGCGGCAGGTCGGTCTGCTCGACCAGGGCGAACTGGGCCTCGACGAGCGGCACGAGGCGGCGCTGTCCGCGCTGGAGGCCGCGGAGGCGCGCGTCCGGGAGCTGGCCGAGGCGCAACGCGAGGCCGAGCAGGAACAGTCGACATGGTCCGCGCGCGGCGAGGCGCTCGCACTGGGACTGGCCCGCAGGGACGGCGCGGGTGCGCTGCTGGCCGCCGGCGACCGGCTGCCGGGGCTGCTCGGGTCGGTTCCGGCACTGCTCACGGTCGAGCCGGGATGCGAGGCGGCGGTCGCCGCCGCGTTGGGGGTTGCTTCCGACGCCCTGGTCGTCGGGTCGCCGGAGGGCGCCCGCGCCGCGGTGGAGTTCTTGAAGGCCGAGGACGCCGGCCGGGCCGGCCTGCTCGTCGGCGGCGCCGACGGCGCGGCGCCGAGCAGGCCCGCGCTGCCCGCGGGCGCCCGGTGGGCGCTCGACGTGGTCCGCGCACCTGCCGTCCTGGATCGTGCGGTCGCGGCGCTGCTCGCCGACGTCGCGCTGGTGGCCGACCTCGACGCCGCTGCTCGCCTGGTCGCCGACCGGCCGGAGCTGCGCGCGGTGACCGCCGAAGGTGACGTCGTCGGCCTCAACTGGGTTGCCGGAGGCTCGACCTCGGCGCCCAGCGCGCTCGAGATCCAAGCTGCGGTCGACGAGGCGCAGCGCAACCGCGACGAGGCGGCGGCTCGCTCGGCGAATCTTGCCCGCGACCTGGCCGAGGCCCGGCACCGGGCGGGCGAACGTCGAACCGAGGTCGAGACCGCGCTGAAGGCGCTGCACGAGTCGGACGCCCGGATCGCCGCGGTCGCCGACGAACTGGCGCGCCTGGGCTCCACGGTCCGCGCCGCGGCTGCGGAAACCGACCGGCTCGACGCGGCCCGCGTCGCCGCGGAGGAGGCCCGCGACCGCGACCTCGCGGGGCTCAGCGACCTGGAGGAGCGGCTCCGGCTGGCCGAGGCGGCCGGCGACGAGGACGAACCCGACCCGGCCGAGCGCGACGCGGCCGCCGCGGAGCTGGGATCGGCCCGGTCGGCGGAGATGGACGCCCGCCTCGCGGTCCGGACCGCCGAGGAGCGGGTGCGTGCGGTGTCCGGACGGGTCGAACAGCTGCTGCGGGCCGCCGAGATCGAGCGGGCGGCCCGCCGGCGGCAGGAAGAGGCCCGCGCCCGACGTGCCGCAGGAGCGTCCGTGGCCGCCGCCGTGCGGGAGGCGGCCGAGCGTGGTCTGGAGCGGATCGGCGAGTCGGCGGCTGCGGCCCGGGCCGAGCGCGACGAGATCGCGGTTGGCCGCGCTGAGCACGAGCGCGAGCTCGCCGGGCTGCGCGCCGGCACCCGGGAGCAGGCCGTGGAGCTCGCGCGGCTCACCGACGCGGTGCACCGCGACGAGGTGCTGCGCGCCGAGCAGCGCCTGCGGATCGAGCAGCTGGAGATCCGGACCGTCGAGGAGTTCGGGGTCGACCCAGACGCCCTGCTGGCCGAGTACGGCCCGGACCAGCCGTGCCCGCCGAGCGCCGCCGAGCTCGCCGAGTTCGAACAGGCCCGCGAGCGCGGCGAGCCCGTGGTCGCTCCGCAGCCGGGGCCGTTCCACCGTCCGACCCAGGAGAAGCGCGCCGCGCGGGCCGACCGCGACCTGGCGTTGCTGGGCAAGGTGAACCCGCTGGCGCTCGAGGAGTTCGCGGCGCTCGAGGAGCGGCACCAGTTCCTCTCCACTCAGTTGGAGGATCTCAAGGCCACCCGCCGCGACCTGCTCACCGTGGTGAAGGAGGTGGACGAGCGGATCCTCGAGGTCTTCACCAGGGCCTACCAGGACGTCGCGCGGGAGTTCGAGACGGTGTTCGCCGCGCTGTTCCCCGGTGGCGAGGGCCGGCTCGTCCTCACCGATCCGGACGACCTTCTTCTCAGCGGCATCGACGTCGAGGCCCGGCCACCCGGCAAGAAGGTCAAGCGGCTGTCCCTGCTGTCCGGTGGCGAGCGTTCGCTCGTCGCGGTGGCCTTGCTGGTGGCGATCTTCCGAGCTCGGCCCAGCCCCTTCTACGTCCTCGATGAGATCGAAGCCGCACTCGATGACACCAACCTCGGGCGGCTGCTCGATCTCATCGCTCAGCTGCGCGACAGCAGCCAGCTGATCGTGATCACGCACCAGAAGCGGACGATGGAGATCGCCGACGCGCTGTACGGCGTGACGATGCGGGGCGACGGCGTGACGCAAGTCATCAGCCAGCGGTTGCGGGAGAGCGCGGAAGCCTGAAAGCGACTTTTCGGGCGCGCATGGTCCCGTAACGTGGGGGCGTGTTTCAGCTGACCACCGCACGCCGACACCGCCGCGCTGCGCTGACAGTCGCCCTGTTGAGCGCCCTCACCGTCCTCACCGCCTGCACGAGCAGCACCTCCGGATCACCGGCCTCCACCCTGTCGAAAGGGTCGACGAGCGTCTCCGCGCCAGGGTCGTCCTCGACCTCGTCCGCGCCGAGCAGCGCCTCCTCGACCAAGCCGGCCAAGCCGAAGACCGCGGTGCACATCAAGACCTTGAACGCCGACGGCGCGCAGTACGGGGTCGGTATGCCGATCATCGTCTTCTTTTCGCGGACGCCGAAGAGCGCGAAGGCATTTCAGGACGCGACGAAGGTGACCGTGAACGGCACCCCTGCCCACGGCGCCTGGTTTTTCGAACAGTCGACCTACATTCACGGCTATCCCGTCGAGGCCCACTACCGGCCGCAGCAGTACTGGCCGGCCAATTCTCGTATTCACGTGGACCTGCCGATGAAAGGCGTCTCGGCGGGTCCCGGCATGGCCTACGACGACAGCCTGACCCTCGATTTCGCGATCGGCGCGCGGCACGTCATGACCGTGAGCAACCGTGAACACAAGATCACGGTCATGAACGGCAACTCGGTATGGGCGACGTTCCCCGTATCGCTCGGAGCGCCGCAGACCCGGACGCTGCGCGGCACCAAGGTCATCATGGAGAAGGGTCGCGACATCTCCATGCGGGGTCCGGGGTACTTCGACGCGCACGTCAAGTGGACCCAGCGGCTCACCTACGGCGGCGAGTACCTGCACTCGGCGCCGTGGAACTGCGTGGGTTCGCCGGGCTGCGCGGGCCCGCAGAACAACATTGGCAAGGCCAACTCGTCCAACGGCTGCACCAACCTGCGCCCGAGCGACGCGGAGCGGCTGTACAAATTCACCGAGGTCGGTGACGTCGTGCAGTACCCCGACGCCGACGGTCCGCGGATGCAGATCGGTCAGGGCTACGGCGACTGGAACATCTTCTGGGCGCAGTGGCAGACCGGCGGCCTCGTCAGCACCCAGCACTGATACGCGCCCGCCGAGGATTCTGATCCCGTGATTTACGTCTACATCGCCATCGCCGTTGTGGTGATCGCCGTCCTGCTCGCGCTCGCGTTGGTCGCACCGCGGCTCGGCCGGCGCGGGCGGATCGCGCCGCCCCGTCCTGGTATCGACTACCGGCCGGGGGTGGGTGACGACGCCGAAGTCCCCCGCGACGCGGCGAAGCGCTCGGTCGGGACGCTCGCGCCGCTTCCGCCGCAGGACGTCGCACCGATCGAGGTGGCGCCGGGGGAGATCCCCCCGGAGGAGGTGTTGCCGCTCGAGGACATCGCCGCGCTGCCTCCACTCGAGGTTCCGGCGCCCACGGCCGGGCGGCTGGTCCGGCTCCGTGCGCGGCTGGCGCGGTCGCAGAACACGCTGGGGCGCGGGCTGCTGACCGTCCTGTCCCGGGAACGGCTCGACGAGGACGCGTGGGAAGAGGTCGAAGAGACCCTTCTCATGGCCGACGTGGGCCTGAAGTCGACCGCCGAGATCGTGGAACGGCTGCGCACCCGCACCAAGGTCCTGGGCACCCGGTCGACCGGGGAGCTGCGCGCGCTGCTGGCCGACGAACTCGTGCAGGCGTTGCAACCCGAGATGGACCGGTCGCTGCGGACCCTGCCGGCGACCGACCGGCCAGCTGTGGTTCTGGTGGTCGGCGTCAACGGCACTGGCAAGACGACCACGTGCGGCAAGCTTGCCCGCGTGCTCGTCGCGGACGGGCGCACCGTGCTGCTCGGAGCGGCGGACACCTTCCGCGCCGCGGCCGCCGACCAGCTCGAGACCTGGGGCTCGCGCGTCGGCGCGAAGACGGTGCGGGGACCCGAGGGCGGCGACCCGGCGAGCGTGGCGTTCGACGCCGTCAAGCGCGGCACGGAGGAGAAGGTCGACACGGTCCTGATCGACACCGCCGGGCGGCTGCACACGAAGGTCGGGCTGATGGACGAGCTCGGCAAGGTCAAGCGCGTGGTGGAACGGCAGGGCCCGATCGACGAGACGCTGCTCGTCCTCGACGCGACCACAGGTCAGAACGGGCTGGTGCAGGGCCGGGTGTTCACCGAGGTCGCCGACGTCACCGGCATCGTCCTCACCAAACTCGACGGGACGGCGCGGGGCGGGATCGTCATCAGCGTGCAACGCGAGCTCGGCGTGCCGGTCAAGCTGGTGGGCCTCGGTGAGGGTCCCGACGACCTGGCGCCGTTCGAGCCGGAGGCGTTCGTCGACGCGCTGCTCGGCGATACGGCCTGACGCTGGGCGGCGCCGCGACGCGCGCCGCGCCCGGGCCGCGCCCGGGCCGTGGGCGCTGACGCTGCTGTGACTTCCGCGGGCGCGTCCCCGGTTTGCACCCGGCGCGTCCCGGTTTGCACCCGGCAAACGGGCAAGCGGCTGGTTTGCCGGGTTTGCTGGCCCGTTTGCCGGATGCAAACCGCCCGAGTTCCCCGGCGCGAACGTGCTTTCCCGAGGGGAACAGCCCGCGTCACGGGGTGGGTGACCGTCCTCGGCGCCCTGCCACACTGGCACCGTGAAGGCGCTCTTCAAGCCGGCAGCGTCGCCGGGCCTGGAGCTCACCGAGCGCCCGGAACCGTCCTGTGGTCCGGGCGAGGTGAAGATCCGGGTGCTGCGCACCGGCATCTGCGGCACCGATCTGCACATCGAGGCGTGGGACGCGTGGGCAGCGTCCGCGGTCGCCGCGCCGCTCGTCCCGGGCCACGAGTTCTGCGGGACCGTCGTCGCGGTCGGCGCCGGCGTCCGCGACGTCCACGTCGGCGCGCTGGTCTCCGGTGAGGGCCATGTGGTCTGCGGTACCTGCCGCAACTGCCGCGCCGGACGCCGGCACCTGTGCATCCGCACGTCGGGGGTCGGCGTCGACCGCGACGGAGCATTCGCGCAGTACGTCGTCCTGCCGGAGACCAACGTATGGGTGCACTCTTCGGCCGACGGCTCGTCCGGGGTCGATCCCGACCTGGGTGCGATCTTCGACCCCTTCGGCAACGCCGTGCACACCGCGCTGTCGTTCCCGCTGGTCGGCGAGGACGTCCTGATCACCGGCGCCGGACCCATCGGGCTCATGGCCGCGGCCGTGGCCCGGCACGTCGGCGCGCGGTTCGTCGTGATCACGGACGTGAGCCCCTACCGCCTCGAACTGGCGAAGACCATGGGTGTCGACCTCGCCCTCGACGTGTCCCGCGACCGGGTCGCCGACGCCCAGCACCGGCTGGGCATGGTCGAGGGGTTCGACGTGGCGCTCGAGATGAGCGGGCACCCGTCCGCCCTGCCGGACATCCTCGCGAACCTCAACCACGGCGGGCGCGTGGCGATGCTGGGCCTTCCGGCGGCGCCGATCCAGCTGGACTGGGGCAAGGTCGTCACCCACATGATCACCCTCAAGGGGATCTACGGCCGGGAGATGTTCGAGACCTGGTACGCGATGAGCGCCTTCCTGCGGTCCGGGTTGGACATCTCCGCGGTCATCACGCACCGGTTCCCGGCGGGGGAGTGGCAACAGGCGTTCGCCACGGCCCGTGACGGCCGGTGTGGCAAGGTCGTGCTGGATTGGACGGAGGTCTGATGTTCGGCGGTGTCCGCGACGAGCTGCGCGCCACGATCGACGAGATCCGCGAGGCGGGCCTGTACAAGAACGAGCGGGAGCTGGCATCACCCCAGTCGTCGCACGTCCAGGCGTTCGGCCGCGAGGTCCTCAACTTCTGCGCCAACAACTACCTCGGCCTGGCCGACCACCCGGCCGTCGTCGCAGCCGCGAAAAGCGCGCTCGACGACTGGGGTTTCGGAATGGCGTCGGTGCGGTTCATCTGCGGCACCCAGACGCAGCACACGCAGCTCGAGCGCCGACTGTCAGGTTTTCTGAAGGCAGAGGCGACAATCCTGTATTCGTCCTGCTTCGACGCCAACGGGGGCCTGTTCGAGGTCCTCTTGGACGAGCGCGACGCCGTAATCTCCGACGAGCTCAACCATGCCTCGATCATCGACGGGATCCGGCTGTGCAAGGCGTCGCGGTACCGGTACCGCAACCGCGACATGGCCGATCTCGAGCTGCAGCTGAAATCTGCTGCCGACGCTCGACGACGGTTGGTCGTGACCGACGGCGTCTTTTCGATGGACGGCTATCTCGCGCCGCTGCCGGACATCTGCGAGCTCGCCGAGCGGTACGACGCCATGGTGATGGTCGACGACTCGCACGCCGTGGGATTCGTCGGTGCGTCCGGCGCGGGGACCCCGGAGCACTTCGGCGTGCAGGATCGGATCGACGTCCTCTCCGGCACGTTGGGCAAGGCGCTCGGCGGCGCGTCCGGCGGGTACATCTCGGCGCGAGCGGAGATCGTAGAGCTGTTGCGGCAGCGGTCCCGCCCGTACCTGTTCTCCAACGCCGTGGCGCCGTCGGTGGTGGCCGGCTCGCTCGCCGCGCTCGACCTCGTCGCCGGCAGCGACGACGCGCGGGCGCAGCTGCGGGCCAACACCGAGCAGTTCCGCCGGCGGATTGCGGAGGAGAGCTTCGACGTGCTTCCCGGCGAGCACCCGATCACGCCGGTGATGTTGGGTGACGCGGCGCTGGCGGCCCGCATCGCCGACGCGATGCTCGACCACGGGGTGTACGTGATCGCGTTCAGCTACCCGGTGGTCCCCAAGGGCAAGGCCCGGATCCGGGTGCAGCTGTCGGCGGCGCACTCCGCCGAGGACGTGGAGACGTGCGTGCGGGCGTTCGTCGCCGCCCGCGCCGAGGTCGAGACCGGTCCCTGACGCTGGCGCATGCCGAGATTGGCGGCTGAGCCGCCGATCAGAGGCTCAGCCGCCAATTTTGACAACGCGGACGGCATCCGGGCGCGGCCGGCTGATCGGCTATGACAGGGCCACGCCGAACCGCTCTCGCGCCTCGACCGCGCGGCGCAGGTCATCGCCGGCGTCGACGACGCCGCGGCGGATCCCGGGATGGAGATCCTCGCGCCGGAGCAGGTTCTCGCTCGCAGCGACGGTCGCCCGGCGCACGGCCGTGCGCGGATAGCTCAGCTCGGCCAGCCGGCTCAGGACCCATCCTGAGCGCAGCTGCGCCATCCCCGGAACCTCCTCGAAGAAGCGCGCCGCATACGGCTCGGTCGCCGCCTGGCCCGGTTGCCAGAAGCCTCGCGCGATTGCGTAGAGCAGCGGGTTGGGGGCGTCCGGGTCGGACATCAGCGTCTGCCAGGCCCGTTCCTTCGCGGCGGGTTCGGGACGTGCCGCGTCAGCCTGCGCGGCGCGCAGCTCACCCTGCGCGGTGCGGTCGCGGGCGGCTTCCGCGCCCAGTTCCTCGGCGGAGAATTCCCCCAGCGCGCACAGCTGCAGCACGACCGCCCAGCGGAGGTCGACGTCCAGGACCAGGCCGTGCGGCACGTCACCGTCGAGCCACCGGCGCAGCGCGCCGCCGTCGCTGGTAGCGGAGACGTACAGGCGGGCCGCCGCGAGGGCCCGCCCGCTGCCGGCCGGCGCGCCGTAGACCGCCGCGTCGGCGGCGGCGGCCAGCGCGGTGAGCGCGGCCGGACGCTCGGTCTCTGACAAATACGCGGCCGCCAGGCTCGACACGGCCCACGTGCCGACCGCGCCGAGGACCGCGTCGTCCTCCTCGACCGGCAGGGTCGCCACGACGATCTGCGCCGCCAGCCGCGGATCGAGCTCCGAGTCGGCCAGGGCCAGGCGCAACGCGTTCCAGATCGCCAGGCGCTCCGGGCCGCGCAGTCGCGGCAGCAGCTCCGGCACGTCCTGCCACGCCGTGTCCGGGAGCGCGATTTTCGCCCACGTCTCGTCGCGCGCGTCCGGAAGGACCAGCGCGCCGGGGGAGATCGCCGCCGGCGTCCGGTTTCCGTCGAGCACCAGCGGCACGGCCTCCCGCAGCGATCCGTCACGTGCGAACGACGCGAGGGTGACGGCGTGCTCGCGGTGCGACCCGTCCGGCGAGTGGCGCAGCACGGCTCCGTCGCGCCACTGCAGCGTGTCCATGCCGGACGTGCGCAGCCAGGCGTCGCTCCACGCGGTGATGTCAACGCCGCTCGCGGCGGTCCAGGCGGCCAGCAGGTCGGCGAGGGTGGCGTTGCCGAAAGCGTGCGCAGCGATGTGCCGGCGCAGCCCCGCGCCGAAAGCCTCCGCACCCAGCCTGGTAGCCAACTGCCGCAGCAGCGCCGCTCCCTTGGCGTACGAGATTCCGTCGAAGTCGGTCAGCGCGGCCGCGGTGTCGCCGGCCGCGTTGGCTGCCACGGGATGGGTCGACGGGCGCCGGTCGGCTCGCTGACCCCAGGGCTTGGTCGAGATGCCGAACTCGGTCCAGGCGGCCCGCCGGCCGAGTGCCTCACAGGCCACGAAGCCCAGGTACTCGGCGAAGGACTCGTTGAGCCACAGGTCGTCCCACCAGCGCATCGTGACGAGATCGCCGAACCACATGTGGGCCATCTCATGGGCGATCGTGTTCGCGCGGTTGTCGATCTCTGCGTCCGTCGGCGCGCCGCGGAACAGCAGGTCGTCACCGATGGTGACGCAGCCGGGGTTCTCCATGGCGCTGGTCCCCAGTTCAGGGACGAAGGCCTGGTGATACTCGCCCCACGGATAGGGGAACGCGAACATGCGCTCGAACTCCGCCAGGAATCCGGCGCTGTCGCGCAGCAGCGAATCCGCATCCCGCTCCAGCTCACGACGCAGTGACGCGCGCGCGTGCAGCGCGAAACGGACGCCGCTGCGCGACTCCGCCACCGTCGCGTACGGACCGGCGATCAGCGTCGTGACGTACGTCGCCAGCGGGTTCGGTTGCTCGAGGCGCCATTCGCCCGCCCCGGTGGCGAGCGCCGGCGCGTTACCGGCAACCGTCCACTCGCGCGGCGCGTGAACGGTCAGCGACACCGGAGCCTTCAGATCGGGCTGGTCCAAGCAGGCGAACCACCGCGGCGCAGCGTCGAGAAACGACATCGCGTAGAGGTAGGACTGCCCGTCGGCAGGGTCGACGGTTCGGCACAATCCCTCGACCTCGTGGGAGTAGGCCATGTCGGCGTCGACCACCAAGGCGTTCGACTCGTCGAGACAGTCGAGGACGAGACGCCCGTCCTCCAGCACGGGGTCGAGCGAGCGGCCATTGAGCCGCACGGACCGCAGCCGCCGTGGCCGGACCTCGACGAACGTCCTCGACCCCGGTCGCGCGCCGAATCGCACGGTCGAGCGCGAGCGGAAAGTCGGCCCGTCCTCGCGCAGGTCGAGGTCGATGTCATAGCCGGTGACGCGGACGGTGGCGGCCCGATCCTCGGCCTCGGCTCGGGTCAGGCTGCGCATCGCCGGAGGTTAGCGCGGCGATCGGTTACACGGGCGAAACCCGGCACGGACGTCGGCGTAACAGCGCCCCGCTTACCTGAGCGCCAACCCGTGCCGGGCGACGGCGCGAACCGACAGAGGGAGCAACACGTGGCGAACCCCGTCCTCGCGGCGACGTACACGCCATTCAAGATCCCAAGCGGCGCGTGGTCAGGCTTCGGCGACACGGCGTGGGTGCTCGCGTCCGCGGCGCTGGTGCTGTTGATGACGCCTGCGTTGGCGTTCTTCTACGGCGGCATGGTGCGCGCCAAGCACACGCTGGCGATGCTCATGCAGAACTTCACCGCGATCGCGGTGGTGAGCGTGACCTGGGTGCTCATCGGCTTCTCGTGGGCGTTCGGCGGCACCGGCGCGCTCCTCGGCGACTTCCATTACCTCGGCATGCACCACCTCGGTGACGTCGTCCCGGCGCTGGGCAGCCTGCAAACGACGCCGACGGTCGTATTCGTGGTCTTCCAGGCGACGTTCGCCATCATCACGCCCGCGCTGATCACCGGGTCGACGGCCGACCGCTGGAAATTCGGATCCTTCGTCGTGTTCGTCGCCTTCTGGTCCGTCCTCGTCTACGCACCGGTGGCGCACTGGGTGTTCGACGCCTACGGGTGGTTGAACCGATCCGGATTCAGCTCCGGCGCCCATTTGTGGGCTGAGGACTTCGCCGGCGGGACCGTCGTGCACATCAACGCCGGCGCCGCAGGCCTGGCGATGGCGCTGGTTCTCGGACGCCGACGCGGCTGGCCGCGCGAGCAGATGCGCGGACACAACATTCCGTTCGTGCTGCTCGGCGCGGGGCTGCTGTGGTTCGGCTGGTTCGGCTTCAACGCCGGCTCGGCGCTCGCCGCGAACTCGCTGGCCGGCTATGCGTGGCTCAACACGAACACCGCCACGGCGACGGCCCTGCTCGGCTGGATCGTGGCGGAAAAGCTCCGTTACGGAAAGTGCACCGCTCTGGGCGCGGCCTCCGGCGCCGTCGCCGGCCTGGTCGCGATCACTCCCTGCGCGGGGTTCGTGAGCCCCATGGGCAGCCTGTTCATCGGATTTCTCGCCGGATTTGCCTGCGCCTTCGCGATCAGCCTCAAGAACAAGTTGGGCTTCGACGACTCGCTCGACGTCGTGGGTGTCCACTTCGTCGGCGGATGGGTCGGAACCCTGTCGATCGGGTTCTTCAGCACGACCGGAACCAACCCCGCCGGCAACGACGGCATCCTCTACGGCGGGGGCGGCCACTATGGCGGCTGGAACCTGCTCTTCCACCAATTCTGCGCCGCCGGTGCCGTGTCGGTCTTTTCCTTCGTCGCGACGTTCGTCATCGCCAAGGTGATCAGCCTGGTCATGCGCACCCGGGTCACGGAAGAGGACGAGATCGAAGGCCTCGACACGGCGATTCACGGCGAGTCGGCGTACGACTTCGGCGGAGTCGGCTCCACCGGCCACTTCACCCCGGCCGTCGCGCCGAGAAAGGACACTGTGTCGGCATGAGCGATGCTTGCGGAGGGACTCAATGTCACCGCGCGCGTGGAGCCTTCTGCGCGCCTTCGCGAGCGACGCTTGCGAGCGAGCCGTCCGATAGAGCGAAGCGAGGACGCGCATGAGGCAGGTCACCGCGGTCATCAAGCCGTTCAAGCTCGACGACGTCAAAGCAGCCCTGGAGGTGCTCGGCGTGCAGGGCATGACGGTCAGCGAGGTCCAGGGGTTCGGTCGTCAACGGGGCCACACCGAGGTGTACCGGGGAGCGGAGTACACGGTCGATCTGGTCCCGAAGGTGCGGGTCGACGTCCTCGTCGACGACTTCGACGCCGACAAGATCGTCGATGCGATCGTCGAAGCCGCGCGCACCGGCAAGATCGGCGACGGCAAGGTGTGGGTCACCGCGGTGGATACGCTCGTCCGCGTGCGGACGGGTGAGCGTGGGCCAGACGCGCTCTGAGCCGAAGGCGGTCGATCTTGCTCTCGTCCGGGCCGGCGTGCTGCGTCGGCCCGGACTCCTCGGCGCCGACCTCCGCGCGGCCCTCACCGACGGTTACGACCGGTGGCTGCGCGACCGCTTCGGCGATGCGCGCGGAGGTGTCGGCCTGGCGGCGGTCGGGGCGCTGGGCCGGCGTGAGCCGGCGCCCTACTCGGATCTCGACCTCGTCCTGCTGCACGACGGGCGGGTCAAGGACGTCTCGAAGCTCGCCGACCGACTCTGGTATCCGATCTGGGACAGCGGCATCGCACTCGACCACTCGGTGCGCACCCCCGGCCAGGCCCTCGCGGTCGCCAAGCACGACGTCAAGGCGCTGCTCGGCCTGCTCGACCTGCGGCACCTCGCCGGCGATGACGGCCTGGTGCGGCAGCTGCGCCAGCGCGTCCTCGACATGTGGCGTGCGACAGCACAGGCGAGATTTCCGGAGCTCGACGAGCTGTCGCGCGCGCGCTGGAACGTGGCCGGCGACGGAGCCTTCCTTCTCGAGCCGAACCTCAAGGACTCCCGCGGGGGCCTGCGGGACGCGCTGACCCTGCGCGGGTTCGCCCTCGCGCAGCTGATCGACCTACCGCCGCTCGCCCGGGCCGCGCTCGGCGACCTGCTGGATCTGCGCGGCGAGCTGCACCGCGCCGCCGGTCGCGCGGACGACGTCCTGCGGCAGCAGGAGCACGACGCCGTGGCCGCTGCGCTGGGGCTGACGGCGCCCGACGGCCGGCCCGACGGGGACGAGGTGCTGCGCCGCGCGAACCAGGCGGCGCGAGTGCTCTCCCACACGTATGAGCAGGCCGCCCGCCGGCTCGCCCCGGCCCGGGCCCCCGGCGGCCTGCGCCGGCTGTTCGGCGGCGACCCCCGCGGCGTGCGGCGCGCGGGGTTGGCGCCCGATGTCGTGGCCCACGACGGCGAGGTCACCCAGGCCCGCGACGCGGACCCCGCCGCCGACCCCGGCCTCGTGCTCCGGGCTGCCCGCGCGGCCGCCGAGAACGACCTGCCGCTGTCGGAATTCACGCTGCGGCGGCTCGCGACGGCGCCGGCGTTGTCGCTTCCGTGGCCCGCCGCGCCCCGAGCGGACTTCGTGGCGTTGCTGGGCGCGGGGCCGCCCGCAGTCGGCGTCCTCGAGGCCCTCGACTTCGCCGGGCTGCTCGAACCGCTGATCCCCGAATGGGCCGCCGTTCGGAGCAAGGCGCAGCACAATCCGGTGCACCGGTACACGGTCGACCGGCACCTTCTCGAGGCCGCCGCGGAGGCGTCGACCCGCACCCGCGAGGTCGACCGTCCGGACCTGCTGTTGGTGGGCGCGTTCCTGCACGATCTGGGCAAGGGCTATCCCGGCGACCACTCGGTGGTCGGTGCCGAGCACGCCCGCACGGTCGTCGGCCGGATGGGTTTCGGGGCCGCCGACATCGAGATGATCACCGCGCTGGTCCGAAACCACCTGCTGCTGCCGGACACCGCGACCCGCCGCGATCTCGACGACCCCGTCACCATCAGGACCGTGGCCGAGGCGGTCGGCGGGTCGGTCCGGCTGCTCGAGATGCTGCACGCGCTCACCGTCGCCGACGCGGCCGCGACCGGCCCGGGCGCGTGGAGCGACTGGAAGGCCGGTCTCGTGCGCGAGCTCGTCCTGCGGACCCGCGCCGTCCTCTCGGGGGAGCAGCCGACGGCGTCCCCGGCGGTCGACGAGGAGCGGTGCCAACTCGCCGCCGACGCGAAGCTGGCGGTTCGCTACCGCGGCGACGAGGTTCTTGTCGCCGCGCCCGATTCGGTGGGGGTCCTGTACCGGACCGCAGGCGTTCTCGCGCTGCACTCCCTCGACGTGCGTTCCGCGTCGATCGCCACGGTCGGCGGCATGGCCGTGAACTCGTTCGTCGTCCAGCCGCGCTTCGGCACGCTGCCGGACCCGGCGCTGCTGCGCGCCGACCTGACGCGCGCGTTCGCCGGGGAGCTGGCCCTTGCCGACCGGCTGCGCGCCAAGGAACGCGCCTATGCGCGCGGGGACCGGCCGGGCCGCCCGCCCACGGTGACCTGGTTCGACGACGCGGCCACCGACGCGACGGTGCTGGAGATCCGGGCCGAGGACTCGATCGGGCTGCTCTGCCGGCTCACCGCGGCCTTCCACCGCAGCGGCGTGGATGTGCGCTCGGCGCTGGTGTCGTCGTTGGGCGGCTCGGTCGTCGACTCCTTCTACGTGACGACGCGCGAGGGGCGACCGATCCCGGCCGAGGCGCGCGCCGACATCGAGCTCGAGCTGCGCATGATCTGAGGCGCTCGGCCGCGGTGGTCGACGCTGAAGCGGCGGCGGCGCGACACGCCGGGCAAGGTGCCGCAGCCGCTTCAGCGTCGGCCCTGTCCGGCGTCTCGCTGGAGCGCGCACAGGGCGACACGCCGTCGCGCACCTGCAGCCGCACCACCGAGGCGGATCGCCTGCGGCCGAGCTCCGCCCCGGGGGCCGTTCGGTAGCCTGGGGGCTCGCCGCACGGGCCGATGCCGTCCCGGACCCGAACATCAGCGTTCCTCCGGACACCGATGTGACGAGGGAGACCCGTGAGCCTGCCGTTCTCCGCCCTGCCCGGACGCCAGGGCCTGTACGACCCGCGCGAGGAGTCCGACGCCTGCGGTGTCGCGTTCCTCGCCGACCTCAGCGGCCGGCCCACCCACGACCTGGTCAGCAAGGCCCTCACCGCGCTGCACAACCTCGACCACCGCGGCGCCGCGGGGGCCGAGCAGGAGTCCGGTGACGGTGCCGGGATCACCGTCCAGGTGCCGGACGCGTTCCTGCGTGCGGTCGCCGGACTGCCCCTGCCCGAAGTCGGCGCCTACGCCGTCGGTATGGCCTTCCTCCCGCCGGACGACGCCGAGTGCGCCCGCGCCGTCGCCCTCGTCGAGCAGACGGCCGCGGCGGAGGGCCTGGTCGTGCTGGGCTGGCGCGACGTGCCGGTGCGCCCGGACGACCTCGGCGCCACCGCGAGGCGGGTGATGCCCCGGTTCCGGCAGCTGTTCGTGGGCGGCGCCGGCGGCGAGGACGGACTGCACCTGGAACGACGCTGTTTCGCGACCCGCAAGGTCGCCGAGCGCCGGGCGCGCGAGGAGGGGACCCAGCTCTACTTCTCCTCGCTGTCTCCGCGGACCATCGTTTACAAGGGGATGCTGACCACCGACCAGCTCGGGTCGTACTTCCCCGACCTCGGCGACGCCCGGTTCGCCACGGCGATCGCCCTGGTGCACAGCCGGTTCTCGACCAACACGTTCCCGTCCTGGCCGTTGGCGCACCCGTTCCGGTTCATCGCCCACAACGGCGAGATCAACACGATCCGCGGAAACCGGAATTGGATGAGGACGCGTGAGGCGCTGCTGCGTTCCGACCTCATCCCCGGGGACCTGCGGCGGCTGTTCCCCATCTGCACGCCCGACGCGTCTGACTCCGCGACCTTCGACGAGGTCCTGGAACTGTTGCATCTCGGCGGCCGAAGCCTTCCGCACGCGGTGCTGATGATGGTTCCGGAGGCCTGGGAGAACAACCCCGCGCTCGACCCGGCGCGGCGGGCCTTCTACGAGTTCCACTCCACGCTGATGGAGCCGTGGGACGGGCCTGCCTGTGTCAGCTTCACCGACGGCACGGTCATCGGCGCCGTGCTGGACCGCAACGGGCTGCGGCCCGGACGCTGGTGGCAGACCGCCGACGGCCTGGTGGTGCTCGCGAGCGAGTCCGGTGTGCTCGACATCGACCCGGCGAACGTGGTCGCGAAAGGACGGCTGCAGCCCGGCCGGATGTTCTTGGTGGACACCGCGCGCGGTGAGATCCGCGACGATGCCGACGTCAAGGCAGAGCTCGCAGCCGGCGAACCGTACGGCGAGTGGCTGCACGCCGGGCTGCTCCACCTCGAAGACCTGCCGACCCGCGAACACGTCGTGTTCACCCACGAGTCGGTGACCCGCCGCCAGCAGATCTTCGGCTACACCGAGGAGGAGCTGCGGGTCCTGCTGGCCCCGATGGCCAAGACCGGCGCCGAGCCGCTCGGGTCCATGGGCACGGACACCCCCGTGGCCGCCCTGTCGAAGCGTCCTCGGCTGCTGTTCGACTACTTCACCGAACTGTTCGCGCAGGTCACCAACCCGCCCCTGGACGCGATCCGCGAGGAACTGGTGACCTCGCTCGCCGGCGGCATCGGTCCCGAGCAGAACCTGCTCCAACCCGGCGCGGCGTCGTGCCGGCACATCGTCCTGCCGCATCCCGTCCTCGACAACGACGACCTGGCGAAGATCTGGCACATCAACGCCGACGGCGACCTGCCCGGCTTCCGCTGCCGCCTCATTGACGGCCGGTTCCGGGTGCACGGCGGCGGGGAAGCGCTGACCGCGGCGCTGGAACGCGTCCGCCGAGACTGTTCGCAGGCGATCGAGGACGGCGCCCGCATCCTCATCCTGTCCGACCGCGACTGCGACCCGGACCACGCGCCGATCCCCGCGCTGCTGCTCACCTCCGCAGTGCACCAGCACCTGGTGAGGACGGGCCAACGCACCCAGGTCGGACTTGTCGTCGAGACGGGGGAGGCGCGAGAAGTACATCACGTCGCACTGCTCATCGGCTTCGGGGCCGCGGCGGTGAACCCCTACCTCGCCTTCGAGACGATCGAGGACCTGGTGGCGAGCGGCGCCATCGTCGGGATCCCCGCCGAGAGGGCAATCGCCAATTACGTCAAGGCGCTTTCCAAGGGCGTCCTCAAAGTAATGTCGAAGATGGGCATCTCCACAATCGCGTCGTACACCGGTGCTCAGGTGTTCGAAGCGTTCGGGCTCTCCCAGGAGCTGATGGACGAGTACTTCGGCGGCGCACCGTCGCGGCTCGGCGGCGTCGGGCTCGAGGTGATCGCCGGCGAAGCCGAGGCCCGGCACGCGAGCGCCTATCCGCCGATTCCCTCGGCCAAGGCACATCGGCGCCTCGAGGTGGGCGGCGAATATCAGTATCGCCGCGAAGGTGAACTGCATCTGTTCAACCCGGAGACGGTGTTCCTTCTGCAGCACGCGACCCGTCAGCGGCACTACGACGTCTTCCGCGAGTACACCGACAAGCTGGAACGGCTCAACCGCGACGGTGGGACGCTGCGCGGACTGTTCGACTTCCGTAGCGACCGCGACCCGGTGCCGCTGGACGAGGTCGAGCCGGTCAGCGAGATCGTCAAGCGGTTCGCGACCGGAGCGATGTCCTACGGGTCGATCTCCGCCGAGGCGCACGAGACGCTCGCCATCGCGATGAACCGCATCGGCGGCCGGTCGAACAGCGGCGAGGGCGGCGAGGACGCGGAGCGCTTTCTCCCCGACGCCAATGGCGACCTGCGGCGATCCGCGGTGAAACAGGTGGCGTCCGGACGGTTCGGGGTCACCAGCCACTACCTCGTCAACGCCGACGACCTGCAGATCAAGGTGGCGCAGGGCGCAAAGCCGGGCGAGGGCGGACAGCTGCCCGGTTACAAGGTGTATCCGTGGATCGCCCGGACCAGGAATTCCACCCCCGGGGTGGGCCTGATCTCTCCGCCGCCGCACCACGACATCTACTCGATCGAGGATCTCGCCCAGCTGATCCACGACCTCAAGAACGCCAACCCGCAGGCCCGAGTGCACGTCAAGCTCGTCGCCGAGGCCGGCGTCGGCACGGTCGCCGCCGGCGTGTCGAAGGCCCACGCCGACGTCGTCCTCATCTCCGGGCACGACGGGGGCACCGGTGCCGCGCCGCTGACCTCTCTGAAACATGCCGGACTGCCGTGGGAACTCGGGCTGGCCGACACGCAGCAGACCCTGCTGCTCAACGGGCTGCGCGACCGGATCACCGTGCAGGTGGACGGGGCCATGAAGACCGGCCGCGACGTCGTGGTCGCGGCTCTGCTCGGCGCGGAGGAATACGGGTTCGCGACTGCGCCGCTGATCGTGTCCGGCTGCATCATGATGCGGGTCTGCCACCTGGACACCTGCCCGGTCGGTGTCGCGACGCAGAACCCGGAACTGCGCGCCCGGTACAACGGCAGGCCCGAGTTCGTCGTCACCTTCTTCGAGTACATCGCCGAGCAGGTCCGCGCGATCCTGGCCGGTCTGGGCTTCCGGACGCTGCAGGAGGCCATCGGGCACGTCGAGGTGCTCGACACCCGCCGCGCGGTCGACCACTGGAAGGCCGCGGGGCTCGACCTCACCCCGCTGCTCGCCGCGCCGGCGAACCCGTACGGTCAGACGCTGACCAAGAGCCGCGAGCAGTACCATTCGCTCGACCAGGCGCTGGACAACACCCTCATCCAGCTCTGTGAGGGCGCGCTGTTCGACGCCGCACCGGTCAAGCTGGAGCTGCCGGTACGCAACGTCAACCGGACCGTGGGCACCATGCTCGGCTCGCTGGTCAGCCGCCGGTACGGCGCCGCGGGGCTGCCGCCGGACACGATCGACCTGACCTTCTCCGGATCGGCGGGGCAGTCGTTCGGCGCGTTCGTCCCACCCGGCATGACGCTGCGGCTCGTCGGCGACGCCAACGACTACGTGGGCAAGGGCCTGTCCGGCGGGATCATCAGCGTCCGGCCGCACCAGCGGGCGAGGTTCCCGGCCGAAGGGAACGTGATCGCCGGCAACGTGATCGGCTACGGCGCCACCAGCGGCGAGATCTACCTGCGCGGGGTGGTGGGCGAGCGCTGCTGCGTCCGCAACTCCGGGGCCACCGTCGTCGTCGAGGGCGCCGGTGACCACGCATTGGAATACATGACCGGCGGGGTCGCCGTCGTCCTCGGCCCGACCGGCCGCAATCTTGCCGCGGGGATGAGCGGGGGGTTCGGTTACGTCCTCGACCTCGACCCGTCGCTGGTCAACCGGGAACTCGTCGACGTCGAGCCGGTCTCCGGCGACCACGCCGAACGGCTCGTCGAGGTGGTGCGCGCGCACGTCCGGTACACCGGTTCGGCGGTCGGCCGCAGGTTGTTGGCCGAGTGGCCGGCAGCGTTGCCGCGCTTCTCGGTGATCGTCCCGCGCGACTACCGGCGGGTGATGGAGGCGACCCGTCGGGCGCGTGCGGCGGGCGAGGACGTCGACACCGCGGTGATGGCCGCGTCGCGCACTTGACGGCGATCGGGCGAGGCGGCGCACAGCGGGCGCAATAGGCTGGCTGCCGTGGCTCGTCGCGCGAAGATCGTCTGCACCCTCGGACCGGCAACCGACACGCCGGAGCGGTGCCGCGCGCTCGTCGAGGCCGGCATGGATGTCGCACGCCTGAACTTCAGCCACGGCGAGCACGCCGAGCACGGCCGGCGCTTCCACGAGGTCCGGCAGGCGGCCGAGGCTGCCGGCCGCAACGTCGCCGTCCTCGCCGACCTGCAGGGACCGAAGATCCGGCTCGGTCGCTTCGCCGACGGACCGGTCGGGTGGGCCACCGGGGAACGGGTCCGGATCACCGTCGAGGACGTCGAGGGCACCCACGACCGCGTGTCGACGACCTACAAGGAGTTGGCCGTCGACGTCCGTCCGGGCGACCGGCTTCTCGTCGACGACGGGAACGTCGCGCTGGTCGCGGTCGACGTCGAGAACGGCACCGACGTCGTCTGCGACGTCACCGAGGGCGGCATCGTCAGCAACAACAAGGGCCTGTCACTTCCGGGCGTGACGGTCAGCGTTCCTGCGCTTTCGGAGAAGGACGCGGACGATCTGGAGTTCGCGCTCCGGCTCGGCGTCGACTTCATCGCGCTGTCGTTCGTCCGGAAACCTGAGGACGCCAAGCTGGTGCACCGGGTGATGGACGCGGTCGGCATCCGGCGGCCCTTGATTGCGAAGATCGAGAAGCCGGAGGCCGTCGATCGGCTCGAGGACATCGTCCTCGCCTTCGACGGGGTGATGGTCGCCCGCGGTGACCTCGGCGTGGAAATGCCGCTGGAACAGGTGCCGGTGGTGCAGAAGCGTGCCATCCAGGTGTGCCGGGACAACGCCAAGCCGGTGATCGTGGCGACTCAGATGCTCGAGTCGATGATCAGCCACTCGCGCCCGACCCGAGCAGAGGCGTCCGACGTCGCCAACGCGGTCATCGACGGCGCCGACGCTGTGATGCTGTCGGGCGAGACGAGCGTGGGCAAATATCCGGTGCAAGCCGTGGCGACGATGGGCCGCATCATCTCTTCCGTCGAGGCCTCAGGAACGCAGGTGTCCGGGTTGCAGCACGTCCCGCGCACCTCGAGCGGCGCAATAGTGAAGGCGGCGAAAGACATCGGCGACGCTCTCGGCGCGGTCGCCTTGGTGGCATTCACGCAGACCGGCGACACGGCCCGGCGGCTGTCGCGGTTGCAACCGAGCCAGCGCCTGCTGGTCTTCACCCCGGTGGAACCGGTGCAGCGGCAGATGGCCCTGCTCTGGGGGGCCGAGGCGCACCTGGTGTGGACCGTCAGGAGCACTGACGACATGGTGCGCCAGGTCGACTCCGCGCTGATAAACCGCAGCGTGTGCCGCCCCGGCGACCTGGTCGTGATCGTCGCGGGAACACCGCCGGCCACCCCGGGCGCGACGAACACGATCCGCGTGCACAACATCGGGGCCGTCCTGCGCCATGACGCCTGAGGAGACGCCGCCGCAGGGAGCAGCCGCGGTCGACGCACTCGTGTGTCTGTTGGACCTGGAGCGGGTCGAGGAGGACCTGTTCCGCGGGGTCAGTCCCAAGTCCCGGCTGCAGCGGGTCTTCGGCGGTCAGGTCGCCGGTCAGGCGCTGGTCGCGGCCGGGCGCACGGTCGACCCCGAGCGGCACGTGCACTCGCTGCACTCCTACTTCATCCGGCCGGGCGACCCGCAGGTTCCGATCCTCTACACCGTCGACCGCGTTCGCGACGGTCGCTCGTTCAGCGTCCGTCGCGTCGTCGCCGTGCAGCACGGAAAGGCGATCTTCTCGCTGTCCGCGTCCTTCCAGTTGCAGCAGGACGGGATCGACCACCAGACGCCGATGCCG
>JAICIE010000053.1 GCA_025924515.1 Jatrophihabitans sp. | reverse complement strand
GTCTCGGCGACGGCGAAGTTGGCGCCGCTGACGGCCACCCGCGCGTCGAGGAACTTGCGGCGTAGGTATTGCCGCGCGGCGCCGGCGAGCATCCTCGGCTCGTCGGTGAGGCGCGGGTCGACGCCGGCCATCTCGCGCAGGAAGATCTCGCGGATCTCGGCCCGGTTGCGGTGGATCGCCGGCACCAGGATGTGCGACGGCGCGTCGTTGCCGAGCTGCACGATCAATTCCGCGAGGTCCGTCTCGACGGCGGAGATGCCGGCCCCGGCCAAAGCCTCGTTGAGGCCGATCTCCTGGGTGGCCATCGACTTCACCTTGACGACCTCGTCCGCCCCGGTGGCGCGGATGACCTCGGTGACGATCGCGTTCGCCTCGTCCGCGTCGCGGGCCCAGTGCACGGTGCCGCCGTGTGCGCTGACCTGTTCCTCGAGCTGCTGGAGATACCGGTCGAGGTGGGCGAGGACGTCGTCCTTTATCGCCGCACCTGCCTCGCGCAGTTGCTCCCAGTCCGGGACTTCAGCGACCACCGCGGCCCGCTTGGCGCGGATGGTCCTCGTCGCGTTGCCGAGGTTGAGCCGCAGCTGCGGGTCGTCGACGGCCGTTTCCGCAGCCTCGGGGAACGGTCGCGACCCGCGCAGGTGTCCGGTGACCGATGCCGTCGGCATGCCGAGGAAGGTCGACGTCATGGCTTCTCCGTCGACGCGAGGATCTCGGCCAGGTGAACCGTGCGGACCCCCGAATGCAACCGGGACAGACCGCCGCCGATCTGCATGAGGCAGGAGGCGTCCCCGGCGGTGCAGACGTCGGCGGAGGTGTCGAGGACGGCGCGCATCTTGTCCGTCAGCATTGCCGTAGACACGGCGCTGTTCTTCACCGCGAACGTGCCGCCGAAGCCGCAGCAGGATTCGGCGTCCGGCAGCTCCACGAGGTCGAGGCCGCGCACCGCGCGAAGCAGCCGCAACGGCCGGTCGCCGACCCGCAGCACCCGCAGCGAATGGCAGGTCGGGTGGTAGGTGACCCGATGCGGGAAATACGCACCGACATCCACCCGTCCCAGCACGTCGACGAGGAACTGCGACAGCTCGTAGGTCCGGGCCGCCATGGCGGCCGCCTCCTCGGCCAGCCGGGCATCGCCGTACTCGGCGGCCACGTCGGCGTGCTGGTGCCGGATCGCACCGGCACAGGACCCGCTCGGGGTCACCACCGCGTCATAGCCGGCAAAGGCCGCGACGTGGTTGCGCACCAAGGCGACGGTCTCGCGCGGATAGCCGGTGTTCACGTGCATCTGCCCGCAACAACTCTGCCGCAGCGGGAAATCGACATCGTGCCCGAGCCGACGCAACAGCCCGATCGTCGCCTTGCCCACCTCCGGGAACAGCCCGTCCACCAGGCAGGTCGCGAAGACGGCGACACGCACGGGTCCTCCTGCCGGGAGCGCAGTTGTCAGGGCGGCGCACCGTCGACCTGTTCCGAATCCGCAGACTAGCCCGTTCGTCGAGCAGCGCGGCCCACTTCGGCGACTTCGACCGTTACGTCGACGGGATGCGATCCCTGCGCGGCTAGCGCGGTACGGTCGGGAACAGCTCGTGGTCGAGTGGCTTGCCGATCTGCAGACCCAGTCCGTCGGTCACCGGGTGTGCCGAGCCGTTGTAGACCGTGTCGGCGTCGATGTAGATGTTGACATGAGCCACCCTCGGGTCGTCGGTCATGTTCGCCGTCGCTGTGTGCGCCAAGTACGAGTTGTGGAACGTGCAGTCGCCGGCGCGAAGCGGGATGGTGACGCGTCGCTCCCACTGCAGGTCCGGCGCCACCCGGAAAAGATCCTTGCTGTCCGACAGATCCTGGGCGCGCAGCCCGCGGTGGACGTGCGTGCCGGGTATGAACGTCATGCAGCCGCGCTCGACCGGCACATCGACGAGCGCGATCCAGGCCGAGAGCGCGTGGCGGCAGTTGTCGTGCGGCCAGTAGGGCGCGTCCTGATGGAACTCCGTCGCGGCGCCGTTGTGCGGAGGCTTGATCAGCACATGGTCGTGCCAGAGGCGAAGCGGCACCCCGGCCAACTGGCGCGCAACGCCAGCGATGAGGGGATTCAGGGTCAGTTCGCGCAGTGTCTCGTCCTGAGTCCAGACGTTCACGTACTGGTTGAAGATCGAGCTTCCGGCGTAGTGATCGGCGATACGCGCCTGTGCGGCCAACGCCGCGTCTCGGAAACGCGCGGCGTCCTCACGGGAGATCACCCCGGGGATGCGCGTCACCCCATCGCGACGATACTGCTCGATCACATCGTCGCTCAAGGTGCGCTCGAAGGCTTGTTGTGTCGCGTCCGCGGAGCGGGTCATCGGGGCTTTCTCCTCACTTCGGGCTGGATGCAGCCTGCGGTCTCGACCACTGTCTCTGCCGGCGTTCGCGGAGCGCTAGCCTCTGACTGACAGCCACTTGGACGATATTGACAAGGCGACCGCAAGGGGTCATCGAGAGCCGGAGGGGCGCGTGCACAAGGTCCTCTGCGAGCAGGTTTTTTCGGCGAGCGCGGACCCCGGGTTCACCACCTTTCCGATCGTTGCTGAGCACATCCGCCTCGACGCCGACGTGGATGCGCATGGGCACGCGTTCGTGGAGTTCGCGGTCGTCCTCGACGGTTTCGCGACGCACGTCTCGGCCAAGGCACCGCAGCCGCTGCGGCGCGGATCCGTGGTCGTGCTGCGACCGGGCGAGTGGCACGGATACACCAACGTCAGTGCCTTCTCCGTCCTGAACCTCTACGTGGCGGCGGAATTGTTCGCACACGAGTTGGCCTGGGTGGCCGACGATCCGCGACTCGGTGCCGTACTGCGGCCGCCCCGCGGCGGTCGGCATGCCGCGGCTCCGACCGCCGTCGCGCTCGGCGACGCAGCACTGCGCCGCCTGCACAACTGGTCCGCGGCCCTGGGGCGGTCGTCGGGCGGGAGAACCGACCGGACCTCGAGAGTCGGCCACCTGGTGCTGGCCATCGGTGAGGTTGCCGCTGCCGTCGTCGGTGAGGAGGAGAGCCGACCGCCCGTTCGCGCTCATCCGGCGGTTGTACAGGGCGCGAGGCTGCTCCGCGACGACGTGGCGGGCACTTGGTCGGTGCAACGACTGGCGACGTCAGTCAGCGTGTCCCCTGCCTACCTGGTTCGTCTCTTCACACAGCACCTTGGATCACCGCCGATGGCTTACCTGAATCGGCTGCGGGCGGAGCGGGCCGGATCGCTCCTGATCGAGACCGACCTCCCGGTGTCGGTCATCGGCGCAATGGTGGGATGGCCTGATCCCAGCTATGCCAGTCGCAGATTCCGCGCCTGCTTCGCGCTCAGCCCTGCGCAGTACCGTGCCGCCTTCCGGCCTCGTTAGAGCGCAACACTCCGGCGAGCACACCCGTGCGACCGGGGTTGGCGCCGACTTGCGGCCTCTTGACCAATTGCAAGCATGGATTTCACGCCGGCACGGGCTTTTCACCGACGCGCCGCTGCGATGGCCACGCGGAACTTGCTAGCGCCGTACCAGCCGAATGTTCTTCGGCTGACAGGAATTCGTCTGAACGAAGATCGCAGAGCGATCCTCGGACTGGCCGTCAAAGGCTGACCGACTTCGGTGGCCGCAGTGTTCGGCTGCGGTGGACCGTTGACGACCCCGTTGACCGCCGAGGTAGGCACTCGCCGACGTCCCGCCGTCGCGCGTCCTGTTCATCTCGGAGCCTGCGCCCAACGGTCGATTGATCATCTATGCCCCCGCATCCGCCGCGGCGGGTTGCCGCCGCGCAGGACACATCGTCGATCCCTTGACAGCCTCAGGCGGTGCGCCTACGTTTCTGAAAACTGCGCTGTAACGATTCAATCCACTCCCCGGCCGAACCATCGCCCTCGTAGCCCGGACTGCACTACGCCCAGAGGGGACCCTCTCGCATGACGCAGCAGCAATCGTGGAGCACACCTGATCTGCTGAAGCGCTTCGCCGACGTTGACCCCGCCTATGGCCCGGTTCCCATCTGGTGGTGGAGCGGAGCCAAGCTGGACCGGGCCAGACTGCGCTGGCAGATGGAGCAGTTGATCGACGGCGGCGTGAGCCAAGCAGTGGTGATGTGTCTGGCGCCGCGAGGGCCGCTCTACGGTTCGTTGGCCGACGACCCGCCGTTCTTTTCCGCCGAATGGTGGGACGTCTTCCTTGGTGCCTGTGAGGACGCGCACGAGCTCGGGTTCCGGTTCTGGCTCTACGATCAATATGGCTTCTCCGGAGCCAATTTCCAGGGCGCGCTGGTCGCTGCGCATCCCGAGTGGGTCGGTCAGGAGCTCAGCCGGTCCGCACGCGAGGTGGCCGCCGGTGAAACGGTTACGATCTCGGTTCCCAGCGGCGCCTCAGCGATTGCGGCGTACCACGTAGCGGCCGACGGTACCGTGCGCGGCGCTCCCCTCGGCTCCGACGGGTCGGCCAGCTGGTCGGGAGAGCCAGGGCGACTCTATCTCTGCTACGCGCGGGTCCGCGGATTCGACTACTACGACGAGGCCGCATGCGCGGCTCTGATCGACACGGTGCTAGGGGAATTCCGACGCCGCGCCGACAAGTGGTTCGGCCCGGTCATCACCGGGCTGTTTCAGGACGAGCTGCCACACATGCCGACCTGGGGCAAGGAGTTTGAGAGGACCTTCCGGTCGGCGTACGGATACGACGTACGCAGCCGGATGGGTGCGCTGTGGGGCGACGATCCCGAGCCGGACGCGGCGACCGTGCGGCGCGACTACCAAGCGCACCGCGCCGCTCTGGCCGGCGCGGCGTTCTTTGAGCCCTACGGCCGCTGGGCGGACGAAGCCGGTCTCATCTGTGGCTTCGACCAACAGACACCCGCGCGTGAGGGTGATCCGGCCAGCGCGACGGACTTGTACGGAGACTATCTGCGCACGCACGCCGTCTACAGCGCGCCCGGCAGTGATCACTGGGGCGATCCCAAGCTGCATAGCTCGTTGGCTCATGCCGCCGCCCATCCGCGGACGTGGCTGGAAGCCTTCCACTCCTCCGGGTGGGGCGGCACCCTGGAGGAGACTTACGACTGGCTCGGCCCCTTCCTGCGCCGCGGGGCCAATCTGTACGACCCGCACGCCGTCTACTACGCGACCGTCGGCGGCTGGTGGGAGTGGGCGGCGCCGTCGACATGCTGGCGGCAGCCCTATTGGCCTTCTTACAAAGTGTTCTCCGACTCGGTGACTCGGCTGTGTTCGATCACCGCAGGTGGGCAGCTCGTCGCTGACACAGTGCTGTTGTTCCCCACGACGTCGGTGCAGTCGGATCTTGCGCTGGGCGGCGACGACCCCGCAGCACGGCGCACTTCAGACGTCTATCACGAGCTCAACGGCTCAACATCGTGGTTCGACGAACGGCCGGGCATCCTGGACCGCTCCGGTCACGATTATGAAATTTTCGACGAGGCGACCCTCTCGAGCGGCACTGTCGAGGACGGCGTCTGGCGGGTGGCAGGTGGCCAATTCCGCAATGTCGTGCTGCCGGGCATCACCAGTCTCGAAGGGCGGTTCGCGCATCTGCTGGCAGCCTTCGCCGATCAGGGTGGACGTGTCATCGCCGTCGGGGACGTACCGCATCGCTTCGCCGGTCCCGACGAGGCGGGGGCCCACGCCCTGACCGAGGCCACCGAGCGGGGCCGAATCGCCGTCGTCGCCGACCCGAGCGCGGTACCCGACCACCTGATACGTGGTCCGATTTGGGTCGACGCCGACGTGCCGTGTCTGCTCAAGCGTTACGGCGACGCACTCATGCTCATGCTGACGGCCCACGACGAGAAGACGGGCACTCAGATGCCGGTGTTCGAGGGCAACACCGTGCAAGACCGGATATCCGGCGAGTTCAGTTGGGGTGACTACTGGGCGAGCTTCGCCGAGAGCGGTTACCGGTTCACACCCGTAGGGGATCGACGCGCCCACGTGCGGGTCCAAGGCGCCGCCGGTTACAGCGCCCAGCGCTGGGATCCCCGGTCCGGCCGGCAGATCGCCTTGGAGACGCAAGCGGACGACGCCGGAGCGGTGACCCTTGAGGTCGCGTTCAACGACGGCCCGATAGCGGTGGTAGTCCTCGCAACCGACCTTCCGGAGCCGACGGACACGGACCCCCACGGCGAGTCACAGGTCATCGCGACGCTCGGCGGCGAATGGGAGGTGGAAGCGAAGTCCACGCTGGACAACCGTTGGGCCGATCTCGGTGATCCCGCCGATCGTGGCATGCTCCCGATCGACGTTTGGCGCGTCGAGCACGCCGCGACGTCCGACCCTTCTGAAACGCCACCCGAGAACAGCTGGTCGCCGGCACATGCGACCTTCGGTCCCTATTTGCGGATAACCGGACCGCACGAGTCCCTGAGCCGAGGGGGAGCCGCCGGCCTCGAGTGGCGGCCGTACGAGGTGTCACTGTCGCGGGGCATTCGGAAGGACCCGCTGCATTACCCGAGCCTGGGTCCGAAAGGGACCGTGCCGGAGGAGTTTCTTCGCTGGGAGGCTGTCCGGGCCGGTGAATGGGTCGCTTTCGCGGCCGGCTTGGACCTTCCTAGCGGCGCAGGACGGCACCTGGTGATCGGAGCGGCCGGCGACCGGCAGGTCTTCCTCGGCGAAGCCCCCGCGGAAGTGTCGGGCGCAGGCTACTGGACCGCATCTCCCCTTCCCGACGGGCCCGGCCGCGTCGACATGGAGGTTTGGCTGCGTGCCGAGGACCGCGCTGACGCCGCGACATCGCAGACGGGATCAGAACTGCGCGCTACCTTCGCCGTGGTCACTGAACTGGACCGCTTTTCGCGGCCCGAGTGGATGCGTCCGAGCGACGGCACTGTGGCCGGGACCACCGTCACGTTCACGATGTCGCTCGACCTCGAGTCCGTACCCGCCTCGGCGATCGTGCAGATCGGCAGCGAGGGACCGTGCTCGATCGTCGTCAACGGTGCGGAGATCAGCCGTCAGGGCGCCTTCGAGCCCTACTGGGCACAGCGACGCCCGCAGGTAACGCCGAACGACCTCGCCGGCGCCCTGCGGCCCGGCCGGAACGAGATTGCCGTGCGGATCGATGATCTCGGAGCAGGCACGGCTGCATTCGTCGACAGCTTCCCCCGGAGCCAGGGCGGGCTCGGCCTGGTGAGCGACGCGCGCTGGAGTTGCGCCCGCGACGGAACCGAGGTCGGGGTGCAGCTACGCCGTGAGCAATGGCTCGATCCGCGATGGGCGTGCCTGCATGCGCGGCCGCATCCGCTGCCACGAGCCGCGTGGTTGGACCCCGCGTCGGCGAGCGGCGGCGCCGTGCTCGACGTCGTCCCGGACGCATGGCCCGATCAACATCGGACCGAGTGGCTGCGCTTCCTCGCGCCGGTGGGGACGACGCACCTGCGGATTCCGACGTCGACTCCCTTCACTGCGCGCGTCCGTGGGCGGGAGATCGAAGCGATTGACAAGGTGTTGAGATTTGCTGAGCCGTTGCCTGTCAGCACTGTTGTGTATCTGCGTTTCGACGCAACGAGCGGACACCGTGGTGGTGGGCTGCTGGACGGTCCTGTGCAAGCTGCCGTCGCCGCCGCACCCGCGCCGCTGATGGATTGGGAGAAGTTGGGTCTGCGCGCTCTGGGCGGCAGCGTCTCCTACCGGCACGACGTGGAGATTGCAGCCGATGCCTGCGACGGCACCGTGGTCCTCGATCTCGGTATGGTCAGGGGGAGTGCGGATGTCGTGGTCAATGGCGAGCACGCGGCCACGTTGGTGTGGAGTCCGTACCGCGCCGACATCACCGGACGCCTGCGGCCCGGCCTGAACCGGCTCGAGGTGACGGTGCGCGGCACCCTGGCCGGCTACCTCGACGACGCCTCGCCCACGCCTGCCGTCTACAAGGGCCAAACGCGCCACGGCCTCTTCGGTCCTGTGCGCCTGCTGCGTTACGACGACGTGGAGCAGTCACGATGACGCGCGACGGGAAGCTGGTCACTCTCAACCCTGCTGAGGCCTCCGACAGCCTGGTCGCTCCGCAGACCCACGAACTCCAGCCACCGACCTCGGCGTGGTCGCGCTTCAAGCGGATGGTCCACAGCCAGTCCAAGTCGGTGCTGCTGCTACCGAGCCTTCTGCTCATCGGGCTGTTCTCGTACTATCCCGCCCTTCGGAGCCTGATCGGCGGCTTCTATCACTGGAACGGATTCTCTCCGCCAACTTGGGCGGGGCTGTCGCAGTTCAAGCAGTATTTCACCTCGTCCATGATCCGACCGGAGGCCCGCAATCTGCTGCTCCTGGTGATCGGCAGCATCTTGATCACCCTCGTTTCCCAGTTCGTCGCCGCAGAAGTGGTCTCGCATCTGCCGAAAAGGCCGTCAACCGTCGCCAAGTATCTCCTGACACTACCCATCGTCCTGCCGCCGATCGTCCTCATCGATGTGTGGGCGTACCTGCTCAACCCGACCGACGGGCTGATCAACCAGCTGGCCGGCCTGGTCGGCCTGCCGCAGCCGAACTGGCTCACGAACAACCACTTGGCGCTCGTGTCCATTTTGCTGATTGGGTTCCCTTGGGTGTCCAATCTCGGATTCCTGATCTTCCTGGGCGGCATCCAAAACCTTCCCAAGGAGATTATGGAGGCAAGTCGGATCGACGGGGTCGGCTGGCTGGCTCGGGTCTTCCACGTCGACATCCCGATGCTGATGCCTCAGTTCCGCATCGTCGTCGTCCTCTCAGGGGTTTACGCCGTCCAGAACTTCATCCCGATCCTGCTTCTCACCAACGGCGGTCCGGGAAACGAAACAATGGTGCCTGCGCTGGACATGTATCAGTCCGCCTTCCAGGACAGCAATTACGGCTATGGTATGGCGATCGGCACAGCCTTGTTCGTGGCAATGCTGATCTTTACTCTGATCGCGATGCGCCTCCTACGCCCGCGAACCTGACCGAGCGAGTTGGGGCACCCGAGCCGTACCGGACGGCAAGAACCCAAGTAGAAAGCGGCCGACCGGCCAGCCGACGAGACCACCTAGTCGATCGTGACGACCTCCGAAGGAAAGGGATCGCGATGAAGATCCGCGCGAAGCTGCTCAGCGTGCACGTTGCGCTGGCGGCGACAGCTGCCACACTGCTGACGGGATGCATGGGCGGCGGCGGGACCAGCAACAGCTCTCAGGTCACAATCCGGGCGATCCTGCCCCCGAACAGTGGCGATATCAATTCGGCGCAGAACAGCGCCCTGAAGAGCATTACGCAGGAATATCAGTCGAAGCACTCGAATGTGAGCGTGAACTGGCTGCCGAATCCGACTTCGTCAATCAACACCGCAAACGCGACGTTGGTCTCTCAGGCTTCCGGTGGAAATGCGCCGGACATCGTTTTCGAGCAGTACAATCCGCTTCTTTCGGGATCGATTCCGAAGGGGATCCTGCAGGACCTGCGCCCCTGGCTGAACAAGCCGAATCCGTACATTACGGGCAACAAGAAGTGGATCGACAGCTTCCAGTCATCGACAGTGCCGTACATGACCTCGCCGGACGGCGCGATGCGGATCCTGCTCGGGTCGAACGTCGAGACGGCCTTCTTCTACAATAAGGCCGCCTTC
Source organism: Jatrophihabitans sp. (assembly GCA_025924515.1). GTDB lineage: Bacteria > Actinomycetota > Actinomycetes > Mycobacteriales > Jatrophihabitantaceae > JAICIE01. Next base: position 12,099 of record JAICIE010000053.1, on the reverse strand, counting down.
GCCAAAGCTCAGATCTCTGGCGCTCCGACGTCATGGGCGGAGATGATGCAAGATCTCGGCAAGCTGAAGAGCGCCGGCTACACTCCGCTGCTGTACGCGACCGGCGGGCCATGCAACCCGTCCTGGTACGAGCGTCTTGCGGACACCCAGTTCCTCCACGACTCGCTTTCGAAGTTCATGGTCGACAAGTCGGTAGTCACGACCGGTAAGGACGTCAGCTCAGGCATCGCCAAGGGCGTCATCTCCATGCACAACCCGGCGTATGCCCAGGTCTGGAAGATGTTGTACGCATTGAGGCCATACATCTCGAACTCCGGCGGCAGCTACGACGCCTGCTCGACGCCGAACGCGGTGAGCCCGCCACTGTCCCCGCAGCCGCTTTTGGTGCAGGGCAAAGTTGCGATGATCTGGGGCGGCAGTTGGTTCATCCCGCAACTCAACAGCGCAGGGTTCAAGGGCAAGTACGGTTTGTTCGCCGAACCACCGGTCACGAAGGCCACCTCCCCGTACTCTGCCGGTGTCAGCACCAAGGGCGTCATCGGTGGACCCAACGGTGCGGGCCAGTGGTCGATCACCTCCCAGAAGGCCGATCACTCCATGACGAAGAAGAAGACCGATGCGGTCATGGACTTCATGGCCTGGCTCTTCACGCCACAGCACATCGGCGCCGAGGTCAAGGCCTGGGGCCAGGGCGGTTCGTACATCCCCACGGTCAAGGGAGCACCGATCCCGGACGTCACCGGTCTCAGCTCCCTCGTGCCGGCCACCGCGGTGCCGACTGTGGTCGACATCGCGCTCGATGACGTGCTCTCCACCAATACCACGAATACCGGTATCCGGCTCGTGTCGCAGCTCATGGCTGGTGGCATCAGCTTCTCCGACTTCTCCAACAAGTGGGAGCAGCTCCTGCAATCGGGTGCGCAGGCTTTTGACAAGCAGAACCACTGACCGAGGACGCCTGATGACACTCGCCACCGGGGCGCCTCGGCGACGCAACTATCGCCTCACGGCCGCGACGATCGTCGCTGGCACGCTGATCGTGGCGCTGACCTATTTTCCGCTGATTTTCGTTCTGTCGAACTCTCTGAAGACCGGCGAGAACATCGCCACCGGCGGCGTGTTCAAGCTCTTCACGCAATTCACAGTGTCGAACTACGTGCAGGCCTGGCACGGCGTCGAACTGTCGCTCAGGAACACAGTGATCGTCGCCGTGGTCGCCATTGTCATCGGGGTCACGGCGGCGATGCTCGGCGCGTACGCGTTCGCACAGCTGAAGTTCCGCGGCAAGTCGGTGGTCTTCATGGCCTACGTCAGCCTGCTGATGATCCCGTCGACGCTCACCATCATTCCGCTGTTCCTGATGATGAAGTCCTTCCGGCTCTTCGACAGCTGGTGGGCGCTGATCCTGCCCTACGCGGCGGGCGCTCAGCCCTTGCTCGTCCTGTTGTTCCGTGGGTTCTTCGAGCAGATCCCGAACGAGCTGCTCGAGAGTGCCCGTGTTGACGGCGCAAGGGAGTACGTGATCCTGCTGCGGATCGTCGCGCCGCTGACTCGACCGATCATCCTCACCGGTTCGATCCTGATGATGATCACAATCTGGGGCGACTACATCTGGCCGGAAGTCGTGTTGCAGGACTATCGACGCTACACGGTCTCGGCAGGTCTTCAGCAGTACGTGTCCAATCTGGGGATCTCCGGTACGGGCACCGGATCCGTGTTCGCTGCCTATGTGATCACCATGCTCCCGATGTTCCTACTGGTCGGAGTCTCCATGCGTTACTTCGTCGCCGGACTCACAGAAGGAGCCGTCAAGATATGACCTCGGACCCGTTGGCCGGCGCGCGCTGGATCCGGCCCGGTGAGCAGTTGGTGCAGCTGCCGGCGCAAGCTGCGTACCTCAGCCGCTGCCACTTCACCATTCCGGGGAAGGTCAGACACGCAGTTGCGCGTGCCACGGCACTCGGCGCCTATGAGCTGCACCTCAACGGGTCGCGGGTGGGCGACGCGCTGTTGCGGCCCGGGTGGACCGACTTCTCCCGACGCGTGCAGTACCAGGAGTACGACCTGACCGCGGCGCTCACCCAGGGCGAGAACGTCATCGGGGCACTCGTGGCGCCGGGTTGGTATGCCGGGCGGATCGGCACCGACTGGGGAGCACGGTTCACACCGCAAACTCCCGAATTCCTGCTTGCGCTCGACGTGGAAGCCGAGGACGGCTCGTCAATGCGAGTGGTGACCGGCGAGCACTGGGAATGGCGCGAGTCCGAAATCATATCGTCAGACCTCTATGACGGCGAGCGCGTCGACCTTCGGACGGCGATTCCCACATGGTGCTCTGCCGGCGCGCCGGATCTCGGCAGCTGGGAGACGATGGAGCGGTCCATGGGGACCGCGGCGGCGCTCGTTCGCGAATGCGGTCCGCCCATCCGGGAGACCGCGGTCTCGGCTCCCAGCTCGATAACCTGGCTCGAGGACGGGACGGCGGTTGTCGACCTCGGGCGTAACGAGGCCGGTTTCCTGCGGCTCGGTGTGCGGGCCGAGTCCGGCACGAGGGTGCAGGTGAGCTACGGCGAACTGCTCGACGTCGACGGCCACGTCTACCGTGACAACCTGCGCACCGCCGGTTGCGCGGACACCTTCATCACGGCCGGACATCCCGACGGTCAGGCGGGCACCGAGGTACTGGCGCCGCGTTTCAGCTTCCGCGGTGCGCGCTACGCCGAGGTGCGTGGACTGGTCGGGCCCGATGCGCTGGTCTCCGCCGAGCGGGTGGTGATCGGCACGGACGTGCGGCGCGTGGGCTGGTTCGAGTCCTCCGACCCGTTGCTCAACGAGATCTACGCCTGCGTCCTCACGTCACAGCGCGCCAACTTCCTGGAAGTACCTACCGACTGTCCACAGCGGGATGAGCGACTGGGCTGGCTGGCTGACGCGCTGCTGTTCGCCCCTCTCGCGGCCTACAGCTATGACATCGCCGACTTCTTGACGAAGTGGTGCGACGACATCCTCGACGCCCGTTCCCCGGCCGGAGCCTTCGGCGACGTCGCGCCGCGCCCCCCGGGACGCGCGATGTTCCGTAACCGCGAGGGCGCGCCGGCCTGGGCGGATGCCGGCGTTCTGCTGCCGTGGCTGGTGTACCAGCGATACGGGCGCCGTGACGTGCTGGAGCGGATGTTCCCGGCGATAGTGCAGTGGCTGCGCCTGGTCCACGAGGCCAACCCGGACGGCATCTGGCGGCATGGGCGCGGTCGTGACTACGGCGACTGGGTTCCCGCCGGTCCGGACACGTCGCACGACCTTTTCGCGACCGCGTGGCTGTACCACTCGACCGCGGTGGCCGCCGAGATCGCCAGGATCCTGGGCTCCGGCGAGGACGAGCAGTGGCTGGCCGCGCGAGCCGCGGCGACCCGCTCGGCGTTCAACGACATGTTCGTCGATGCCGACGCGGCCCGCGTACGCGCGCTCGAGCCAGTGGCGTCGTCGATCGCGAAGCGGTTCGCTGCGTCCGTCGCCGAGGAGACGCAGACCGGCTACGTCCTCGCAATCGTCTTCGACCTGGTCGACGACAAGCTCGCCGAGCGCCTCGGCGACCGCCTCGCCGAAATGGTGGCGGAGGCGGGCAACCGGCTCGAGACCGGGTTCACCGGCAGTGCCTACCTGCTGGATGCGCTGGCCAAGGGCGGCCGTGCCGCGCAGGCGATCGATCTGCTTCTGCGCAGGGAGTACCCGTCTCTGGGATACATGGTCGACCACGGTGCCACATCGATCTGGGAACGCTGGAACGGGATTGAGCCAACCGGCGGGCCCGCCTCAGCGACGATGAACTCTTTCAACCACTACTGCCTCGGCTCCATGTTCAACTGGGCTATCGAGTCGCTCTCCGGTCTACGACCCGGCTCCGACATCGCGTTCAGCAGCTTCGTCTTCAGCCCCTGCGCGACACCCCGAATCGACTGGGTGGCGTTCCGGTTCGCCGCCCCGAGCGGGGAGATTGCGGTGGGCTGGGAGCAGAGCGGTACGACGGTGACCGGCGAGGTTACGGTGCCGACCGGCGTCACCTGCCGGGTCGCGTCAGAAATCAGCTTCGGCGACGAGAGTGCCCAACTGGACCCCGCGTCCCTTCCCGACGGTCACCTCGAGCTCGGCGCAGGCACCCACCGCGTGCTATGGCGCTGCCGAGGCTGACCGCGGCGCTGCGGTGTTCTACCGCGCGTGGCACGCGGTGCGACAATATCGGCGGATCGTCGCCGTGCCGACATCCGTGAACACGCCACTTACTGGGCAGTTGCCGAAGGCCGAGATTCGCGGTCGGGCCTGCCCGTCGACTCGCGCATGACAAGCTCGGGTTCGAACACCAACTGGCGATGGTCGTGCGAGTTCGGGTTCCGCACCTCGTCGATGAGTAATTCGGCGGCGCTGCGGCCGAGCTGGGCGCGCGGCTGCCGTACGGAGGTCAAGGGCACGGCAGCGGCCGCGGCGAAGTCGATGTCGTCGTATCCGACGATCGCCATGTCCTGCGGCACCCGCAGCTCCTTGCGGGTCATTTCCTGCAGGACGCCCAGAGCGAGCAGGTCGTTGGCGCAAAAGACCGCCGTTGACCGGGTTCGCGCAGCTGTTCGGGCCAGCTGTGCGCCGGCCTCGCGACCGCACGCGACTGTCATCGCCGCGGTCTCGAGCACGGTCAGCCGGGCGCCGCCGCCCGCGTCCTCGAGCGCAGCCCGCGCGCCATCGAGTCGCTCACTGACCTGCCGCAGCGAGGTGGGACCTCCGACGAACGCGATCCGTCGATGGCCGAGCGCGAGCAGGTGCTCGATGGCGACCGCGCCCCCGACCTGGTCGTCTACCGACACCGAGCAGTGGTGCCGGCCGGAGGCCCGGTCGACCAGGACGACCGAGGTGCCTCCCTCGCGCAGCCGCTGTATCCGCCTAGAGGCCGGCCCGACGGGAGTGATGAGAACTCCGAAGACGCGCTGCTCCTGGAACGAGCTGAGATGGCGCAGTTCCCGGGCGCGATCCTGGTTGCTGTTGCACAAAACCACCGACAGCCCAGCGTCCTCGGCCGCCTGCTCGACTCCCGCAGCGATATCCGTGAAGAAGGGGTTCCCGACGTCGAGGACGACGAGCCCGATCGTGCGGCTTCGCCCGGCCCGCAGCTGACGCGCCGCTTCATTGCGGACGAAGCCGAGTTCCTCAATGGCCTTCAGTACTCGGGCCCGCGTCGCCGGGGCGACCCGATCGGGCCGGTTGAGGACGTTCGACACCGTGCCGAGGGAAACGCCGGCGTGGGCGGCCACGTCCACCACGCTGACTGCCTCAGACACGAGTGGGTTCCCATCGGTGAATCGTTGCAAGGGCCGTGTAACTGTAGCGTCGTGTCGACGACTGGTACAGAGTCGGCGAGCGTCCCGCTGCCGTAAGGAATTGCGTACGGAGCTAACGCGGGCCTTGACGGGACGGCAATGCGTTCCTAAAGTTCGGACCAACCCACTGAAAGGTTTCACGAAAGGGGCCGCCGCGGCGATGCCCGGCACTCAACCTCTGTTGGCTTTGGAGCACGCCACCACGCGGTTCGGGGCGGTGCGCGCCCTCGCCGACGGCACGAGCACCACGGATCCCGGTGGACCTCACGCGCTGGTCGGCGTCGACGGCGCCACCAGGCCAACTCTCCTGGAGATTCCTGCGGCGGCGCGCCAGTCCGACAGCGGCGGGACGGTTCGAGGGGCAGTTTGCCCTCTGCGCGCGGCCGTACCAAGCCCGCGCGCAGGCTTCCCAGTCGCTTATCAGAAGCCGTCGCTCCGTGGGTTGTCCGTCGCCCAGGACAAGATCGGCGAGGCGCTGCGCCGGAAACGGTCCGGGTGGTCGTGGCCGGCCTCACAAACTACTTCGTCGAGTCGACGGGCGCGACGCTGACCCGTCTTTCCAACTCTGGTGGACGAGGTTTTCACCCTCGACGACCAGCTAGCGCGAATTGAGGAGCCTGATGACAGTTCTCGACGAGTCGCCGGTCACCGTCGACCGGATCCCGGCTCGACGCACCAAGGTCGGTCTAGTAGCAGGCGGGCTGGGCGCGTACTGGCCCCAGTTCCCCGACCTACTGCCCCAGTTGCAGGCCTCTGCGCGACGGGTGTCGGAGCGGATGCGGGCGATGGACTGCGACGTCGTCGACGTCGGGTTCATCTCCGACGCGCAGGATGGCGCCCGCGCGGCCGAGGAGCTGCGCGTCGCCGGATGTGACCTCATCGTCGGATTCCTGACGACCTACATGACCGCGTCGATGCTGGTCCCGCTCGCCCAGCGCAGCGGCGCCCCGGTGTTGCTGATCAATCTCCAGCCGACCAAGGCGATGAACCACGCAACCTTCGACACCGGTCAGTGGCTCGCCTACTGCGGCGCGTGCCCACTGCCGGAGATGGCGAATGCCTTCCTCCGGGTCGGCGTGCCGTTCCGCTCGGTGTCGGGGTATCTGGAGGACGAGCGGGCTTGGGTGAAGATTGCACGGTGGATCAAGGCGGCCGGGGTGCGTGGCGCGCTCCGGACGGGTCGGCACGGCCTGATGGGCCATCTCTACCCCGGCATGCTCGACGTCTCGACCGATCTGACGCTGGTGCCCGCCAACCTGGGTGGGCACATGGAGGTGCTCGAATTCGACGACCTGCGGGTACGGGTCGCCGCGGTGTCTGAGAACGAGATCTCAGACCGCATGGAGCTCGCCCGGTCGGTCTTCGACCTCGCCGAGACCGTGCAGGAGGAGGACTTCCGCTGGGCGGCCAAGGTGTCGGTCGGGCTCGACCGGCTCGTCGAGGACTTCGCCCTCGACAGCCTCGCCTACTACCACCGCGGCCTGGAGGGCGAGCAGCACGAGCGGCTGGGCGCCGGAATGATCCTCGGTGCGTCGCTGCTGACCGCGCGCGGCATCCCGGCGGCCGGCGAATACGAGCTGCGGACCGCGCTCGCGATGCTGATCGTGGACCGGCTCGGTGGCGGCGGGTCGTTCACCGAGCTGCAGGCGCTCAACTTCCGCGACGGCGTCGTCGAGATGGGACACGACGGTCCGGCCCATCTTGCGATCAGCGAGCGACGGCCGCTGTTGCGTGGCCTGGGCGTGTATCACGGCAAGCGGGGTTGGGGTGTGTCGGTGGAGTTCGACGTCAAGCATGGACAGGTCACCCTGCTGGGCATCGCCCAATTGCGCGACGGCGCGTTCCGGTTCGTCACCTCCTCGGGCACGGTCGTCCCCGGACCGCTGCTGGAGATCGGCAACACCACATCGCGGGTCGACTTCGGCTGCGATCCCGGGGAGTGGACGGACGCCTGGAGCGCTACCGGCATCTCGCACCACTGGGCGCTCGGGGTCGGTGACCTGACGCCAGAAATCAGCGCTACCGCAGACCTTCTCGGGGTGGACCTGGTCCAGGTCGCGCCCTGATCCCGTCCTTCACGAAACCGAGGAGTTCATATGGCCGACTACGACGAAGTCATCCGGGTGCTCCAGCACCAGCACATCGAGCTGCCCTCGTGGGCGTTCGGGAATTCGGGGACGCGGTTCAAGGTCTTTGCCCAGCCCGGGGTTCCGCGAGACCCGTTCGAGAAGATCGCCGATGCGGGACAGGTTCACAAGTACACAGGTGTGGCGCCGAGCGTGGCGCTGCACATCCCGTGGGACAAGGTGGACGACTACGGCAAGCTGCGGGCCTACGCCGATGAGCAAGGCGTGGCACTCGGCACCATCAACGCCAACGTGTTCCAGGACGACGACTACAAACTCGGCAGCGTGACCAACCCCGACCCGCAGGTGCGCCGGAAGGCGCTGGACCACCTGTTCGAGTGCATCGACGTCATGGACGAGACCGGCTCGCGCGACCTGAAGCTGTGGTTCTCCGACGGGACCAACTATCCCGGGCAGGACTCGATTCGCGCCCGGCAGGACCGGCTGGCGGAGGCCTTGCAGGCGACCTACGACCGGCTCGGCACGCATCAGCGGCTGATCCTCGAATACAAGCTCTTCGAGCCCGCCTTCTACACCATGGACGTGCCGGACTGGGGAACCTCGTACGCGCACTGCCTGCAACTGGGCGAGCGGGCCAAGGTCTGCGTCGACACCGGTCACCACGCGCCCGGCACCAACATCGAATTCATCGTCGCCTTCCTGCTCCGGGCCGGCAAGCTCGGCTCGTTCGACTTCAACTCGCGGTTCTACGCCGACGACGATCTGATCGTCGGCGCGGCCGACCCGTTCCAGCTCTTCCGTATCCTGCACGAGGTCTCGACCGCCGGCGGGCTGGCACCCGATACGGACATCGCGTTCATGCTCGACCAATGCCACAACATCGAGCCGAAGATCCCCGGCCAGATCCGCTCGGTGATGAATGTGCAGGCGGCGACGGCGAAGGCGCTGCTCGTCGACATCCAGGCGCTCACCGTGGCTCAGCAGGCCGGCGACGTGCTCGGCGCGAATGCGGTCCTGATGGACGCCTACGACACTGACGTGCGCCCCCTCCTGGCTGAGCTCCGGCGGGGGCAGGGCCTCGATCCGAACCCGATGGCGGCCTACGCGCGGTCCGGCTACGCCGAGCAGATCCTCGCCGAGCGAGTCGACGGGCAGCAGGCCGGCTGGGGGGCCTGAAGGGGCTAATCCCTTGGCCCGCCGGCAACAGGTCCTATGAAACGTCCCGCGGCACGAAGAGGATGAAATGACCAGCATCGAAAGTTCCCCAGTCAACGCCCTTATCAGCCGCTCGAACCGGCTTGGGTCGGATCCACGCAACACCAACTATGCGGGTGGTAACACGTCCGCCAAGGGCACCGCGATCGATCCGGTTACGTCCGAGCCGATCGAACTGCTCTGGGTGAAGGGCTCCGGAGGTGATCTCGGCTCGCTGACAGCCTCGGGCCTAGCGGTGCTCCGACTTGGCCGGCTGCGCGCGCTCGCCGGCGTGTACCCCGGTGTCGACCGCGAGGACGAGATGGTGGCCGCGTTCGACTACTGCCTGCACGGCAAGGGCGGTGCCGCGCCGTCGATCGATACTGCGATGCACGGCCTGGTCGAGGCGGCGCATGTCGACCACCTGCATCCGGATTCTGGAATTGCACTCGCGACTGCGAAGGACGGCGAACGGCTGACCGCGGAATGCTTCGGCAACCGGGTCGTGTGGGTGCCGTGGCGGCGTCCTGGGTTCCAGCTGGGCCTGGACATCGCTGCCATCGCCGCAGACAACCCGCAGGCCATCGGCTGCGTGCTCGCCGGCCATGGCGTCACCGCGTGGGCAGGCACGAGCGAGCAGTGCGAGGCCAACTCGCTGGAGATCATCCGGACGGCTGAGCGGTTCATCGCGGAGAGGGGCAAGACGGACCCCTTCGGGCCGGTGATCGACGGATTCGAGCCACTGCCGGAGGACGAGCGGCACGCCCGCGCGGCCGCGCTCGCGCCGGTGATCCGGGGACTCGCGTCGACGGACAAGCCGCAGGTCGGCCACTACACGGACGATGATGTCGTCCTCGACTTCGTTTCCCGGGCCGACCATCCTCGACTTGCCGCGTCGGGCACGTCGTGCCCCGACCACTTCCTGCGCACGAAGGTGCGCCCGCTCGTCCTCGACCTCGCACCCGGCGTGCCGCTGGAGCAGACTCTCGAGCGGCTTCGCGAGCTGCACCAGGAGTACCGCCAGGACTACGCGGCCTACTACTCGCGCTACGCGACCGCGGACAGCCCACCGATGCGCGGAGCGGACCCGGCCATCGTGTTGGTGCCGGGTGTCGGCATGTTCAGCTTCGGGAAGGACAAGCAGACCGCTCGCGTCGCGGGGGAGTTCTACCTCAACGCGATCAACGCGATGCGCGGCGCAGAGGCGATCTCGACCTACGCGCCGATCGACGAGTCGGAGAAGTTCCGCATCGAATACTGGACGCTCGAGGAGGCGAAGCTGCAGCGCCTGCCCAAGGCGAAGGCGCTGGCTACCCGGATTGCCTTCGTCACCGGCGCTGGTTCCGGAATCGGCCGGGCGATCGCGCACCGGTTGGCCGCCGAGGGCGCATGCGTGGTGGTGGCCGACCGCGACCTCGAGTCGGCGGAGAAGGTCGCGCACGAGATCGGCACGGCGGACAAGGCCGTGGCGGTCGGCGTGGACGTCACCGACGAGGAGCAGATCGGTGCGGCCCTCGCCGCCGGGGTGCTGGCGTTCGGCGGCGTCGACCTGGTCGTGAACAACGCCGGCCTGTCGGTCTCCAAGCCGTTGCTGGAGACGACCCTCGAGGACTGGGACCTGCAGCACGACGTCATGGCCCGCGGCTCCTTCCTCGTCTCCCGGGAGGCGGCAAGGGTCATGAAGGCACAAGGAATGGGTGGCGACATCGTCTACATCGCCTCGAAGAACGCCGTGTTCGCCGGACCGAACAACGTCGCTTACGGGGCTGCCAAGGCCGATCAGGCACACCAGGTTCGGCTGCTGGCGGCGGAGCTCGGCGAGGCCGGAATCCGCGTCAACGGCATCAATCCCGACGGCGTCGTGCGCGGATCGGGGATCTTCGCCGGCGGATGGGGCGCGCAGCGCGCCGCGGTGTACGGCGTGCCGGAGGAGGAGCTGGGCACGTTCTACGCCCAGCGGACGCTGCTCAAGCGCGAAGTGCTACCGGAGCACGTGGCCGATGCTGTGTTCGCGCTCACCGCCGGCGACCTGTCACAGACCACCGGGCTGCACGTACCGGTCGACGCCGGCGTGGCCGCCGCATTCCTGCGCTGATGGTGCCGAGGGCGCAGTCGGGGACGACGGGCTGCTGCCTGCGAGTCGGCCTCGCGGCGGGGCGCCGGGTGTGCCCCCTGCGCGACAGCGCGGGCGTCCAGGCCGCGGTTCACGTGGCCGTTGGCGCTGTCAGGTCCCGGCAGCTGTGACAGGACGCTTCGCCGCCGTCGACCTAGGTGCCTCTTCGGGACGCGTCATGCTGGCACGGGTCGATGCGGATGGTATCGACCTCCGAGAACTGCACCGGTTCCCCAACCGTCCGGTCTCGGTGCGCGGCACGTTGCACTGGGACGTCCTCTCGCTCTGGGCGGGAATGCTGGACGGATTGCGTGCCGCGGTTAGGGAAGCCGGCGGCCTCGACGGGATCGGCGTGGATTCGTGGGCCGTGGACTATGGGCTTCTCGATGGGGACGGCGAACTGATAGGTGAGCCTGTTCACTACCGCGACGACAGGACGGATGGCATTCCAGCTCGCGTCGCGCATGTCGTAGAACCCGATCGGCTGTACGCGACCAACGGCGTTCAGGTCCTTCCGTTGAACACGATTTACCAATTCGTGGCCGCTCGAGACACCGCCGCGATGCGCGCAGCGTCGCGGGCGCTGCTGATCCCGGACCTGTTCGGCTACTGGCTCACCGGAAACCAAGTGAGCGAGCTCACCAACGCCTCGACAACGGGGCTGCTGGACGTACGGTCCCGGACGTGGGCGCGGAAGCTCTTCGCCGAATTGTCGCTGCGCGATGACCTTTTCCCGGCTGTGGTCGACCCCGGCCACGTCCTCGGGCCGCTGCTGCCGGAGCTAGCCGCAGACATCGGCTCGAGCGCGGTCGTCACGGTCGTCGGGTCACACGACACTGCCTCGGCCGTAGCAGGGGTGCCCGCCCGAGAGGAGAACTTCGCGTACCTGTCCTGCGGTACGTGGTCGCTTCTCGGCCTCGAGCTTGACGAGCCGGTGACGTCCGAGCCCGCCCGGACAGTGAACTTCACCAATGAACTCGGCGTCGACGGCACGGTTCGGTTTCTGCGCAACGTGATGGGCCTATGGCTCCTGCAGGAGTCCATTCGGACCTGGGAGCGCGACGGGAAAGGAATCGACCTGGGTGAGCTTCTTTCCAGGGCGGCGGACCTTCCAGCGAATCGCAGCCTGATCGACCCCGACCAGCCCCAGTTCCTGCCGCCGGGCGACATGCCGACGCGGATCGCCGAGGAGTGCCGACGTACTGGTCAGCCGGTGCCCACCTCGCCGGCGGAGCTGGCCCGGTGCATCGTCGACAGCCTCGCCGCCGCATATCGGCGCACGCTCGACGACGCATGTGCGATCACCGGCCGTAGCGTCGAGGTGTTGCACCTCGTCGGTGGAGGG
>JAICIE010000052.1 GCA_025924515.1 Jatrophihabitans sp. | reverse complement strand
GGTGTCCGAGCGCATCGTGGTGTCCGAGCGCATCGTGGTGTCCGAGCGCATCGTGGTGTCCGAGCGCACGGTGTCGGAACGCACGGTGTCCCGGTGCGTCGCCCGGTAGGCGCGCGGACTGATTCCGAACTCCCGTCGGAACGCACGGGAGAAGTACTCCGCCGAGACGAAACCGCACTGGCCGGCGATCCGCTCGACCTGGGCGGGGGCGCCGCGCGAGGCCAACAGCTCCGCGGCGTGTTCCAGCCGGCGCCGCCGGATGCGTGCGGCCGGGCTCTCCGTGCCGGTGAACGCCCGGTAGAGCTGCCGCAGGGACACGTTGAGCTGCACCGCGATGCTCGCCGGGGTGAGCAGCGGATCGGCGCCCTGCTCGGCGATGATCGCGTCGGTGCGGGACCGGATCGCGTCGAGCTGGGCCAGCTCACTCGGTGGCCGCCGCACCGCGGTGCGCAACAGCAACCCGGCGAGTGCGCCCAGGTATCGGTCGATGCCGACCAGGGCCGCCGCCCCGGAGAGATCCTCGCCCCGGCCCGTGAGCAGTCCCACGGCCGAGCGAAGGAGCTGGGCCTGAAAGCCGGTCAGCTCGAAGTCGCGGCCGATCATCCCGGCGAGCGTCGTCGGCTCCACGCCGATGAGCGGGCGAGCGACATTCAGCGTGAATAGGTGGGCGTTGGCCGGAAACCGCTCATGCAGCTCGCGCACTGGGTCGACCACCTTGACGATCCCGCCGCTGATCGGCTCGACCGGCTCGAACACCGAGCCGGCGCACTCCGACCGCACCAGGATGTGCAGCGCGGTGTCGGTGACTGGGCCCGCCGGGCGCGCACCCCGCGACAGCTCGGCGCCGCTCACGGTCGCCGCGGACCAGGCGCACCGCGTGCCGCGCAATCGGGCACCCTTGAAGAAGTAGGGAGCCCGGGAGTGCGGCAGCGGAGCGATCTGCAGTCCGAGCGGCCCGGTGCGCGCACGGGCGTTCCACGCGTCGGGCGTCCCCGCCGACACATCGAGCCAAGCCACGCCGCCCGCCGGTGGCGGATCGAGGCGCGACAACGCATCCGGCATGCGCTTTCACCCCTCCCAAACGCGCCGCTGTTGGGCGTCCGGTGTCGGGGAACCATACCGGGTCGACGGTCACTCGCGCCTCATCCACCGCAAACCGAGCACCGGCCGGGGTGCGAAGGACGAATGACCAGCCCGCCGGAGATCCGCCCGGCCGCGGTCGGCTGGCACCGAGCGCCGCGCCCGGGTCACAGCGCCGGCAGGGTCGGTTCCCGAGGGAAGCGCAGCGCTTGCCGATCGGCGGGCGACGGGACGCGGCGCAGCGCGCCGACCCGCGCGGGTCGGCGCGCTGCGCAGACGGTTGCGTCCTGAGGAGTCCGGCGTCAGGACTTGTGGCTGGAAAAGGCGTCGCGGGCCCGGTCGACGAGTCCTGCCATCGGTCCGGCCAGCTTGTTCCACGGCGGAGTGTCCGGCGCGGCCGGATGCGGGTGGGTCGGCGCGACCTTCTTGGTCGTCCGGACCTTGTCACCGAGCTCCTTGAGCTCGCTCTCCGGCAGTTTCGCCCGCAGCGAGGGGAAGACGTTGGTCTCCTCATCGGTGGCGTGGTGTTCGAGGTCGTTCATGACCTGGGTGAGGGTCGGCTCGTATTCGGCGTCGCTGGGGTCGAGCTTCTCGAGCTTCTTCAGCAGCACCTCGACCTCGGAGTGCTCCTCGATCTCGTGGTCGGCGACCTCGTCGCCGTTCGGGAACACCTTGCGGAGCAGCGGGTACAGCTGCGCCTCTTCCGCGACGGCGTGCCTGATGACCTCCACCGTCAGCTGCCGGACGGTCTCCTCGCGCTGCTCGCCCTGTACGCCACCCCGCAGGACGGCGAAGAGCTCGCGCATCTCGTCGTGATCCTTCGTCAGTTCGACGAGGACGTCGTCGTTGTCGCTGTGCTCGGGCACGTCCCGCTCCTTCGCGCTCAATTCGGTTCATACCGCCGGACCGGCCGGCGTCGCATGCGACGTACCCCGCGCCGCCGGAGCTGTCACCTGCGGCGGCTAGCCTTTGCCGGTAGGTGTTCTTGCGTCCGCGCCGGGCCGTCCGCGCGGGAGGATGGCAGGGGGTCGGCGTGTCGTTCGAGTTCGTCCGAGTGCGCCGCGCCGGCGTCCTGGCCCTCCTGGCGTGCGCCGGGCCGGCTCTTGCCGCCTGTCAGTCGATGTCGATCGACTCCGGCCCGCCGAACTTCACCGGGCAGAAGCCCGCCGCGACTCTCAGCCCGCCGAGCACGACCGGCAACTTCTCCGGGCCGACGCCCACGACGCCCCAGTCGACGCCGACGACAGAGCCGCCCGCCGAGCCCCCGGGGGGCACCGCGACGGGCCTCGCCACGTACCTACAGAAGAAGTACGCCACCGCGGCGTGGTACGCCGACGTTATCCGGGTCGACCCGATCGGCAAGACGATGACCGTGCAGTCCTCGCTCCAGCCGGCCTCCGGCTCACGCACTCCGGCCCGCGGCATCTGCCGCGCCGTCCGCAAGTGGCAGACCGCGCAGGGCGGTGGCGCGGCCGCGATCGAGATCGACGGCAACGGCGGCGTCCAACTGGCCCGCGTCACCAAGACACAGTCCTGCTGACGGTCAGCGTCGCAGCCCCTGGCCGGTCGTTGCGGGGCAGCATCAACGGCTTCGGCCGCCGACACCGGGAGCTGCCGTGACCGCGACCGCGCAGTGCGATCTGCACTGGGGCTCACGGATATTCGGGCCGCGGCAGCCGGTCGTGATGGCCATCGTGAACCGCACCCCGGACTCGTTCTACGACCGCGGCGCGACCTTCGACCCGGCTCTCGCGTTCCAACGCGTCGATGACGTGATCGCCGCGGGCGCGGAGATCGTCGACATCGGCGGGGTGAAGGCCGCGCCCGGTGTCGAGGTCACCCCGGGGGAGGAGATCGACCGGGTCGTCGGCTTCGTCGCCGCCGTACGTGCGCGGCATCCCGAGGTGGTCATCAGCGTCGACACCTGGCGCGCCGAGGTGGCCCGCGAAGTCTGCGCCGCGGGAGCGGACGTACTCAACGACGCGTGGGGCGGCGTGGACCCGGGACTGGCCGACGTCGCGGCGCAGTTCGGCGCCGGATTGGTCTGCACGCACGCCGGCGGCCAACGGCCGCGGACCCGGCCACACCGCGTGCACTATGCGGACGTGGACGCCGACATCCTCGCCACCCTGGTCAGGCTGGCCGAGCGGGCCGTCGCCGGCGGCGTCGAGCCGACCCGGGTCGCGATCGATCCCGGCCATGACTTCGGCAAGAACACCTGGCACTCATTGGCCGCCACTCGACTCGTCCCGCGCCTGGTCGACACCGGGTGGCCCGTCCTCATGTCACTGTCCAACAAGGACTTCGTCGGTGAGTCGCTCGGCCGCGGCCTCGAGCAGCGGTTGACCGGGACCCTTGCGGTCACTGCCCTCACCGCCGCGTGGGGGGCGCGGATCTTCCGCGCCCATAACGTCCGGGAGACTCGGGACACGATCGACATGGTGTCGACCGTCCTCGGCGACCGCGCTCCGGTGCGCGCCGTGCGGGGCCTGGGTTGATCGTCGCGGCGGCCGTCGTCCCGCATCCGCCGCTACTGCTGCCCGGAGTGACGGGCGGGCCGGTGCCCGAGGTCGACCGGCTCCGCCTGGCGTGCTCTGCTGCGGTGGCGTGGGCGTCGGGTTCGGCGGACTCCGTGGTGGTTGTCGGTGGGGCCGACCGGACGAGAACGTGGCCGAACCTCGAGCCGATGCGAGCAGGTTTCGTGGGTGATGCGGAGACCGGTGACCGGTTGCCGCTGAGCCTGAGCGCGGTGCGCACGCTGCTGGCCGACGGCGTGCGCGCCGAGTGGCGCAGCATCGCGGTCAGCGCGCCCGCGGCCGAGGCCGTCGCGCTCGGCCGGCAGCTCGCCGCCGGCCCGCGGGCGACGGCCCTCGTCGTCGCGGGTGACGGGTCGGCGCGCCGCGGTCCCAAAGCGCCGGGCTACGAGGACGAGCGGGCGCGGCCCTTCGACGCCGCCGTGACCGCGGCGCTCGCGGCGGCGGACGTCGCCTCGCTCGCCGATCTCGATCCCGTCCTCGCCGATGAATTGCTGGTGCACGGGCGCGCGGCGTGGCAGGTCATGGCGGCGGCCTGCGCAGGCGGCGCCTGGACCGCCGAAGTCGACTACGCCGACGACCCGTTCGGCGTTTACTACCTCGTCGCGCGCTGGTCGCGCCGATAGCCCGACACGGTGAGCGCCGGCGGCCGCTCCGCCAGCGGAACCGGACGGCCGCGCCACGGCGGGCTGGCTCCGCGCACGTATTGCCAGAGCACCCCCTCGCTCGCCACGGCTGTGTCGCCGGCGGCGACGCGGCGCTGCGCCGTCTGCAAAATCTCCGCGGCCATCACCCCGAGGTCGTGCACCGTTTGATGGGAGTGCGCGCGCTCGCCCAGGTCGACCTGGGCGATGGCGTCGAGCCCGCGGGAGTCGTGGACGTCGAGAAGGACCGCCATCTCGATGCCGTAGCCGACCGGGACGGGCAGGGTCTCCAGCGTGCTGCGCCGCACCGCCCACTCTCCGGCCAGCGGCTGCACCACGGCCGCCAGCTCGGGACGGTGGATGTTCAGGATCGGGCGTGCGACGAGCTCGGTGACGCGACCGCCCTCGGCCGAGCGGCGCGCCGTCCCGTCGTCCATGATGCGGTCGTAGAAGCCCTTCACCAGCACAACTTCAGGCTCCCTGAGAAGTGGCCCGAGCAGCCCGGTGACGAAATGAGTGCCCCAGCCGGTGAGGTCGGCGTCGATGAAGACGAGAACGTCGCCGGTCGTCACGAACAGCGACTTCCACAACGCCTCCCCCTTGCCGGCGTAGCTGCCGAGGTCGGCTCGCACGTCGCGGGCCGCGAAGACCGCCGCACCCGCGCGGGCGGCGATATCGGCGGTGCCGTCGGTGGAGTCGGAGTCCATGACGACGAGTTCGTCGACGAGGCCCCGCTGCAGCAGATCGCAACGAATCCGCTCGACGATGCCGCCGATGGTCGCCGCCTCGTTGCGCGCGGGGACGACCACGCTGACGCGGTGGCGCTTGCTCTCGGCGACGGCCTCGAACGGCCAGTCGCCCCAGGACGAAGTCCGGCGCGCGAACCAGTCGGCGCTGGGTTGCACGCGCATCCCTCCGTCCTCGCCTCTGTAAGAGTGGACCATCTCGACGGAAGAGGAGCGGCGATGGCTGAGCTGCGCAGCGCCCAGTGGTACGCAGGCACGGGTCGCGACGCCTACATCCACCGCGCCTGGATGCGCCGCGGGTTGCCGTCGGACGCGTTCTCCGGACGGCCGCACATCGCCATCGCGAACACGGCCTCCGAGCTCACCCCGTGCAACGCACATCTGGACGAGGTGGCGGCGTCCGTCCGCGCCGGCGTGCACGAGGCGGGCGGCGTCCCGCTGAACCTGCCGGTGGTCTCCCTCGGCGAGACGCAGGTGCGGCCCACCGCGATGCTGTGGCGCAATCTCGCCGCGATGGCCATCGAGGAGATGCTCCGCGCCAACCCGATCGACGGAGTGGTCCTGCTCGGCGGCTGCGACAAGACGATCCCAGCGCTGCTGATGGCCGCCGCATCGGTCGACCTTCCCGCGGTCGTCGTCCCGGGCGGGCCGATGTTGACCGGAACGTTCGGCGGCACGCCACTCGGCTGCGGAACCGACGTCTGGCGGCTGTCGGAGGAGGTGCGCGCGGGACGGCTGTCGCCGGAGGAGTTCACCCGTTCGGAGTCGGCGATGATCCGCAGCCGCGGGCACTGCAACACCATGGGAACGGCGTCGACGATGGCGCTGCTGGCCGAGACGCTCGGCATGGTGCTGCCGGGGGTGGCCGGGACGCCGGCGCCGGACAGCCGGCTGCTCGAAGGGGCGCAACTGACCGGCCGGTTGGCGGTGGAGCTGGTCGCGGCCGACCGACGCCCGAGCACGGTGATGACGCGCGCGTCGTTCTACAACGCGGTCGTCGCCCTGGCCGCTCTCGGCGGCTCGACGAACGCGGTCGTCCATCTGCTGGCCCTGGCCGGACGGCTCGGCGTCGAGTTCGGCCTCGACGACGTGGATCGGGTCGGCTCGGGCGTTCCCTTGCTGGTCGACCTGCAGCCGGCCGGTCGGTTCCTCATGGAGGACTTCCACCGTGCGGGCGGGCTCCGCGCCGTCCTGCGCGAGATCCGGGATCTGCTGGATCCGTCCGCCCGGACCGTGACCGGAGCCCCGCTGGTCGACGGGCTGGAGCAGGCCGCCATCTGGGATCCCGAGGTGCTGCGGCCGCGGTCGCAACCGCTGTTGGCCGAGGGCGGGATCGCGGTCCTGCGGGGCAATCTGGCGCCCGACGGCGCGCTGGTGAAACCGGCGGCGGCTTCGCCGTCGCTGCTACGGCACCGCGGCCGCGCGCTCGTCTTCGACAGCGTCGAGGACTTCCACGCCCGCATCGACGACCCGGCGCTGGACGTCGATGCAGATACGGTGCTCGTCCTGCGCGGGTGCGGGCCGAAGGGCTATCCCGGCATGCCGGAGGTCGCGAACCTGCCCCTGCCGCCGAAGCTGCTGGCGCAGGGAGTGCGCGACATGGTGCGCGTGTGCGACGGGCGGATGAGCGGGACGGCCTACGGGACGGTCGTGCTGCATGTCGCTCCGGAGGCGGCGGCCGGCGGACCGCTCGGACTGGTCCGCACCGGGGATGTCATCGAGCTCGACGTGCCCGCGCGGCGGCTCCATCTCGACGTCACCGACGAGGAGCTGGCGCGGCGCGAGCCCGATCCGCGCATGCAGGCCAGGTGCGCCGCGCCGACCCGCGGCTGGGAGCGGCTCTACGTGGAGCACGTGCGTCAGGCCGACACCGGTGCGGATCTCGACTTCCTCGTCGGGTCGAGCGGGTCGGCGGTGGCGCGAGAGTCGCACTGAGCTGTGCGGGTCCCTGGTCGGCCCGGGACGCTCGTGCAGGTGCAGAGTGTACTGACCACCAGCGAGCGCAGGTTAGAAATTGCCCGCGCGCGGGCACAACCGTGCCGTCCGGCCGGTGTGCGTCCGGACGCGAGGAGGGGTACCTGTGATCATCTTGGGTGTGATCCTGCTGATCATCGGACTGGTCGCCAAAATCGCCATCTTGTGGACGATTGGGATCATTCTGGTGGTCATCGGCCTGATCCTGGCTCTGCTTGGAGCCGTCGGGCACGCCATCGGCGGTCGTCGCCACTATTACTGACGCGCGCCGAACCTCGCAGCCGCCGAGCGTCCGCTCGGCGGCTGCTTCGTCTCTCGAGGGAGCGGTCGGGAGCCCGGTGCGCCGGGTTCTGATGTCGTGCTTGCCGGGCCGGTGAGGACCGTGCCGCGGTCTGTCGTGTCCCGGTTCAGGACCGGGGGCCTCGGCGCAGGTCGCCGCTGCCATGGCGCCGCTCGACCGGCGCTGTACCGGCCGGCCACGGTCATCGGCGGACCTGTGCGGCGTCAGCAATTTCCGGCGAAAACTCGGGTAGGGGTCTGGTGACCAGTTCCCGTTGGCCGGACCTGCCTTGGCGTTCGGCCACGTCTCATCGCATTGGAGTTCTTCATGGCCAGTCAACCCGTCCTCCGTTCCCTTCACGACGTCGGCATGGCCGCCTGGTTCGGCGGCACCCTTGCCAACGCGGTCGCGCTGAACTCCGCCTCTAGTGCGGCGCGCGTGCCCAACGACCGCGGCGCGGTGGCCAACGCGGGCTGGGACCGCTGGACCCCGGTCAACGCGGCCGCGATCGGCGCTCACCTCGTCGGAGCGGCGGGGATCCTGGTGGCGGACCGTCCGCGGATCGCCAGTCAGCGCGGGGTCGCCACCGTCTCTGCGATCAAGACCGGACTCACGGCGGCCGCCCTCGGCGTGACGGCCTACAGTCGCGTGCTCGGACGCAAGGTGTCCCGTCAGAGCGACGTACCGGTGGCGTCGGCGACCGAGCCGCTCGCTGCGGGTACCGGCACCGGCACCGCGACCCCGCCCGACGTGGCGTCCGCGCAGAAGCAGCTGCGCGCGCTGCAGTGGGCTGTCCCTGCCCTGACGGGCGCGGTCGTGGTCATCAGCGCCGTCGCAGGAGAGCAGCAACGGTCCAGCGAGGTCGTCAAGGGACTGCTACAGCGGATCACAACCGGCGCCTGAGGCGCGGTTTGCCGCAGCGCCCAGCACGGTCAGTGCAGGCGCGTCTGAGACGATCATGTGGGGCGGCCCCGTTCTGCGGCGCCGCCCTGCTTCGTTCCAGGCGTCGCGCCTACAGCCGCAGGACCGTCGTGAGCATGTTGCGTCGGGTCGTTGGCTGTGCGTCGAGGGCGGCCGATGGGGTCATTCGGGGACGTGGTCGGTGGACGCGATACACAGCGCTCGGTCGAAGCTCCCCGGCCAGCCGATCGGTGAGCGCTTCCGTTGGGTTGCGCCGCTCGGAGGCTCACGGCACGGCCGAGTTCGCCGCGGCGGCGGTCGACGGCGCGCTCGTGACGGCCACCGACGCCGTCGTCGCGGCGAAGCCGGTCGCGGTCGAGCTCGGCCGCGGGCTCGTTGACGGCGCCGCGGACGGTAGGGCCGCGGACGTGTCCACGCTTGCGGGCGCACCGGCCGAGGACGTGGGGGCGCCTGCCGACGGCGACGGGGAGGGCGAACCGCTGGGCGACGCAGAGGTGGCGGCGGTGGACGACGCCGCCGCGTACGGCCGAAGGATCTGCAGCACCTGCCGCTCGTAGCCCTCCAGCCGGGCGCGGACGGCCGACAGCGGCAGGCTGCGTAGACGGCGCGAGAACGTCTGGATCCGCGACCACAGAGCTCGCAGCTGCGCGGCGGCGCTCGCGTCCGGCCGAGACGACAGGCGCAGGTCCAATTGCACCGCCATCGCGGCCGCGACGCACCGCACGCAGTTGTCGTTGACCGCCGCCGACAGGTTCTGTGGGGCGATCACCTGCGCGTGGCCGACGACGAGCACCACCTGGAAGCTGATCGCCACCGCAGCGCAGTCGCGGCAGCTGGCGAACGCGTACGCCTCGTTGCGGTTGAGCACGACGTCCTTACTGGTCGTGACCAGCGCGAACGCGACGTCGTACACGACGCTGCCGTCGCGTGTCGCCACCGCCAGCGCCTGGTTGCCGCCGGGCCCGGGCGACGCCGGCCGGTCGAACGGGAACACCCACGTCGGCCGGGCCGGATCATGCGGGCGCAGGACCATCACCAGCTCGGGGTGCCCGGGCTGCGGCAGCCTCCCGTCGCGCGGCCAGACGGTGCGGGCGGTTCCGGTCTCGCCATCGGCGAGCGGCTGCTGCGCGGGCTCGGCGAAGCCGGGACGGCCGTGCGCCAGCGCGGTCAGCGTGCCCGGCTGCCACACCTGCGACATGACGCCCCGCTCGGCCGGCTCGATCACCCGATAGTTGCCGCGCGGCCACCACACCCAGGCCAGCCCGGCGACGAGCGCGGCCGAGCTCAGGCAGGCGATCGTGCGCGCGACGGGCCGGCCCGTGGTTCGACGCCACGTCGACCGGGCGAGTTGGCGCACCAGCCGCGTGAGCATGCAGGCGACGCCGAACACCGGGACCGCGACCGCGGCCAGCGCAAGCATCTCCGCGCCGACGCCGGCGCCCTTCCCGCGCTGCCAGTCGACCTGCAGCAACGACCACTGGGCCGCGAAGCTGTGGGCCGCGGTGGCGAGGATCCGCGGCAGCGTGAGCACCGTGATCAGCAGCGTGAGCGCCATCAGCGGCACCGCTATCAGCACCCAGACGGTGATGACGGTGCGCACCCACGGCTTGAGCTGGCGGGCCCGCGGGTCGCGCCAGTGCGTGGGCCACAGCGACTGCAGCGTCGGCTTGATCCGGCGATACAGGTCCGGTACCCCGGTCGCGTCGGCGAGGATGTGGTAGCCGTCGAAACGCAGCAGCGGCGGCAGCTGGCGCAGCATCTGCAGGATCTGCGTCGCAATGACCAGCAGCAGCCCGTCCCAGCCGGTGCCGGCCCACATCGCGAACATCGCCAGCGCGACTAGGGCGTTGAAGTACAGCCCGCCCAGATCGGTGCGCAGCCGCGCCCGCTTCGGCAGCCGGTAGGCGTCGGTGACGTCGGTGTAGAACGCCGGCCAGACCAGGTACAGCCCCGCGCCCATCGCGCCGGGCGTGCCGCCGCCGCGGCGCAGCGCAGCAGCATGCCCGAACTCGTGGAAGCCGGCGGACACCACGGTCATCGCGAAGACGGCCAGCAGCATGGCCGGGTCGGCGAACGCGTCCGACGCGGCCGAAGCCAGTCCCTTGTCGAACAGCACCCAGTACCCGACAGCGGCGAACGCGAGGGTGACGAGCACGACGACGACCGGGTGGAACAAGGCCGCGAACGGCGCGGTGAGCGCACGGGTTCGGGCCTGGTCGGCGACCACCCACCGGAACCGCAGCGCCAGCAGCGGGTTCGGCTTGCGCAACGGCGGGTCCGCGCCGTCGGCCGAGCGCACCAGGCCGAGTGGGCGCAGCTTGGCATCGATCAACGTGCGGACGTCACGCGCAGACACCGCCCGTCGGATCTGCACGGACACGGCCGCGGCGATTTCGTCGTCGGTGCGCCGGCCGTCGATCGCCGCCAGGACCGCATACAGCAGCGGGGTGACCGAAAGAACCTGGCCGTCGGCCCGCTGTACAAGCGCGGGTGGGACCCGGTAGCCGGAGCCAGGCTGGCCGCCGATCAGCTCGACCCCGCTGGCGCGGGCAGGGGCGGTGTCGGTTGTCGGCGCGCTTCCCGGCAACCTGGCCGGGCCCGCGTCGAACGTGGTCATCGCTTGTCGGTTCTGACGTTGGGGCGGCGGGCGACGCGCACCTCAGCGGGCGGCCCTTACTGCCCTGACGTCGAGGTGGGGCCGGTGTCCGCGCCGCCGCCGGACGTGTCGGCACCCGTGCCTGCGCCATCACCGGCGGTCGCGTCGGGGCCCTGGGTGATGCCGGAGTCCTGCGTCCCCGTCGCGGTCGCGGCACCGTGGATCGACTGGTCGATGGAGACCTGCTGCTCGCCGAGGCTCGTCGCGGACGAGTCGATCGCGCCGATGTTGGCCGCCGCGGAGGCGTCGATCGGTGCAGCCGCGTTGGCATTGGCGGCGACCGCCCCGTCGATCGGCGAGGCGAGGTGCAGGTTCCCGTCGAGGTTGACGTTGACGTTGAGCAGGTTGCCGTCGGTCACTGAACCGGTCGTCGTGCCCGTGTCCGCGCCGGCGGCGGAGGTCCCGGCCGTGGCGCCGGTCGACGTCGGATCGCCCTGCGTGATCGAGCTGGTCTGATCCGACGTAGCGGTCGCGTTGCCGTCGATGCCCTGGTGGATGTCGCCGGTCTGCAGCGCGCCGGCCTGGGACAGTGAGCCGGCCGAAAGCACGTTCGCGTCGACCGCCGCATTGATCGGGGCGGCGATGTTGGCGTTCGCACCGACCGCCAGGTCGATCGGTGCGGCGGTGTCCAGCGCGAGGTCGAGGTTCGCGTTGAGGTCCAGTAGCGACATGACCTCCTTGGCGGGCAGCGCGGTAGCGTCCTCCGCCGCGACTTCCTCGGCGCTGAGCGGATGCAGTTCGTTCCTCACGTCGACCCCTCCCTGTGCCGCCGGATGCCGTTCGGCACAAGATCTACCCGCGGGGAACCTGGGACAAACCGTCGAGGATACAATCGCGGCAGCCGAGCCCGGTTCCGTCCGACCGTGAAGGACGCCGTTCGAGCAGCGCATCAGGGCTGCCCTTGCCCGCCAACAGGATTCCTGCGGATATCGTGGAGAGATGGCCGCAGAACGCGTCGAGGTCCGCACCGCGGCGCAGATGTGGCGCGCCGGCGACCTGATCCTCGACGTGCGAACCCCGGAGGAGTACGCCACCGGGCACATCGCCGGAGCGCTGAACGTGCCGATCGGCCTGCTGCCGTTCGCGGCGCGGGACCTGCCGCCCGGTGCGATCCTCACCGCCTGCTCGCGCGGTGGGCGCGCCGCGCGCGCTGCGGAACTGCTCGACCACGACGGGCGCGCAGCATTCATCATCGACGGCGGCACCGTCGAATGGGAAAGGTCGGGCATGCCGATCGTCCGCGGTGCTGAACCTGGCGCGAGACGCCCCAAGCCGGGGTGGCTCGGCAGGTTCAGCCACAAGGACGAACGTCAGGACAGGGGTTCGGCGAAATGACGTACTCCATCGTCGGGCGATCGGCGGACGGTCGGGCGCTCGGCGTCGCGGTCGCTTCCCGGTTTCTCGCCGTGGGCGCCATCGTCCCGGCGGCGACGGCCGGCGTCGGGGCAATAGCCACCCAGGCCGATCCGAATCTCCGGTGGAAGCGGCAAGGCCTGGCCCTGTTGCAGCAGGGACTGAGCGCACCCGAGGTCGTCAAGCGCCTCGTCGAACAAGACGATCGGCCTCAGGACCGGCAAGTCGGCATCGTCGACGCGCAGGGTCGCTCCGCCAGCCACACCGGAGGCGACTGCCTGGAGTGGGCGGGCAGCGTAATTGCGCCGGACATCGCCCTGCAGGGCAACGTCATCGCCGGGCCCGCGGTGCTGCAAGACATGCAGCGAGCGTGGGGCGAGTCCACCGGAAGAAGCCTTGCGGCCCGCCTACTCGCCGCGCTGGTCGCCGGCGACCGAGCGGGCGGCGACCGCCGCGGCAGGCAGTCCGCCGCGCTCTTCGTCGTGGAGCCCGGCGCCGGTTACGGCGGGCTTGACGACGTCGCGGTCGACCTGCGCGTGGACGACCACCCGGATCCGACCTCAGAACTGCAGCGCCTGCTCGACCTCAACGAGTTCTACCTGACCGCCCCACCGGAGGCCGACCGAATCCCGATCACGTCAGAACTCGACGAGGAACTGGAACGACGGGCGCGCGACTCGGGGCACGACGACTTCAAGTCCTGGGTGGGCACCGAGAACTGGGAGATGCGCGTAGCGCCGGACCAATCCTGGATCGACCGCCGGGTGTTGGCGATCGTCCGCAGCGGAAGATCGTCACCAACGGGTGATGGTCCGCGCCGGTGAACGTCCGGCGCCGCCGACGTCTGCTCAGGAAGAGGACGACGCAATGCACCGCGACGGGAATGATCCGCCGGTGAGCACACCGTCGGCTCCCCGGCTGCGCCAGGCCGCCACCGACGACGGGATCGTCCTGCGGAACGACGCGATGTCGCTTGCCGAACTCGACGGACTGCTCTCCGCGTGGCGGTCAGACGACGTCGAGCGCCCTTGGCTGCCGGAGGACGTGGCCCGATACGTCTGCCTCGTCCTCGCCGGGGAGGTGCAAGGCGCGACCGCGCGGCAGGACGGAACCGTGGTGCTTGCGGACGGGTCCGTGATAGACGTTCCCGCGGTCGTCCGGGAGCGGCTCACCCGGCCCAACGCGGATCTGCGCGGTCTGGTGCGCGAGGTCGTGGCGCGTCCGGCGCGGCGCAGGCCCTGGTGGCGGCGGCGGATGCTGGCGCGCTGACTCAGTGCTGCGACTTGCGGGCGGCTCTTCGGGCGAACAGCGCGGCGCTTCGGGCTGCCCAGACCCGCGCCCCACCCTCCACCTGGCCGGCGACGTCTTCGCCGGCCCCGCCGGCCACCCCTTCTGTTTGATCCCCCGGCCCGACTGGGGACGTCCCGTCCCTGATCAGGGCGATTGAACCGACGGCAGGCCCGGGGCCCCGTGCGCCAATGCGGTCCGGGAGAATCCGGCCCATGTCCTTGAAGCACCGGGCCGACGCCGGATGCCTCCGTGGCTGAGCGCCTGAGGGTCGGGCTTGTCGGCGCCGGGCCGTGGGCCGGGATGTTCACGGCACCCATGCTCGCCGCGGGTCCGGCGACGACGTTGAGCGCCGTCTGGGCGCGGCGTCCCCAGGCGTCGGGTGAGCTCGCGCAGCGCTACGGCGTTGCGACCGTGGCCTCGTTGGACGACCTGTTCGGCAGCTGCGACGCCGTCGCGTTCGCCGTGCCGCCCGACGTGCAGGCCACCATCGCAGTCGACGCGGCCGCCGCCGGCAAACACCTGCTCCTGGACAAGCCGCTGGCCTTCACCGTCGAGGCGGCGGAGGACCTTGCCCGCGCGGTCGACCGGGCCGGCGTCGTCACGCAGATGGTTCTCACCAACCGTTACACCGATGCCGTCGCCGACTTTCTCGCCGGACTCGACGGCGGCCGGCTCCTCACCGTCCGCGCGGAATTCGTCTCGGGTGCCGCGCTGGACGGGTCCCCGTTCGCCACGCCGTGGCGCCGGGAGGACAACGCCCTGCTCGATCTCGGCCCGCACGTCCTGGACCTGCTCGAGGCGGCGGCCGGACCCGCGCGCGTGGTCACGGCCGCGAACGTCGGCGGGTGCGTCACCGCAACGCTGGCGCACGATTCAGGCGCGGTAAGCCAATTGATCCTCTCCATCACGACGCCGGGCGCGGACGGGCACTTCCGCGTCACCGCGGTGACCGATCGAGGTCGCACCGATCTGGCGGATCCGACCGCCGCCCAATCACGCGAGAAACTGCACCGGGCCATCACCGACCGCTTCGCCGCGGCAGTCCAGGCCGGCCAGGCCGACCCGGCGCTCGACGTCCACCGCGGCGTGCGGCTGCAGCGGCTCCTCGACGCGGTCCACCGCGCCGCCGGCTCACACCCGCGATGACGCAGCAACCGCCGCCCGCGCCGCGCGGCGACCCGGCGGCTACGTCGCCGCCGACCGTCGAGCAGCGCCTCGACGTCCTGCTCGACTCCGTCCTCAACTCGGTGCGCAGCCCCGATCCGCGGATCAACAGCTTGATCACGTCGCTGGTGCGCCACCTGCACGCCTTCGTCCGGGAGACCCGTCCCAGCGACGCCGAATGGCTGACCGGCATCGACTTCCTGAAGCGGGTCGGGCAGACCTGCAGTGATCAGCGCAACGAGGTCATCCTGCTGTCGGACATGCTCGGTCTGACGTCCGCCGTCGACGAGGTCAACCATGACGGCCCCGTCGGGGCGACACCGTCCTCGGTGGAAGGACCGTTCCACTCTCCCGCGCCCGCGCGGGCCAATGGGGACTGGATCTCCTCGGGTCCGGAGCGGCACCGCGGCCAGGTGATGGTGGCCCGCGGCCGGGTGACCGACACCGACGGCGCGGCTATTCCAGAGGCGACCGTCGACGTCTGGCAGGCCGACGACGCGGGCCACTACGACAGTCAGGATCCCTTACAGCAGCTCGGAAATCTGCGAGGGGTGTTCACCACCGGCGAGAACGGGGACTACTGGTTCCGCAGTGTCGTCCCGTCGAGCTACCCGGTGCCGACCGACGGGCCGGTGGGCGAACTGCTTCGTGCGCTCGGCCGCCATCCGATGCGGCCGGCGCACATTCATTACCGGGTCGAGGCCGAGGGGCACGGTCCGGTCACCACGCACCTCTTTGTCGCCGGCGACGAGCACCTCGACTCCGACGCCGCCTTCGCCGTCAAACCCGGACTCGTGGTGCAACCGCGATACGACGAGGATCCGTCGCACGCCGCCGCGTTCGGCGTCGACGCACCATTCATCGAATTCGTTTTCGACGTCCGGCTGATTCGTCGGGAATCCATACACTGAGGTCGGTCGGTGCGTAACGACCGCACCGTCGACGCCGTCGTGATCGGTTGGCGAGCGGCCGTGACCCAGCCGCCGGTCCCGCTGACCCTGCTCGACGTCGAGCCCCGGCTCCCGCCCTCGTGGCAGGTCGCCGGGGCCCAGCGACGATCAGTTCGTCATGACGCCGTCAGCGTTCCCAGCAATCCGTGCGCCTCTTGATCCGGGCCGGCGCTGAACCACACCGCGTTGCTGCCGCCGGCGGCCGCATTACCGACGAGCAGCCCCCACAGCCCGTCGATCACCAGCGGGTCCCCGTCGTGCCCCCGCAGGGTCGCGATCATGCTGCCGGACCAGCGGTTGTAGGCGTGGATGCGGCCGTTGCCGAAGTTGCCGACGAGGAGCTTGCCGGCCAGCGGGCCGAAGCTGCTCGGCGCGATCGCCATGCCCCACGGCGAGTCCAGATCCCCGCGGCTGACCAGCCGTGCGATGAAGGCGCCGTAATTGGTGTAGACGTCGATGAACCCGTGGCCGAGCCCCGGAACGTCGTCATGGGCGGCGGCGTCCTGCTTGGCATAGGTCACGTAGACCCGGCTGCCCACCTCCATGGCGTTGAACGGCGCGTAGCCGGCCGGCAGGCGTTCGTCGCGGAAGAGGCCCGGCACTGACAGCCGGGTGAAGGACGAGTCGAAGACCGCCACCCGGCCGTTGTGGAAGTCGGTGGCAAGAAGCAGCGGACCGAACGGACTGTGCGCGATGGTCAGGCCCTTGAAGACCGCGTCGCCGACCCGCGCGACCGTTCTCGCCACCGATCCGGTTGCCTGGTTCCAGGCTGCGATCCGGCCGGTCTCCGTGGCGAAGAGGAACAGCGCCGGGTTGTCCGTTCCGGGCACGACGAATGCCGACGTGTCGTTGAACACCGCGCCGGTCGGCGCAGCCGCCGGGACCGACACCGTGAGCGGCACCTTGGCCACCGCCGGTCCGGTGTCGGTGTAGAGGGTGGACGCGTCCGTGCCGTTGTCGGACACCCAGAGCGGACTGGTCGGGGTGAGCGCCAGGCCCCACGCATTCACCAGGTCAGGATCGGTGAGCCGGGCCATCCCCGGCTGGTCCGATACGAGCTTGTGCACCTGCACCGTGGCCATTGCCCCGGTCGAGGCAGCCGCTCCCCCGACCGACGACCAGGCCAGCGCCGCGCATGCCACCGCGCTCAGGACCGCTGTTGTTCTCATCGCCGTCCCCTTTCCGGCGCCGCCGAGATGACGGCGCACGTCGACGGCTCGAACTACGGCGGGAGAGCGGCAACGGTTCACTCCTCGCTTCGTTGCGCGCATCGAGCGTGCGCTTCGTCCTGTTCGCCCGACCTGCAGCCCGCAGCGCGTTCAGCCCGGCGTCGGCCCGCGCCGCGGGCTGTCCGGCAGGATGCGCTCGTGGCCGATCACCCTCCCGAGAACAAGGTTCTCCGCGACTATCTCAACGGGCAGCGCCGACACCTGCTCGGCGCCCTCGACGGCCTGGACGACACCGCGCTGCACCGGGACGTCCTGCCGTCGGGATGGAATTGCCTGGGTCTGGTGCGCCACGTGGCGCTCGACGTGGAGCAGCAGTGGTTCCGCGCCGTGATCGCGGGAGAACAGGACGTCATCGCGGACCTGACCTCGCGCCCCGACGACGCCTGGCGGGTGGGACCGGAGGTCCCCGCGCAGCACGTCCTCGACCTCTACCGGCACGAGGCCGACCGCGCCGACCGCATCCTCGCCGACGCGGTTCTCGACGACGCGCCCGCGTGGTGGCCGGACTTCTTCGGCGACTTCCGCCTGGACACTGTCCGCGAGGTCGTCCTGCACGTCCTCGTCGAGATCGCCTGCCACTGCGGGCATCTGGACGCCGCGCGGGAGCTCATCGACGGCAAGCAGTGGATGGTTCTGACGGAGTAGCGCCCGGGCTCATGACCCGGCAACCCCGAGGGGGACCGACCACCGCACCGCGGTGCCGGGACGGCCGTCCTCGGCGCTCGGACTCGCGAGGCCGATCGTCGCGTCGCCGTGGTGTGCTCGCGCGCGGGCGCGCAGGTTCTTCAGTCCGCTGCGGCGCCCGCTGGCGCCGATACCGATCCCGTCGTCGATGACCGCAACGGTCAGCCTGGTCGGATCGGCGTCGACCAGAACCTCGGCGCTGGTCGCCTGCGCATGCTTGGCGACGTTGGTCAGACACTCGCGGACCACCGCCACCAGGTCGTCGAGAAGCGCCTCGTCGACGACCGCGTCGACCGGCCCGCGGAAGCGCACTCCCGGCTGGAACCCGAGCGCGTCGGTGACATCGTCGGCGACGGCGAGGACGGCGCCGCGGGTCTGTCCGAGTTGGGTGCCGACCGGGCCGCTCAGTTGGAAGATCGTCGTGCGGATCTGACTGATGGTCTTGTCCAGCTGGGTGACGACGTCGCCGAGGCGCTGGACCGCGCGATCGTCGCTGAGGCCGGCCGACACGCTGTCGATGAGCAGTCCGGCGGCGAACAGCCGCTGCACCACGTGGTCGTGCAGATCACGGCCGATCCGCTCGCGGTCCTCCAGCAGCATCATCTTCTGCTGGTCGCTGCGGGCGTCGGCCAGCTCGAGGGCGAGCGCGGCGTGGTTGGCGAACGTCAGGGCCATCGTCACGTCCGAGTCGTCGAAGCGCCGCGCTCCGCGCCGCCGCCCGACCACCAGCGCGCCGCGCAGCCGCTCGTTGCCGACCAGGGGCACCGCCATGACCGGTCCCACCGCAAGAGCCTGGGACAGGTGCAGCACCCGGCCGGAGGCTTCGACGTCGTCCAGGACGACCGGGCCGCGGGTCTCGAACACCTCGCCGACCACTGAGCCCGCGACCGGGTACGAGTAGCCGTGCAGGTCGTCGGCCCCCTCCCCGGAGGCGAACTCGACGATCACCCGGCGGGCGTCGGCGGTGGGCAGGACGACGGTGACGAGGTCGGCGGCGGCGACCGCGCGGGTGCGGTGCGCGACCAGTTGCAGAGGGTCTTCGCCGGTCGAGGACAGCAACTGCCGGGAGATCTCGGCGGACGCCTCGAGCCATTGCTCGCGCCGCTGGCCGCGCTCGAACATCCGGGCGTTGTCGATCGCCACGCCGGCCGTGGCCGCCAGCGCGCGGATCAATTCCTCGTCCTCGGCGCTGAACTCGCCGCTGGCGGACTCGGCGAGATACAGGTTGCCGAAGACGGTGCCGCGAGTGTGGACCGGAACGCCGAGGAAACTTTTCATCGGCGGATGGTTCGGCGGGAAGCCGACCGAGCGCGGGTCGGTGGCGAGATCCTTCAGCCGCACCGGTCTCGGGTCGACGATGAGCGCGCCGAGCAGCCCGCGCCCGGCCGGCGGCGGGCCGATCCGCGCCGCCGTGTCGGCGTCCACGCCGACCGTGATGAACTCCGACAGGCCGCGGCCGTCCGGCGACAACACGCCGAGCGCGCCGTACTTGGCGTGCGCGACGCCGCAGGCGGCCTGCGCGATCGTCCGCAGCACCACCGGCAGCGTCAGGTCGCTGGTGACTGCATTCGTGGCCGCCAGCAACGTCTGCAGCCGACCCTGAGTGATGAGGACGTCCTCCGCGCGCCCGATCAGCTCGCGCAGTAGCTCCTCGAGCTCGCGGCGCGGACGGTCGACGGAGACCGGAAACGCGCTGTCGGCAGGGCGGTCGGAGTCGGCGGTGTCGGTCATGATGCGACGGAGCCTAAATGGCGGGCCGACGAGGTGGCGGCTGCCGTTGGTCCCGTCCTGCTCGGTCGGGACGTTCGGTCCCCGGCGAAGGGGCCGTTTCGTCCTGATCCCCGCCCTCCGGGACCGCAAGCATGGACCCGTGACCGCCAACAGCCCGCGCGAGGAGGACGACGAAATGACCGAGACCAGCTCCCCGACCGTCCTCGTCGCGGTGTCGTCGTCCCCGTCGGGCCGCGCCGCCCTGCGCCGTGCCGTAGCCGAGGCGCAGCACCGCGGCGCCCGCCTGCACCTGCTGCGGGTGTGGCGCGATGCCGAGCGCTTCGCGTCGATGACGCCGGCCGAGGTGTCGGCGCTGCGGCAGCAGGAGCGCGCCGAGCAGGCCATCCTCGCGGAGGCCATCGGCGCCGCGCAGTCGCTGGCCCCCGGCCTCGAGGTCGACTTCGAGTTCGTCCCCGGTGACCTCCGTTCCGCGGTCACGGCCGCGGCGGAGGAGGCCGACCTGCTCGTCGTGGGCGTCGGCCAGCAGGAACCGACCGGCCACCTGATCGCGGAATGGTTCGAGCAGCACGTGCCGTGCCCGGTGCTCGTCACCGACCCGCCCATCCCGGTGCACGCCGAGCCGGTGCTGGCCTCGGCTGCCTGCTGATCGGAGGATGATGTGACCACCGCCGTCGAACGGATCCCGGCCGTCGCCAGCCTGCGCCGCGCGGCGGTGCGGGCGACCCGCGCCCCGTCCGTGCACAACACCCAGCCGTGGCGGATGCTGATCCTCGCCGACCGGATGCGCCTGTTCGCCGATCCGGCTAGACGGTTGCGGATCCTGGACCCGCGCGGTCGGCAACTGACGATCAGTTGCGGCTGCGCGCTGTTGAACGCCCGCGTCTCGCTGGCCGGAGCCGGTCACGCGGCGCGGGTGACGCGGTTCCCGAACGACTTCGATCCGGGCGAGTTGGCGGAGGTGTCGGTCGTGCCCGGCGTCGCCGATCTGGACCTGGCGCGGCTCGACTTCGCGATCGAGCATCGCCGTACCAACCGTCGCCGGTTCGGTGATGAGCCGGTTCCCGCGGAGGTCATCGACGCGTTGATCTGCGCCGCGCGCAGGGAGGGTGCCGATCTGGTTCCGGTGGTCGCGCCGTTGCACCGCCTGGCGGTGGCCCGGCTCAGCCGGCAGGCCGATGCGCTGGAGAACGCCGACCCGGCCTACCGCGCCGAGTTGCGGGCCTGGACCACGAACGACCCGTCCCGGGCGGACGGCGTACCGGCCTTCGCCGTGCCGCACGTCACCGGCGAGTCCGGCGACGAGATCCCGCTGCGGGACTTCGACACCCACGGCGCCGGGTGGCTGCCGACCCGGACCCGGTCGAGCATGTCGCAGGCGCTGCTGCTGCTCACGACCGCCGGGGACACCGCTCGGGACTGGCTGCGAGCCGGCGAGGCGCTCGAGCGGGTGCTGCTGGAGGTGACCGCTCGTGGCTACGCCGCCAGCCCGTTCACCTCGCTGATCGAGGTCGCTCGAACGCGGGCCGAACTCATCGACGAACTCGGGCTGCAAGCCTTTCCGCACGTGCTGGTGCGCGTCGGTCGGGCGCCGGCCGCCGAGCCCACCCGCCGCCGCCGCCTCGGTGACGTTCTCACCGAGATCGCCGGATCGGAGACAATGCCGTCATGACGTCCGCTGACAAGCCCATCGGCGTGTTCCTCCTGGACGACCACGAGATCGTGCGCCGCGGGCTTGCCGACCTGCTGGCCACGACGCCGGACATCCGGGTGGTCGGCGAGGCGGGCACCGCGGCCGAAGCCGTGGCCCGGATCCCGGCCGCGCGTCCCGACGTCGCCGTTCTCGACGCCCGCCTGCCCGACGGCAGCGGCATCGAGGTGTGCCGCGAGATCCGGTCTCGGCTGCCCGAGGTGCGCTGCGTGATCCTCACCTCCTACGACGACAACGACGCGGTGCTGGCCGCGGTCATGGCCGGAGCGTCCGGATACCTGATGAAGGAGATCCGGGGCAGCAACCTCGTCGGCGCCATTCGTGACGTGGCCGCCGGCCGGTCCCTGCTCGATCCGCGGGTGACCGGGCAAGTGCTGGAGCGCATCCGCACCGGCCACCAGAAGAAGGAAGGGCCGCAGCTCAGCGACCGCGAACAGGAGATCCTCGACCTGGTCGCCGACGGGCTCACCAACAAGCAAATCGGGGAACGGCTGTTCCTGGCAGAAAAGACGGTGAAGAACTACGTCTCACAGCTTCTCGCCAAGTTCGGCATGCAGCGCCGCACCCAGATCGCCGTCTACGCCGCGTCGCACAACCAGCAGAA
The DNA here is from genome assembly GCA_025924515.1 of Jatrophihabitans sp. Classification (GTDB taxonomy): domain Bacteria; phylum Actinomycetota; class Actinomycetes; order Mycobacteriales; family Jatrophihabitantaceae; genus JAICIE01. Next base: position 353 of record JAICIE010000052.1, on the reverse strand, counting down.
GAAGAAGTAACCGAAAGGGCTCCGCTTCCCTGAGACCCGAAGATCGGCGGCTCAACCTCTCATCGGAGGCCGAGCCGCCAATCTTGGGTGGCCCTGCTACGGGTTCGGCTTCTCCTCGAGGACGTCGTCGAGCAGGCGGCGGGGGGTGCCGGGTGTGACGCCGGCCCGGCCGACCCGGAGCAGGACGTGCGGCTGCATCGTCAGTGACAGTTCGGTGCGCAAGGCGATGCGGGTGCTGGCCACCTCGACGACCTGGGTCAGCGGGCTGGCCGCGTAACCCGCCCGGGTGATCTCGAGCAGGATCCGTTCCAGCGCCTGTCCCGCGCTCAGCCACGCCCGCGGCTGGTCGGCGT
>JAICIE010000051.1 GCA_025924515.1 Jatrophihabitans sp. | reverse complement strand
CCGCAGCGCCGCCGTGCTGACGATGCAGCGCACGACGCTCGACGATCACGGCGGCGTGGTGGAGTTCGGCACGCACATCTACGCGGCGAGCCGCTACCGCTTCGAATTCTCGCTGCTGTCGCCGTGACGACCGCGGTTCAGTTGCGAACGCCAACCCACCGGCGGGTGCGGGCGGATTCGAGCATCGCCTCGACGATGGCCGCGCTGGCGACGGCGTCGTCGAGGGTTGCGCCGTATTGCACCCCCGTCGCGACGGACATCAGAAGCCGATGGGCTTCCACGACCTTCAGGTCGTCGTAGCTCATCGCGATCCCCGCGCCGGGCTGGAAGGACGCGTAGTCGCCGGAGTCCGGCCCGACGAAAACCGTGGCCGTCGGCTGATCGAGATAGCGACCGCCGACACCGACCGCGAGCTCGCCCATGCGCCGGAAGTCCCAGGACACGCGTCCCTCCGTTCCGTGGATGTCGAACCCGTACGTGCACTGGTCCCCGACGCTGACCCGGCTCGACTCGATCGTTCCGCGCGCGCCCGACGCGAACCGCAGCAGGCAGGCGGCGTAGTCGTCGTTGCCGACGGGCTCCAGCTCGCCGCCGTCCTCGGCGACGCTGAAGTGGCTGACCGCCGCGCGGGCGGGCGGGCGCGATTGGAGGAAGACGGCAGTGTCTGCGACGAGCTCGCTGACGTCGCCGAGCAGGTAGCGCGCAAGGTCCGCGCCGTGTGACACGAGATCACCGAGGACCCCCGGACCGCCGAGGCGCGGGTCGAAGCGCCACGACAGCGGCGCCTGCGGGTGAGCGGCATAGTCGGCGAGCAGGCGGAAGGAGCAGTTCGTGATCCGGCCGAGGGCGCCCTCGGCGATCAGCGCACGCGCCCGCTCGACCGCCGGGGCGTTGCGGTAGTTGAAGCCGACGGCGGTGCGGACCCCGCTGGCGTGCACCGCGTCGGCGACCGCCCGAGCGTCCTCCACCGTGCTGCCGACCGGCTTCTCGATCCACAGATGCTTGCCTGCGTCGGCGACCGCAGCGCCGACCTCGCGATGGAGGTGGTTCGGCAGGGTCACGCTCACGACTCCGATCCGGTCGTCGCGCAGCAGATCGCGCCACTCGGCCGTGGCCGTCGAGAAGTCGTGGCGTGCGCAGGCATCCTTGCGACGGAGCTCGTCGCCCTCGGCCACCGCCACCAGCTCGGGACGCAAGGGCGTGTCGGGGAAGTGCGAACGCACCCGCTCGTACGCCCGGGTGTGCACCTGCCCCATCCACCCGAAACCGATGACGCCGATTCCGATGCAACTCGTCACTGGCGTCAGGACCTCCGAACTGTCACAGCTTCGCCGCAGCCGAGTGCAAATTCTCCGCGGCGATGGCGAGGCCGTCCAGGCGCGAGAACTCAGCGTCCTCGTGCTCGATGTTCACGGCCATGTCCGGATCGACCTCGGCGAGCGCGCGGAGGAACTCGGTCCAGTATTCGACGTCGTGACCGACACCCACGGCCACGAAGCGCCAAGCGGGGTCGGTGGGCCATGAGGCGGACCAGTGGCCGATCCCCGTGGGAACCTTGTCGGGGGCGTCCGCCGGCACGCGGGCGAAGGACGTGTCGAGCACGCCCCGGATGTCGACGCCTTTCCTGATCATCGCGTCCTTCGCCGCGGCGTGGAAGACCAGCGGACCGAGCCACCGTACACACGCGGCGACGTCCATGCCTTGCCACATCAGGTGCGAGGGGTCCATCTCTGCGCCGAGGTTCGTGGCGCCCACGAGGTCGACCAGTCGCTTCAAGGTCACCGGAGAGAACACGACGTTGTGCGGGTGCATCTCGATGGCGACTCGCACGCCGCGGTCGCGCGCCAGGGCGTCCATGTCCGACCAGAACTCGGCTGCCACGTCCCACTGGTAGTCGAGGACGTCCAGGTAGACGTCGTCCCAGGGATTGACGACCCAGGACGGGTATTTGGCGTCGGGGTCCGAGCCTGGCGTCCCGGACATGGTCACGACGTTGCGGACGCCCAGAAGGGACGCCAGGTCGATCGTGCGGCGGAGGTCGTCCGCGTGTTTCGGCCCGACGCTGGGCAGCGGATTGAGGGGATTGCCGTTGCAGTTGAGGCCGGTGAGCTGCATGCCGCGGTCGGCGAAGACCGAGAGATAGTCCGAGCGCGCTTTCTCGGACGACAGCAGCAGGTCGACGTGGCAGTGCGGCGACGGGATGAAACCGCCCGTATTCACCTCGACCGAGTCGAGGCCGTTCGCCTGCAGCACGTCGAGCGCCTCGTCCAGCGGACGGTCGTGCAGGCACGCGGTGTAAGCGCCGAGCTTCAAAGTCATCAGATCTCCTGTCTGTCAGGATTGGTGGGTGGATTCGGGAACGGGCACCTCTGCGCCACCGGACCCCGCGGAACGGACCACGGCATCGATGAGTTCCATGGTGTGCAGGCCGTCGGCGAAGCTGGCGTTCTGCGGAAGCGGATCGGGCAGGCTCGCTATCTGCTCCAGGAAGGCGCGGATCTCATACAGGAACATCTCGGCGGTGCCACCGCCCACGCCGGGAGCCTCCATCGGATAGCCGCCGGCGAAGTACGGGGCCTGCGGTCCGACGATCACTTGGCGGCCGCCCCGCGTGCGCGGGTTCGCCTGCCTGTCGTCGAAGAAGTACTCGGCCGGTCGGTGGAAGTCGAAGCCCGCGCGTCCGGCGATCCCGAACAGGTCGAAGCCCAGCGCGTTGGGCATCCCGAAGGCCGTGCGGGACACGGAGAAGGACCCGGCCAGCCCGGACCGGAATCGCGTGCTGAAGATCGCGGTGTCCTCGTTTCCGACCTCGCCATGCTCGTCGCTCACCGGCGCGGCGTTGTGCCCGACGACCGGGCCGAGCGGCAGCGGCCGCATGCCGATCTGCGTCGAAAGCTGCGCTCCGGACACCGACGCGATGGGACCGCAGATCAGCTGGGCGGTATCGAGGATGTGCGCCCCGATGTCCGCGAGCGCCCCGGTTCCCGACCCGCCCGTGAACCGCCAGCTCAGCGGACTGGCGGGCGAGCACGCGTAGTCGCACCAGTACCGGCCCTGGAACAGCGTCAGGTCGCCGAGTTCGCCGTCGCGGACATGCCGCTGGATCGCGGCGATCGCCGGGTTGCGGCGAAAGGTGTATCCGACGGCGGTCACGACGCCGGCGCCACGCTCCGCGGCGGCCATGGCGCGGGCGTCCTCGAGGGAGCCCGCCAGCGGCTTCTCGCAGAGGACGTGCTTGCCGGCCTCGATGCACGCAATTGCGATAGGCCGGTGCAGATCGTTGCCGACCACGATGCTCACCGCGTCGATGCTCGGGTCGTCGACGACCGCCTCCCAGCTCGGCAGCGCCCGCTCGTACCCGTACCGGCGTGCCGCGTCCTCGGCGAGGGGGAGATTGGCGTCAGCGATGGCAGCCAGGCGGACGGGCGGCAGCCCCGGCCCGTAGACGGTGTTCGCCTGGCGGTAGGCGGCGGCGTGGCTGCGTCCTGCCATTCCGGCTCCGATCACGGCGACGGACAACGGCGAAGTGGTCATCAGGTACCTCTGATCTCGGGCTGAGCAGCGCTTAAAGCGCTTTAAGAAGCTCGCTTACTATGTCGAAGGTCCGCCCGTGATGTCAAGGAACGGAAAAGGGCCTTTGCCGCAGCCACCGCAGGAACGCCGTCCCCGGTTGGAGGACGTCGCGGCCGCCGTCGGGATGTCCACGGCGTCGGTGTCCCTGGTGCTGCGCGGCGCACCGGGACCGAGCGCAGCGACCCGCGACCGGGTTCTCGAGGCGGCGCAACGACTCGGGTACCGGCCGGACCGCGCCGCCAGCCTGCTGGCCCGGCGGCGCAGTCGGCTGCTGGGGGTGGTGATGGACGTCCGGAGCAGCTTCCACGCCGAACTCGTCGAGGACGCGCAGGAGGCCGCCGACCGGTATGGCTACGAACTGGTGATCAGTACGGTGACCCGGTCGCACAGCGAGCGGCAGTCGGTCGAAACCCTGCTCGACTCCCGCTGCGAGGCGCTGCTGCTGCTCGGGCCGGAGGCGCCGGTCGCGGAGTTGGCGGTTCTCGACCGGCAGGTCCCGGTGGTGGTCGTCGGCCGCGCGGTGGGGTCCGGGGAGCTGGACGTGGTCCGGGCGGCGGACGAGGAGGGGGTCGCCCTCGCGGTCGACCATCTCGTGGGCCTGGGGCACCGCCGGATCGCCTATCTGGACGGACGCGGCGGAGCCATCTCGGCCGCGCGGCGGCGCGGCTACCGGTTGGCGATGCGGCAGCAGGGACTGGGCGATCGAGTGGCAATCGTGGCCGCCGCCCGCCCCGGCGCGCGAAGCGCCTGGCTCGACGTCGGCGCCGGGAACACGGCGGTGGTCGCGTTCAATGACCGCACCGCCGTCGCGCTCCTCGACGCCCTCCTGCGGACGGGGGTCGACGTTCCAGCGCGGATGTCGGTGGTCGGCTACGACGACGATCCCCTGGCTCGGCTGGCGCACGTCAACCTCACCACCGTTAGCCAGGACGCCCGGCAGCAGATGGCCTACGCGCTGCAGGCGGTCGTCGAGCGGCTTGAGGGCGGACGAACGGCGCGTCGCGAGTTCCTGGTCCGGCCGTCACTCATCGTGCGCGGCACGACCGCCCCGCCCGGCTGACGTCGCCCGACCCCTGGAGCCACTTGACGGGCGCGCGGGATGAGGGACGCTGAGGACCGTGATCCGCAACTTCGTCGACGGCGAGTTCGCCGAACCCGACGGGCGCTGCTGGCAGAAGATCTCGCCGGTCGACGGCAGCGTCCGCGCCGACGTGCACGAGGCCGACCGCGACCTGGTCGAGCGCGCGGTCGCGGCAGCGCGGGCCGCGCTCGATGGGGCCTGGGGGCGCACGACGGTCCCGCAGCGCACCGCACTGCTGCGCCGGGCTGCCGATCTGCTCGAGGAGCGCTACGAGGAGTTCGTCGCGGCGGAGTCGGCAGACACCGGGAAGCCGCTGCAGCAGGCCCGCGATCTGGACGTGTCCCGGGCCGTGGCGAACTTCCGCTCGTTCGCCGACACGGTCGCCGCAGCCGGACTGCCGTCCTATCTCACCGAACTGCCGGACGGTCGCCGCGCGCTCAACTACGCGGCGCGCAAACCGCTCGGCGTGGTGGCGGTGATCGTGCCGTGGAACCTCCCGCTGCTGCTGCTCACGTGGAAGGTCGCGCCCGCTCTCGCCTGCGGGAATGCGGTCGTCGTCAAGCCGAGCGAGGAGACCCCGAGCACCGCCGTGCTGCTGGCCGAGGTGCTGCGCGACGCCGGGCTGCCGGCGGGTGCGTACAACGTGGTGCACGGCTTCGGGCCGGGCTCGGCCGGGCAGTTCCTCGTCGAGAGCCGGGGCATCGACGGGGTCACCTTCACCGGCTCGTCCGCGACCGGCGCGTCGATCATGGCGGCGGTCGCGCCGCGGGTGCGTCCGGTGTCGTTCGAACTCGGCGGCAAGAATCCGGCTGTGGTGTTCGCCGATGCCGATCTCGACTCGGCGATCGACGGGCTCACCCGGTCGGTGTTCGCCAACACCGGGCAGGTGTGCCTCTGCACGGAACGGCTCTACGTCCAGCGACCGGTGTTCGACGAGGTCGCCGAGCGCCTCGCCGAGCGGGCCCGCGGCCTGCGCCTCGGCCGTCCGGACGACCCGGAGACCACCACCGGACCGTTGATCTCGCAGGAGCACCGAGACAAGGTGCTGCGCTACTACCGCCTCGCCGAGGAGCTCGGCGCCAAGACGCTGGTCGGCGGCGGCGTGCCTTCGATGCCCGGCGACCTCGCCGGAGGGTCCTGGATCGAGCCGGCGCTGTGGACCGGGCTGACCAACGCCGACGTCCAGCTGCGCGAGGAGATCTTCGGGCCGTGCGCCGCGCTGATTCCTTTCGACACCGAGGACGAGGCGGTGGCCCTGGCCAACGACACCGAGTACGGGCTGGCCGCGTCGGTGTGGACGACCGACCTGTCCCGCGGCCACCGCGTGGCGCAGCGGATGCGGGTGGGGATGGCCTGGGTCAACACCTGGTTCCTGCGCGACCTGCGCTCGCCCTTCGGCGGCGTGGGACTGTCCGGGATCGGCCGCGAGGGCGGCGACCACTCCCTCGACTTCTACACCCAGCCGACCAACGTCTGCGTGCAGCTGTGACGGCGGTCGTTCCCCGTGGCAGCTTCCCGCAGGTGCGGCTCGCCGGTCGGTTCGCCTTCGTCTCCGGCACCTCCGCCCGGCAGCCGGACAACTCGATCGCCGGCGCGTCCGCCGACGAGCTCGGCACCGCGTCGCTCGACATCCGGGCGCAGACCCGGGCCGTCCTCGACAACGTGCGCGACGTCCTGGCCGGCGTCGGCGCCGACCTCCCCGACCTGGTGTCCGCGACGACCTATCTGGTGTCGATGAACGACTTCGGCGGCTACAACGAGGTGTGGGCCGAGTACTTCGCCGATCCCTCCGCCGCTCCGGCGCGCACCACCGTCGCGGTGCACCAGTTGCCGCATCCGCACCTGCTGATCGAGATCCAGGCCGTGGCGCTGATACCGAGGGAGACATGACATGACCGCGCTGATGCAGCCGATCAACTTCCAGCAGTGGATCGAGGACAACCGGCATCTGCTGAAACCGCCGGTCGGCAACAAGACGATGGCGGTCGGCAACGACTTCATCGTCATGATCGTGGGCGGTCCGAACTCGCGAACCGACTTCCACGTCGATCCGTACGAGGAATGGTTCTACCAGCTGAAAGGCGATATCCACGTCGACGTGGTCGTCGACGGAAAGCCGCAAGCGGTCGAGATCCACGAGGGCGAGACCTTCTTGCTGCCGGGCAACACGCCGCACTCCCCGCAGCGGCCGGAAGAGGGCTCGGTCGGGCTGGTGATCGAGCGGGTGCGGGAGGAAGGAACGCTGGAGAAATTCCAGTGGTACTGCCCGAACTGCTCGGCGCTCGTGCACGAGGTCGAACTTCAGGTCCGTGACATCGTCACCGACCTGCCGCCGGTCTTCAACGCCTTCTACGCCGACGAGCGGGCGCGCACCTGCCGGGAGTGCGGCACCGTGCATCCGGGCAAGGGGTGAACGCGCTCGCCGACGGCACGGTCGACGTCCACACCCACTCGGTGCCGTACACCGCCGAAGCGCTGCGCCGACCCGGCAGCCCGGCCGGCCCGTGGCTGCGGATCGACTCGCCCGACGCCGCCGTGATCATGCTGGACGATCAGGAATTCCGACGAGTCGGCGCGGAGGCCTGGGACGCCGACACCCGGCTCGCCGCGATGGACGAGGACGGTGTGGCGGTGCAGATAATCTCGCCGACCCCGGTCTTCTTCTGTTATCGGATCCCGGTACAGGACGCGGCCGTACTCGCCGAAGCCGCGAACGATGCGATGCTCGCACTCTGCGCGACGGCACCGGATCGGCTGGTGCCGTTCTGTCAGGTGCCGTTGCAGGACGGCGACGCGGCCTGCGCCGAACTCGAGCGGGCCGTAGCGGCCGGGCACCGGGGCGTCGAGATCGGCAACCACGTCGGCGACCGCGACCTCGACGACGCGGCCATCGAGACCTTCCTGCAGCACGCCGCCGCCCTCGACGTGCCGGTGTTCGTGCATCCGTGGGACCTGCCGACCGGGCCGCGACTGGACCGGTGGATGGCGCAGTGGCTGGCCGGGATGCCGGCCGAGACGCACCTGTCCATCCTGGCCCTGCTGCTCGGCGGCGTCTTCGACCGGGTCGACGCGCGGCTGCGGATCTGCTTCGCGCACGGCGGTGGGTCGTTCCCGTTCTGGCTCGGCCGGCTCGACAACGCCTGGTCGCGGCGGCCCGACGTCGTCGCCGGCTGCGAGCGCCCCCCGTCGTCCTACGTCGACCGGTTCTTCGTCGACGCGGTCGTCCTCGATCCGCGGGCGCTGCGGCTGCTCGTCGACGTCATGGGCGCCTCGCAGGTTCTCCTGGGCAGTGACTATCCCTACCCGCTCGGGGAGCGGCCCGTCGGCGGCGTCGTCCGGTCGGCACACTTCCTGACGGAAGACGAACGGGTGGCGATCCTTTCCGGCAACGCCCGGCGGTATCTGGGAGGAGCGCGGTGACGGCGGCGGTGCTGGACGAGCAGCGGGCGCTGCGGCTCGACGACGACGATCCGCTGCCATCGCTGCGGTCGCGGTTCCTGGTTCCCCGACACGAGGACGGACGCGAGATCGCCTACTTCGCCGGCAACTCGCTGGGGCTGCAGCCGGCGGCGACGCGCAAGATCCTGGAGGAAGAGCTCGAGGACTGGGCGTCGCGCGCGGTCGAAGGACATGTGGAAGCCCGGCGGCCGTGGGTGTCCTACCACGAGTTGCTGCGCGAGCCGTCGGCCCGCCTGGTCGGGGCGCTTCCCGCCGAGGTCGTCGTCATGAACTCCCTCACCGTGAACCTGCACCTGCTGATGGCCAGCTTCTACCGGCCGACCCCCGAGCGATACCGCATCGTCATCGAGGACAGCGCGTTCCCGTCCGACAGCTATGCGGTGCGGTCGCAGGCGGCCTGGCACGGATTCGATCCCGACCGGGCGGTCGTGCGGCTGCGGGCGCGCGACGGGACATCGGTGCTGGAAACCGCGGACGTCGTCGACTGGCTGTCGGCCAACGGCGCGGACGTGGCCCTCGTCCTCTTCGGAGCCGTGAACTACTACAGCGGCCAATATCTCGACATCCCGGCGATCACGGCCGCCGCGCAGCAGGCGGGGGCGGTCGTCGGCTGGGATCTCGCGCACGCCACGGGCAACGTCGTTGCGCGCCTGCACGACTGGAACGTCGACTGGGCCGCCTGGTGCTCGTACAAATACCTGAACGCCGGGCCCGGGTCGTTGGCCGGTGCCTTCGTGCACGAGCGCCATCTGGCCGACCGGACGCTGCCGAAGCTGGCGGGCTGGTGGAGCACCGACCCGCGCACCCGCTTCGACATGGGCCCGACCGTGGCACCGATGGACACCGCCGACGGCTGGGCGGTCTCCAACCCGCCGATCTTCGCGATGGCGCCGGTGCTCGCATCACTGCGCATCTTCGACGAGGTGGGACTGCCGCCCCTGCGGGAGAGGAGCGTGCGGCTGACGGGATATCTGGAGGCGCTGCTCGACGAGGTCGGCGCGCAATTCATCACGCCCCGGGATCCTGACCGTCGCGGTGCGCAACTGTCGGTTCGGGTACCGGCGGACGCGGCGAAGGTCAGCGCGACGCTCCGGCGCGAGCATGCGGTGATCGCCGACAGCCGCAAACCCGACGTGCTGCGGCTGGCACCCGCGCCGCTGTACAACACGTTCCACGACTGCTGGCGCGGGGCGACCGCGCTGGCGGCGGTGCTCGGTGGCTGAGCCGCGCATCGCCGTCGTCGGCGCCGGTCTGGCCGGCTGCCTGCTGGCAACGCTGCTGGCGCGTCGCGGCCTCGAGGTCACGGTGTACGAGCGCCGACCGGACCCGCGGCTCGTGGGTGCGGAGCGCGGACGCTCGATCAACCTGGCCATCTCGGCCCGGGGGCTCGACGCGCTCGACCGGGTCGGGTTGCGGGAGGAGGCGCTGGCCCGGGCGCTGCCCATGCACGGCCGCCGGATCCATCCCGTCCGCGGGCAGACCGCCTTCCACTCCTACAGCGCCGACGGCAGCCGGGCGATCAACTCGGTCGGCAGGTCGCAACTGAACCAGTTGCTGCTCGACGTGGCCGAGAAGACCCCCGGTGTCAGGCTGTGCTTCGAGCACCGGCTGGCGGAGGTCGCGCTCGACGCCGGCGCCCTGACGCTCGCCGCGCCGACCGGGATCGTCGACGCCGACGCCGGCGTCGTCCTGGCGACCGACGGGTCCTACAGCGCGGCGCGGCGGGCCGTGACCTTCCGCGAAGGATTCTCGTTCAGCCAGGACTACCTGGAGCACGGCTACAAGGAGCTGATCATCCCGGCCGACCGCGGCGAGTTCGCCCTGGACCGCGACGGGCTGCACATCTGGCCGCGGGGCTCGTCGATGATGATCGCGCTGCCCAACCTCGACCGGTCGTTCACCTGCACGCTGTTCTGGCCGCACGCGGTCTTCGAAGACCTGCAGACGCCGGAGCAGATCACCGGCTACTTCGCCGAGCACTATCCGGACGCGCTGCCGCTGATGCCGGGCCTGGTCGACGACTTCCGACACAACCCGACCGGGTCGCTGGTCACGGTGAAGTGCTGGCCCTGGGTGCACCGCGGCCGGGGTGCGACGCTCGCGCTGGTCGGCGACGCGGCGCACGCCATCGTGCCGTTCTACGGTCAGGGCGCGAACTGCGCGCTGGAGGACTGCCTGCAGATCGACGCGGATCTCGACTCCTGCGCCGGCGACTGGGCGGCCGCCCTCGACCGCTACCAGCGGGCCCGCAAGCCGAACTGCGACACGATCGCCGAGTTGGCCCTCGACAACTTCGTCGAGATGCGCGATCGGGTCGGCTCGCCGATCTTCCGGGCCCGCACCTCGGCGCAGCACTGGCTGGAGCGGCGGCTGCCCGGGCGCTACGTGTCCCGCTACGAGCTGGTGTCGTTCTCGACGTTGCCGTACGCGGACATCCCCGGCCGGATCCGCCGGCAGAACACGGTGCTGGCCGCACTTGTGGCCGGCGTGGGATCCGCCGCCGGAGTCACGGCATGGTCCGCCCGCCGGCCACGCCGATCCGCTCGCCGGTGACGTAGCTGGAATCCGTCGACGCCAGGAACACGTACGCGGGCGCGACCTCCGCCCGTTGCCCGGCGCGGCCCAGGGGGGTGTCCTGTCCGAAGGTGCCCACCTTGTCGGCGGGCATGGTCGCCGGGATCAGCGGGGTCCAGATCGGCCCGGGCGCCACGGTGTTCACCCGGATGCCCTGCGGCGCCAGCAGCTGCGACAACCCCTTGGTCAGGTTCAGAACGGCGGCCTTGCTCGCGGCGTAGTCGAGCAGCGGCGGCGCCGGCTCGTAGGCCTCGATCGACGAGGTGGTGATGATCGACGAGCCGGGCGCCAGGTGCGGCAGCGCCGCCTTGCAGATCCAGAACATCGAATAGACGTTCGTCTTGAACACCCGGTCGATCTGCTCGGTCGTGAAATCCTGCAGGCCGCCGCCCTGCGCCATCTGGAAGGCGGCGTTGAGGACGAGAATGTCGAGGCCGCCGAGCTCGGTAACGGCCGCGTCGACGATCTCGCCGCAGGTCTGTTCGTCGCGGAGATCTCCGGGGTAGGCGACGCACTTGCGGCCGGCGTCCTCGACGAGTCGTACGGTTTCCTGCGCGTCGGCGTCCTCGGCCTCGAGATAGTTGATGAGGACGTCCGCGCCCTCCCGGGCGAAGGCGATAGCGACCGCGCGGCCGATCCCGGAGTCGCCACCGGTGATCAGCGCGCGCCGACCCTCGAGCTTGCCGCTGCCGCGGTAACTGTCCTCACCGTGGTCGGGTGCTGGGTCCATCTGCCAGTCGTAGCCGGGGACCTCCTGCTCCTGCTCGGGAAGCTCCTCGGCGACGAACTGCGTGCGCGGATCCGGGTTTTCGCTCATTGGCTCTGCCTACCCATCAGGCGGCCGGTATCTCCTCACGAGATTGGCGGCTCAGCCTCCGATGAGAGGCTCAGCCGCCAATCTCGGAGAGGTCGGGCCGGCCAACCGGACCATCACGCCCAGCACCGTTTCGATCGCCGGCTCCCGGACCACGTAGCTGGTGATGCCGAATTCGCTGGCTTGGCGGCGCAGCTGGGCCACCATCTCGTCCTCGGTCCCGACCATGACGAACGGCGTGCCGGCCAGGTCGTCGACCGGTGCGCCCAGCTCGGCCGACAGGTCCGCAAGAGCCGCCTCCCGGTCGTCAGCTCTCCTGACGACCTGGACCAGGGCGTCGATGACCGGGCGCCGGCCGTGCCGCTGGGCCTCCTCGCGGACGACGTCCAGTTGCCGTCGAAGGTCGCCGCGCGACCATCGGACCTCGTGGTCATGCCCGTCGGCGAGGGTGCGGCCGAGGCCGGTGAGCGCCACGATGTCCGCCGCCCGTGCCGCGGCACGCAGGATTTCGGGATGTCCGCCGCCGACCAGCAACCGCACGCCGCGGTCGGCCCCGTCGATCGGCGCGGCGTGCACCCGCAGGTGACGGCCCTCGTGTGCCGCGCCCTCCCCCCCGAGCAGCCGGGCGGCCACCTCGACGAACTCGACCAGCCGCCCTGCCCGCTCGCCGGGCGAGGGACGTTCGCGCCCGATCTGGCGCCACTCGGCGGGGGTGTGGCCGGCGCCCAACCCGAGCACGACGCGCTGCGGCGCCAGCAGCGCGAGCGCGGCCGCGTCGTTGACCATGTGCACCGGCTCGCGCACGCCGGCCTGCGACACGTAGGTGCCGAGCCCGATCCGGTCGGTGACGGCGGCGGCCGCGGCCAGCGACACGAACGGCGACGATCCGTGTCCCGGGTGATCGGCGGCGTAGAGCGCGCTGAACCCACCGGCCTCGGTGCGGCGCGCCAGATCGACCCACGAGTTCCGGTCGCGGGGCCGAGCCTGGACGGAGAAGGAAATCTCGGTCATGCGCGCACGCTGGCGTACTGCCGGGCGCCGCGCAAGCGATTCAGCGCCCAGCGGACGAGTGCGTTGCTTACGGTGAACACATGCTGAGGATGCCGCTCGTCGCGCTGGCGGCCGCACTGGCCGCGCCTCTCGCGCTCGCGGCTCCGGCCGCCGCGGATCCGGTGGACAAGGCGGTGTCCGCGCTGCGCACGTCGTCGGTCTACGTCGGCGCCGGCTCGCCGAGAATCGACCGGGCGGCTCTGCAGGGCAAGCTCGACGGGATCAAGGTCGCGGTGGTGCCCACCGGCGGTCCGGCGCCGGAGGACGTCGCCGGGTCGATCGGCAAGCGGCTGGATCCCGGGAAGACGCCGCTCACCGTGGTCGTCTTCGAAGGACGGTCCGCGGGTGCGCAGTCGACCGCGTACTGCGGCGTCGGGTCCGCCCTCAGTGCCGCGATCGACGCGCACCGCAGCGATCTCACCTCCTCCGACGACGTGACCAGCACCGTCGCCGACTTCGCCGCCAGGGTCGACCAACTGCCGAAGGACACCAACGGCTGCTCCGGCGGAACGTCGCCGTCGGCGACCAGTTTCGGCACCGCGGCGACGCAGAACACTCACACCGGTTTACTGGTCTTCGTGGTCATCGTGGTGCTGCTCGCGCTAGGGGTCGGCTTGTTCGTTCGAGCACGCAGGGGTCGCCGAGCGCGCGAACTGTCCGACTACCGGGCTCAAGTCCTTCCGCTGTACGAGCGGCTGCAGTACGAGGTCGACAACCTCAATCCGGGGATGAACAAGGTGGCGGGGCAGGCGTTGAAGGACGCTCGGGAGCGCCTCGCCTCGGTGACCAATCAGCTTGCAGCCGCGGACTCGGAGCAGAAGTACGGTCAGGCCCGGCATACCGCGCTGGAGGGGCTGTACGCGGTGCGGACGGCACGTGCGGCGCTCGGCCTGGATCCCGGGCCGCCGCTCCCGCCGTTGACCGGCGGGGACGCCGGACAGCTCACCACCCCTCAGCAGGTCAACGTCCAGGGGCAGAGCTACCAGGGTTACCCGTCCTACACCCCGACGGCGCCGTACTACTTCGGCGGCGGCTACGGGATTCCGGGCGGCTGGTACGGCTTCCCGTTCTGGGAGGGGATGCTCCTCGGCAGCGTGCTGTCCGGCGGCTGGGGATGGGGCTGGGGCGGCGGCTGGGGCGGCTACGGCGCCGGCTACGACAACGGCTACCTGACCGGCTACGACGCCGGCGAGAACGCCGCCGACGACGGCGGGGCGGACGGAGGGGGCGCCAACGAAGGTGCCGGCTCCGACTCCGGATGGGGCGACAGCGGCGGTGACGTCAGCTGGGGCGACGGCGGCGGTGACAGCGGCTGGGGCGACGGCGGCGGAGGCGGAGGCGGAGGCGATTGGGGAAACAGCGGCAGCGGCGACGGAGGCGGCTGGTGATCCGGGCGGTCAGGGACGTCCGCGCACGTCCCACAGGTCCGGGAACGCCGGCTGGAACAGGGTCGAGCGCAGATATTCTGCGCCCGCGGAGCCTCCCGTTCCGCGCTTGAAGCCGATGATCCGCTCGACCATCTTCACGTGGCGGTAGCGCCACTCCTGCAGCCCCTCGTCGATGTCCACGAGCGCCTCGCACACCTCGACGTCGGGACTTCCCTCGTCGGCGTACACGTCTGCAAGCAGCGCCTGCACCAGTTCGTCGCCCGGCCACGGGCGCGCGGGGTCGCGGTCCAGCACCTCCGCTGGCAGCGGGCGGCCACGCTCGGCCAGATAGCGCAGCAGCGAATCGAAGACCGAGCGCCGCGTGATCGCGCGGTCCAGTTGCGGGTCCCCCGTCGGAGCGGAGACGTCGCGGCGGCCGAAACAGGCTTCGATGACCCGGAACTGGTTGGACTGGAAGCCGCTCGCCGAGCCGAGATTCGGCCGGAAGGACGCGAACGACCGGGGCGTCATGGTCTCGAGGACGTCGAGCTGACCGACGATCGTCTTGAGGATTTTGGCGATGCGCCGCGCGCTGTGCAGGGATCCGGCGGTGTTCCCGTTCTCGAGACAGCGCTGCATCAGCCGGGTGTCGTGCAGGATCTGCTTGAACCACAGTTCGTAAACCTGATGAATGACGACGAACAGCATCTCGTCGTGCTCATCGGTCAGCGGATGCTGACAGGAGAGCAACTCGTCGAGGTGCAGGTAGGTGCCGTAGGTGAGCGGGCGGGATGTCGCGGTCACGCGCCGGCTCCCGCAAGGAGCCGGCCGTACTGGGTGCCCATCGTCGCAGGGTAGGGCCGGCCGGCCCGCCGGTACAGGTCCCTTGCCGCCGGCTCGGTCGTCCTGGGGACGGACGGACCGCCGGCTACTCCGCCAGCCCCAGCCAGGCCTCCTCGGCGGCCTCCCTCGCCGAGACGGTGGCCCGGAGTGCAGCGTCGAGCTCCGCCACCCGGACGAAGTCGGTGGCGTGCGTGGCGAGCTCGCCGTGCAGGCGGGCCTCCTGCCGCTCGAGCTTCGCGATCTCGCGCTCCAGCCGGGTGAGCTCCCTGCGGGCGGCGCGGGTGTCTCCCCGTCGCTCCCGCCTGCCGTCCGCGCTGTCCGGAACCGCGGCGGCCGCGCGGCGCGCGAGATAGTCCTCCACCCCGCCCGGCAACGCGGCCAACTGCCCGTCCAGCAGCGCGACGGTCGAGTCGCAGAGACGCTCGACGAGATAACGGTCGTGCGAGACGACGATCAGAGTGCCTACCCACCCGTCGAGCAGGTCCTCGAGCGCCGCCAGGGTGTCGGTGTCCAGGTCGTTGGTGGGCTCGTCGAGCAGCAGGACGTTCGGCTGGGCCAACAGCAGTCGAAGCAGCTGCAGCCGGCGCCGCTCGCCCCCCGAAAGGTCCGCGACCGGGGTCCACTGCCGCTCGTTGGCGAAGCCGAAACGCTCGGCGATCTGCCCGGCGGACAGCTCCACGTCGCCCAAGATCGCCGTCGCACGGACCTCCTGCACGGCCTCCAACACGCGCAGCCCGGGGGGCAGCTCGGCGACGTCCTGGGACAGATATCCGCCACGAACGGTCGACCCGATCCGGACCGATCCGGCCGTCGGCTCCAGATCACCGGCGAGCAACCGCAGCAGATGCGTCTTGCCCGTCCCGTTCGCGCCGATGACCGCGATCCGGTCGCCGGGACCGACGTGCCAGGTCACCTCGTCGAGCAGCGTCCGGTCGCCGACCCGGACGGTGACGTCCTCGACGTCGTACACACTGCGACCCAGCCGGCGTTGCGCCAACGCACGCAGTTCCACCGCCGACCTCGGCGCCGGCACGTCCGCGATCAGCGCCTCCGCCGCGTCGATCCGGAAGCGCGGCTTGGAGGTGCGGGCCGGCGGCCCCCGGCGCAGCCAGGCCAGCTCCTTGCGCAGCAGGTTCTGCCGCCGCGCCTCCGCGGCGTCGGCCTGCCGCGCTCTCTCCGCTCGGGCCAGGACGTAGGCCGCGTATCCGCCGTCGTACTGCTCCACGCCGCCGTCGACGACCTCCCAGGTCCGCGAGCACACCGCGTCGAGGAACCACCGGTCGTGCGTGACGACCAGCAGCGCGCCGCGGCGGGCGGACAGGTACGTCGCGAGCCAGTCGACTCCCTCGACGTCCAGGTGGTTGGTCGGCTCGTCGAGGACGAGCAACTCGGCCTGCTGCACCAGCGCCGCGGCCAGCGCGACCCGGCGCGCCTCGCCGCCGGAGAGCCGCTGCACGTCGGCCTCCAGCCCGAGGGCAGACAGGCCCAGCCCGGACAGGACCGCCCGGATGGCAGCATCACCGGCCCATTCGTGCTCGGCCGTGTCCCCGACCACCACGTCGCGGACGGTCCCGTCCGGCAGCAGCCCGCGCTGGTCGACGTACGCAACCCGGGCTCCGCCCCGGCGGGTGACCCGGCCCGCGTCGGGCCGCTCCATCCCGGTGATGGTGCGAAGCAGCGTGGTCTTGCCGCCGCCGTTGCGACCGACGACGCCGATCCGCTCGCCGTCCGCGATGCCCAGGGAGACCCCGTCCAGCACCGTTGTCGTGCCGTAGGACTTCGACACCGACTCGAGGTTGACCAGGTTCGCCATCAGCGGTCCTCGACGACGGAGGCACCGGCGACCGGACCTACCGCCACCCGAGTGGCCCGGCATCCGCCGGCCAGCTCGGCGGCCACCGCGCCGGCCTGTTCGGGGGACTCGCAGAGGAAGGCGCACGTCGGCCCGGAGCCGCTGACGAGCGCGGCCAACGCGCCGGCGGTCCGTCCTCGGTCGAGGACGGGAGCCAGCCGCGGCTCCAATGAGAGCGCCGCCGGCTCGAGGTCGTTGCGCAGGCGCCCGGCCAGTCCGGCGAGGTCACCGGCTGCCAACGCGGCCAGCAGGTCGTCCGGTGGCGGGGCGGGAGCGGGCGCGAGCCCGGCTCGGCGCATCCGGTCGAGCTCGCGGTAGGCCGCGCCGGCGGAGATCCCGAAGTCCGCGAAGGCGAAGACCCAGTTCAGCCGGACGGCGCAGGGCAGCGGCCGCAGCACCTCACCGCGCCCGGTGCCGAGGGCGACGCCGCCCAGCAGCGGGAACGGCACGTCACTGCCGAGCTCGGCGGCACGGGCGGTCAGCACCTCGCGGTCCACGCCCCACAGCGAGGCGCAGGCGAGCAGCGCCGCGGCCGCGTCGGCCGACCCGCCGGCCATGCCTCCGGCGACGGGGATCCGCTTCGCGAGCGCGAAGTCCACCTCGGGGGAGCGGCCGACATGCGCAGCCAGCACGCAGGCAGCCCGCCACACCAGGTTCTCCGGGCCGGTCGGCAGCTCCTCGGCGCCCTCGCCGCTGATCGACAGGGAGAGTTCCCGGGCCCGCCGCGCCCGCAGGTCGTCCTCGATCGACACGGCGCAGAAGACGTTGGCCAGCTCGTGGAAGCCGTCGTCGCGAACCGGTCCGACGCCCAGGTGCAGGTTCACCTTCGCGGGAACCCGCACCCGGACGTCGGCGCGGACGGCTACGGAGGACACGTCCTCACAGGGTAGGGACCGGCGCGACGGGTGCGGTCTGCCAGTCTCGGTGGATGTCCTCTTCGTGCCTGCGCACCGTCGGAATCGAGGAGGAGCTGCTCCTCGTGGCGGTCGACCCCTCCGGCGCGACGACGGTGCCGGTCGGGGAGGCGCTCGCCGAGGACCCTGCGACCGCCGTCGAGCACGAGCTCAAGCTCGAGCAGGCCGAGATCGCAACCGAGCCGGGAGCCGACCTCGACGGGATCCAGGCGGATCTGCGCAGCCGTCGGGCCCAAGCCATTTCCGCCGCCGAGGCTCGCGGCGCGGGGGTGGCGGCGCTCGGAACCAGCCCGGTGCCGACCGCACCGACCCGGACCCCGGACGACCGCTACGCCCGGATGGAGGAGCGCTTCGCCCGCATCGTCGCCGACCAGCTCACCTGTGGCGCCCACGTGCACGTCTCCGTCGCAACCCGGGAGGAGGGCGTGGCCGTCATCGACGAAATCAGACCGTGGCTCGCCGTCCTCACCGCGATCTCGGCGAACTCGCCGTTCTGGCTGGGGGCGGACACCGGCTACGCGAGCTTCCGGACGATCGCCTGGGGGCGCTGGCCGACCGCCGGCCCGACGACCCGGTTCGGCTCGCTCGGCGAGTACGACCGCCGGGTGGCTGCGCTCATCGCCAGCGGCGCCGCCCTCGATCCCGGAATGATCTACTTCGACGCCCGGCTCTCGGCGAGTTACCCGACCGTCGAGATCCGGGTCGCCGACGTCTGCCCCGAGGTCCGCGACTCCGTCCTTCTCGCCGCGCTGTGCCGCGGGCTGGTCGAGACGGCGGCGCGCGGCCGGTTGCCGACCCTCGACGTCGACGTCGCGGTGCTGCGCGCTGCAGCCTGGCGCGCCGCCCGGTACGGGCTGTCCGAGCGCCTGCTCGATCCCGAGGACGGTCGGCCCCGCGCGGCCGAGGACGTCCTGGCCCGTCTCGTGGCGAGGACGGAGGACGCGCTGCGCGACGCGGGCGATCTCGGCCGGGTCCGCGACGCACTCGCGCGGGTGCGGGCCCGCGGAACCGGCGCGGACCTGCAACGCGCCAGCCTCGCCCGCGCCGGCCGGCTGCGCGACGTCGTCGCCGACGCCGTCGCCCGCACGCGGCCGACCGGCTGAGGGCTGTTCCCGCCGGGACTGCGCGGTCGGTACTCTGACGAGGTTGCCCCGGCGAGGGACGAGCTGACAAGCGCGTCCGCGATCGACGTGGTGCCCGACAGTGGCACGCCGGTCGTGCCGTGGCAGTGCTCAGTCGCCGAAGAAGAGATTGCCTCGAGGAGTACCGCCGTGTCCGAGATCCGTCTGTCCGCCGAGCCCCGCACCGAGTTCGGCAAGGGCGGCGCTCGCCGCACCCGCCGCGCCGGCAAGATCCCCGCGGTCATCTACGGCCACGGGGCCGACCCCCGCCACGTCTCGCTGCCCGCGCGCGAGTTCACCAATGCCGTGCGCCACGGTGGCGCGAACGTCCTGCTGACGCTCGACCTCGACGGCGAGACGCAGCTGGCCATTCCGAAGGCGATCCAGCGGCATGCCCTCAAGGGAACCTTCGATCACGTCGACCTGTTGGCCGTCCGCAGCGGCGAGAAGGTGAGCGTCGACGTGCCGGTGGTGACCGTCGGCGACGTCGTCTCCGGTGCCTTGCTGCAGCACGAGGCGACGACCGTCACGGTCGAGGCCGAGGCCACCCACCTGCCCAGCTCCATCGAGGTCAACGTCGAGGGACTCGAGATCGGCACCCAGATCACGGCCGGTCGGCTGTCGCTGCCGCGGGGCGTGAGCCTCGCGACCGACCCGGAGCACGTCCTCGTCCTGATCGCCGAGGCGCCGACCGCCGAGGCGATGGAGGCGGACACCGAGCGGGCCGCCGCCGAGCTCGGCGTCGTCGAGGACCGGCCGACCGCCGAGGCTGCAGCCGCGGGCGAGGGCGCGCCGACGGGTTCGTCCGATCAGTCCGGCACCGGCGACGTCGTTCCCCGCGACTGATCCTGCGCTTCTTCGCCCGGACGCCCGCCGTGCCCGACGAGCGGTATCTCGTCGTCGGGCTGGGCAACCCCGGTCCCCGCTACGCGGGCACCAGGCACAACGCCGGCGCGCTCGTTCTCGATGTGCTGGCCGGGCGGACCGGCGGGCAGCTCAAGGCGCACAAGGCCCGCGCCGACGTCGTCGAGGCCCGGGTCGCCTCCGTGCCGGCCGTGCTCGCCCGGCCGCGGTCGTTCATGAACGAGTCGGGTGGTCCGGTGGCCGCACTCGCCCGGTTCTACAAGGTCCCTCTAGACCGGCTCGTCGTCGTGCACGACGAATTGGACCTCCCGTTCGGGTCGCTGCGGCTCAAGCTCGGCGGCGGCGACGGCGGGCACAACGGGTTGCGGTCGATCTCGTCGGCGATCGGGCGGGACTACCTGCGGGTGCGGGTCGGCATCGGACGGCCGCCGGGGCGGCAGGACCCCGCCGATTACGTGCTGCGCGACTTCGCCACGGCCGAGCGCAAGGAGCTCGACTACGTGCTCGACCGGGCCGCTGACGCCGTCGAGGCACTGCTCGCAGCGGGGCTCGAGGCGGCGCAGAACCGGTTCAACGACTGACCCGGTCAGCCTCCATCATCGGGCGAACAGGCCGACCCGCGCGGCCTCGTGCGCCAGCAGCCACTGCTTGGCGGGCAGCCCGCCGCCATATCCGGTGAGCGCGCCGCTGGCGCCGACGACGCGGTGGCACGGGACGATGATCGAGACCGGGTTCTGTCCGTTCGCCAGCCCGACGGCCCGCGCCGCGCCGGGTACCCCGATCTCGGCGGCGATGGCCCCGTAGCTGCGGGTCTCGCCATAGGGGATCTCGCGAAGCGCCCTCCACACCCGGTGCTGGAACTCGGTTCCGGACGGGCGGAGCGTCACGTCGAAGTCCCGGCGGTCGCCGGCGAAGTAGTCGCCGAGCTGCTCGGCCACGTCGGCGAACGCGTCGTCGCGGCGCTGCCACGCCGCGGCCGGGGTTCTGGGGTGCTTTCCCGTCGGCAGATACAGGCCGGTGAGGCCTTCGTCGTCTCGGACCGCGAGCAGGTCGCCGAGCGGCGAGTCGATCAGTGCGTATCGCATGGTTGATCCTTCCGGTCGTCCGAACGCCCGGCCGCCCAGCGGTCGGCGTAGAGAAAGCTCCAGAGGTGATGGGTGGCCACGCTGCGCCACGGCGCCCAGCCGGGACGCCCGTCGGCCAGATCGATCCCCAGCGCGGCGGCGCCCCGCCGCGCCGCCAGATCGGTGAAGAGCAGGACGTCGGGGTCGGCGAGCGCCCGCATGCGCACGTAGTCGGCGGTCCAGCGGCCGATTCCCGGCAGCCTCGTCAGGTGCTCGGCCGCCTCGTCGCGGTCGGCGCCCGGGTCGAGGACGAGTTCCCCGGACGCACACGCCCCGGCCAGCGCGATGACGCTCCGGGCGCGCGACCGTGGCATCGGCAGGCACTCCGGCGCGGCCTCGGCCAGGACCTCGGGCCGGGGGAACACCCGGAACCCGTCGAACGCGTCGCGGCCGTGGTCGGCGACGACCCGAGCGAGGACGGCACGGGCCGAGCCGAGCGAGATCTGCTGGCCGACGACCGTGCGCACGGCCGCCTCGTAGCCGTCGACCGCTCCCGGTGAGCGCAGCCCCGGCCGGCGGGCGACCAGCGGCGCCAGGGCCGGATCGGCCGAGAGCGCGGCGTCGACGGCGACCGGGTCGGCGTCGAGATCGAGCAACCGGCGCACCCGCGAGACCACCAGGACGAGGTCGCGCGCGTCCTCCAGTCGCAGCCGGCAGCGCACGGCGTCGCCGTCGGCGGACACCGCGAGCAGCGCCGGCCCGTGCGGCGCGTCGATCGCGCGGGTGTACTCACCGTCGAGGTAGCTCTCCAGCCCCGCGACCGCGTGCGCGCCGAGGAAGTCCAAGGTCGCGGGCAGCGACATCGGCGTGCGGTACGGCAGCCGGAGCGTGATCGTGCCGCTGACCCGTGACCCGTCCGGCCGGGCGCCGGCGCGAAGTTCGGACGGCGTGCAGGCGAACACGGCCTGCACCGTGTCGTTGAACGACCGAACGCTCGAGAAGCCGGCCGCGAAGGCGACGTCGGTGACCGGCAGCGGCGTCGTCTCGAGCAGCAGGCGAGCGGTCTGCGCGCGTTGCGCGCGGGCCAGTGCGAGAGGGCCGGCGCCGAGCTCCGTCAGCAGCGCCCGGTGCACCTGCCGCTCCGAGTAGCCGAGCCGCCGGGCGAGGCCGGGTACGCCGTCGCGGTCGACGACCCCGTCGCCGATCAACCGCAGCGCTCGCGCGACGAGGTCGCCGCGGACGTCCCAGGCCGGCGAGCCGGGTGAGGCGTCCGGACGGCACCGTTTGCAGGCCCGGTAGCCGGCCCGCTGCGCTGCGGCCGCGGTCGCGTAGAAGTCGACGTTGGCCTGCCGCGGGGTCAGCGCCGGGCACGACGGCCGGCAGTAGATCCCGGTGGTGCGCACGGCCGAGAAGAACCAGCCGTCGAAGCGGCGGTCGCGTGCGCGCACCGCGCGGTAACAGAAGTCCTGGTCCGGCAACACCCGACCAGTCTGACCCGCCGGTGCGACAACGCACTGGCAGGTTTCGGACGCGGCGGTGAAGCGGCGGCCGGCAGCCGGCGGCAGCCCGCCGGTCACCGCCACGATGTGCGCGGCGTCGTCCCGCTCGATGGCGGAGCCGCCGATGTCAGCCGGTATT
>JAICIE010000050.1 GCA_025924515.1 Jatrophihabitans sp. | reverse complement strand
GATCACCGATGGCCGGCGAGGACGACGCGGCAAGGAGCGCGGCAAGGAGGACGGGCGAGCGGGGAGGACGAGGGCGTGCGCAGAGGACGGCGCCCGCCGGCGACCCTCACCTGTTGGACGCGTAGTTCGGCGCCTCGACGGTCATCTGGATGTCGTGCGGATGCGACTCCTTGAGCCCGGCCGCGGTGATCCGGACGAACCGTCCTCGCTCCTGCAGTTCGGCGATGGTCCGGGAACCGACGTAGAACATCGACTGGTGCAGCCCGCCCACGAGCTGGTGGGCGACCGAGGAGAGCGGCCCTCGGTAGGGCACCTGCCCCTCGATCCCCTCCGGAACGATCAGGTCGTCGGACGGGATGTCGGCCTGGAAGTAACGGTCCTTCGAGTACGAGACGCGACCGCGGGAGGCCATCGCGCCCAGCGAGCCCATCCCGCGGTACCGCTTGAACTGCTTGCCGTTGACGAAGACGAGGTCGCCCGGCGACTCCTCGCAGCCGGCGAGCAGCGACCCGAGCATGACGGTGTCCGCGCCCGCGACCAAGGCCTTGGCGATGTCGCCGGAGTACTGCAGGCCGCCGTCGCCGACGACCGGAACACCGGCGGGGCGGGCGACCGAGGCCGCGTCGTGGATGGCGGTGATCTGCGGAACGCCGACGCCGGCCACGACCCGCGTCGTGCAGATCGACCCGGGGCCCACGCCGACCTTGATCCCGTCGGCGCCCGCGTCGACCAGGGCGGCCGCGCCGGTGCGGGTGGCGATGTTGCCGGCGAGGACCTGGACCTGGCGCAGCGCGGGGTCGGACTTGAGCCGTTTGATCATGTCCAGCATCAGCCGCGCCTGCCCGTTGGCCGTGTCGGGCACCAGGACGTCGACCCCCGCGTCGACGAGCGCGGTGGCGCGTTCCCAGGCGTCGCCCCAGTAGCCGATGGCGGCGGCGACGCGCAGCCGGCCGGCCTCGTCCTTCGTCGCATTCGGGAACTGCTCCGACTTGGTGAAGTCCTTGACCGTGATCAGGCCCTGCAGCCGCCCGTCGGCGTCGATGATCGGCAGCTTCTCGACCTTGTGCTTGCCCAGCAGCGCCGCGGCGTCGTCACGGCTGATGCCCACCGGCGCGGTGACGAGCGGCATCGGCGTCATGAGCTCCCGGACCCGGCGGGTCGGGAACTCCGCGGGAGAGACGAAACGCAGGTCGCGGTTGGTGATGATCCCGACGAGGACGCGCCGGTCGTCCACGACCGGCAGCCCGGAGATCCGGTATCGGCTGCACAGCGCGTCGAGCTCGGCCAGCGTGGCGTCCGGTGCGACGGTGACCGGATCGGTGACCATCCCCGACTCCGACCGCTTGACGAGATCGACCTGGCTGGCCTGCTCCTCGATCGAGAGGTTGCGGTGCAGCACGCCGATGCCGCCCTGACGCGCCATGGCAATCGCCATGCGGGCCTCGGTGACGGTGTCCATGGCGGCCGAGACGAGCGGCACGGCCACCGAGATCTCGCGGGTGAGTCGAGTCGTGGTGTCGACCTCGGACGGAACGACGTCGGTCTCGCCCGGAAGCAGCAGGACATCGTCGAAGGTGAGGGCCAGAGTGGCAAAAGGTCCAGCGGTCTGATCGGGCCCGTCGTCGACTCGCAGCAACTGAAGGTCCCTTCGTCCGCGTAAAGCGCAAGTCTAGGTCGCCGCGTCCGGTTGGCAGATGCAGGTGCTGGGGATTTACCGTGGATGTCGTGACGCACTGGGTGGCCCTGCGATGAACCGCGACGACGGTCCGCTCGACCCGTTCCTCAACGATCCGGAGGACCCGGTCACGTTGCTCGGCGACGGCGAGCCGGCCCAGCCGCTGAGCGATGAGGAGCGCGCCGACGTCGAGGCAGATCTCACCGAACTGGCAGAGTTCCGCGCCACCCTGGAGCCGCACAGCGTCGCGGGCATCGTCGTCGAGTGCGGCGACTGCGGCGAGCAGCACTACTTCGGCTGGGAGCTGATGGCGGCCAACCTCCGCGCGCTGCTCGGGTACGGCCGCACCCACGTCCACGAACCGGCCTATGAGCCCGATCCAGACGCCTACGTGAGCTGGGACTACGCACGGGGTTACACCGACGCGGTACACACGCTGTCGAAGCGGCGCTGAAACTGCCGGTTCCCTGTTACCGAGCTGGCACGCTGTGTCAGCTTTCGTGCCCTGACCCGGACTCTCCGTGCCCGGATACGATGTCCCGGATACCGTCCCTCGCGTCCGCGCGCAGTCCCGCCCGCCGCGAGTAGCGCTGCGTCACTTTCGGCGGCCTCGCTCTTTAAAAAGGGTGAGGCCGCCGCGATGGAGGGGCGGCCGGACGTTCGGGGAGGGCTCGACATGGCCGATCTGCGACGGCTTCCGCCGCCGAGAGAGGGCGACTGGGACTGGCAGGCATTGGCAGCCTGCCGCAGTTCGGACACGTCGATCTTCTATCACCCGGACAACGAGCGAGGACCGTCGCGCATGCGTCGGGAACTGCGGGCCAAGGCGATCTGCGCGACCTGCAGCGTCCTTGACAACTGCCTGCGGTGGGCCTTGGGAACTCGGGAGCCGTATGGCATCTGGGGTGGGACTTCTCCCGAGGAGCGCGAGGCTCTGCTCGCCCGCCGGCCTGCCTAGCTCGGCGCCTCGGCTGCAGCCGGTCCGGACAGGGTTGGACGGGGCACAGCTTGCAACACGAACGGCGGCCGGTTCCGGCCGCCGTTCGTGTGCTTCGACCTCAGCGAACCCGGCGCAGGTCAGTGGGCGTGCGAGTGCCCGTGGCCGTGTGAGTGGCCGTGTGCCGCACCGTCGGCCTCCTCTTCGGGCTTGTCGACGATTGCGGTCTGCGTCGTCAGCAGCAGACTCGCCACCGAGGCGGCGTTGGCGAGCGCGGCCTTGGTGACCTTGACCGGGTCGACGATGCCGGCGTCGAGCAGGTCGACGTAGGCACCGGTCGCCGCGTCGAGACCCTCGTTGGCCGACAGAGCCTGGACCTTCGACACCACGACGTAGCCCTCCAGACCGGCGTTGTCGGCGATCCAGCGCAGCGGCTCGACGAGCGCGGTGCGCACCACGCCCACTCCGGTGGCCTCGTCGCCGGACAGGCCGCAGTCGCCGTCGAGCGCGGACGCCGCCTGGACGAGTGCGGCTCCGCCGCCGGCGATGATGCCCTCCTCGACCGCGGCGCGGGTGGCCGAGATCGCGTCCTCGATGCGGTGCTTTCGCTCTTTGAGCTCGACCTCGGTGGCCGAGCCGACCTTGATGACGCCGACGCCGCCGGCGAGCTTGGCCAGCCGCTCCTGCAGTTTCTCGCGGTCCCAGTCGGAGTCGGTCTCGTCGATCTCGCGGCGGATCTGCGTGATCCGCGCGTCGATGTCCTGCTGTGAGCCGGCGCCGTGGGTGACCGTCGTGGTGTCCTTGGTGACGACCACGCGGCCCGCGCTGCCGAGCACGTCGAGCCCCGCCTCGTCGAGCTTGAGCCCGACCTCGGGGGCCACGACCTGCGCGCCGGTGACGATCGCCAGGTCCTGCAGGAACGCCTTACGCCGGTCGCCGAAGAACGGCGCCTTGACCGCGACCGCGCTGAACGTCTTGCGGATGGCGTTCACCACCAGCGTCGAGAGCGCCTCGCCGTCGACGTCCTCGGCTATGACGACCAGCGGACGGTTGGCCTGCACGACCTTCTCGAGCAGCGGAAGCAGCGAGCTGATCGACGAGATCTTCTCGGTGGTGATCAGCAGGTACGGGTTTTCGAGCACGGCCTCGCCGGACTCGGCGTCGGTCATGAAGTACGGGCTGATGTAGCCCTTGTCGAACTGCATCCCCTCTGTGAACTCGAGCTCGGTGGTGAGGGTCTGCGCCTCCTCGACCGTGATCACGCCGTCCTTGCCGACCTTGGTGAAGGCCTCGGCGATGAGCTCGCCGATCGGGGCGTCCTGCGCCGAGATCGTCGCCACGTGCGCGATCGACTGCTCCCCCTCGACGGGGGTGGCGGTGTCTTGAAGCGCCTTCGTGACCGCCTCGACCGCGGCGTCGATGCCCCGCTTGAGGCTGAGCGGGTTGGCTCCCGCAGCCACGTTGCGCAGCCCCGCGTTGACCATCGCTTGCGCGAGGACGGTCGCGGTCGTCGTGCCGTCGCCGGCGACGTCGTTCGTCTTGGTGGCGACCGACTTGACCAGCTGGGCGCCGAGGTTCTCGTACTTGTCAGTGAGCTCGACCTCACGGGCGATGGTCACGCCGTCGTTCGTGATCGTCGGAGCGCCGTAGGACTTGTCGAGGACGACGTTGCGGCCGCGGGGGCCGAGCGTCACCTTGACGGTGTTGGCGAGCTTGTCGACGCCGCGCTCGAGAGCCCGGCGTGCCTCCTCGTCGAAAATGAGCGTCTTGGCCATAGCGTGTTGCCTTCCTCGTCACGCGAACGCGCCCCGGCCACACGCGCCAGGCGTGCGACCGGGGCGGTCCTGCCGTGCCTACTTGTCGATGACCGCCAGGACGTCACGGGCGGACAGGACGAGGTACTCCTCGCCGGCGTACTTGACCTCGGTGCCGCCGTACTTGCTGTACAGGACGACGTCCCCGACGCTCACGTCGAGCGGGACGCGGTTGCCCTTGTCGTCGATGCGGCCGGGGCCGACGGCCAGGACGGTGCCTTCCTGCGGCTTCTCCTTGGCGGTGTCGGGGATGACGATGCCCGACGCGGTGGTCGTCTCGGCCTCGTTGGCCTGAACGACGATGCGGTCTTCGAGCGGCTTGATGCTTACCTTTGTAGCGGTCGTCACGGGAAATCTTCCCTTCTGGGGCTCTGCTGTGTGTCGGACGGGCCCGGCTGCCGTCGCGGGGTTCAACCGGTCCCTCGCGTTGGCACTCTAACTCGGCGAGTGCCAACTATTCAACGCCGCCCCACGGATCGTGGGCCGAGGGGCTACCGGAACCGGACCGGCTGCCACGACGCGCCGCCGTTGGTCGTGGTCCAGAGGACGCTCCCGTCGCTGCTCACCGCACGCGCGACCTGCGCCGACTCGAACCCGAGGAACCGGACCGCGCCGACACCCGGCGCCAGGTGCCAGCTCGCCCCGCCGTCCGTACTGCGGTAGACGCCGACGCGGCCCCCGCCGGCCAGCAGGACGGCGCCGGGATCGCCCGCGAGCAGGTCGACGCCGTACGGCAGTGAACCGGCGGTCGCGGCGAACCCGCGGGCGGCCTGGGCGGAGGTCGCCACGAACGCGGCCTGCCCGCTGGTGCGGGGTTGGCACAGGACCGCGACGGTCGATCCGGATCCCGCGGCGACGGCGACGCTGTCGACCTCGCCTCCGGCGGACGACCCCGCGCGGGTGCCGCCCTGCGGGCACGGCTCACCGGTCGACTGCGGCGCGGCGCCGGTGTCGGGGAAGGACAGCAGCGTCGAGGTCTGTGCGGCGGCGCCGCCGGCCGGGTTCAGTCGAATGAGGACGTAGACCTCGCGTCCCGACCGCGCCAGCTGCACACCGCTGACACCGCTGAGGGCGCGGGTGCCGCCGAGTTGCTGCCACGTCGGGGAGCCGAGGGCCGCGCGCTCGATGGTCAGGTCGCAGGGCCCGGGACATCCGCTGTGCGTGGACACCAGCCGGATGACGTTGCCGTCGAGCGTCTCGAGCGCCAGCGCGCCGCCGGATTGCCGCTGCCAGGTCCGTCCACCGTCGGTCGTCATGAACAGGACCGTCGGGTCGTAGGCATAGCCGACCTGGTCGTCGGCGAAACGGATCCCCAGCTGAAGATGACCCGTGTCGACCGGCGGCGGAGGCATCGACTGCCAGGTGCGCCCGTCGGTGGTATGCATCATCGCCGGGCAGCGCCCGGCCGAGCCGTTGAGGCAGCGGGCGGTCCCGAACGCCCATCCCTCCGTGTCGCTCACGAAGGTCAGGTCACTGACGCGGAAGCCGGACAGTGCCGTCCCGGTTGCCGCGCCGGTGCCTCCGGCCGCGCTGGCGCTGCCCCCCGCACCGCTGCTGCCGGCCGCGCTCGGCCGGCCCGAGGCCGCGGCCGGCCCGGGCGCCACCACGCTGGACGAGCGGTCACAGCGTGCCGGGGGGCAGCCGATCCGACCGTCGGCCGCCCGCGAGTCGGCGGCCGAGGCCGAGGCGTAGTTCTCGCGGGTCTCCGCTGCCGCCACCCGCCCGGACCCGTGCCTTGCCGGCGTCGTCCCCTTGACAACCGCGACGGCGAGCGCGGCCACCGCGGCGGCGGAAACGAGCGGCGTCACCCAGGTCTGCCACCGAAAGGAGCGGTACACGACCCGGCCGCCGCCGGCGCTCGCGATGATGCGCTCGGCCAGGTCCCGGCCGTCGGGCGCGCGCTCCGCCCGCCGGCGCAGCGACTCGCGCAAGACCCGCTCGGTGTCCGACTCGGTCATGCATACCTCCTCTCCGGTGTCGGAGCCGGGCCGTCGCCGATCCCGCGCTCCCGCAGGGTCGACAGGCCCCGGCTGATCAGGCTTCGCACCGTGCCGACCCGGCAGTCGAGTGCGGCGGCGATCTCGGCGTCGGGCAGATCACTGAAGTAGCGCAGGACGAGTGCGGCGCGCTGCCGGGCGGGTAGCCGAGCCAGCAGCAGCTCCACCTCGTCGCGGTCGAGAAGCTGCGTGTACGCGTCGCGGTCCTCGACCCGATCGGGAACCGAGTCGGTCGTGAGGTCGCGCGAGCAAGCCCGGCGCTTCTCGTTGAGGAAGCCGTTGGTCATCGACCGCCGGACATAAGCCAGCGGCGCGTCCGCGCCCTCGACGCGGTGCCACTTGGGATAGAGCCGTACGAACGTGTCCTGCACCAGATCCTCGGCGGCGGCGGCCGATCCGGTGAGCAGATAGGCAGTGCGCAGCAGGCCGGACGTATGGGTCCGGACGAATACCGCGAAGCCGAGCTCGCCGCCGTCCATCCTCCTCCCTCCACCCGCTTCGACACCCCGGGACGAAGGATCGTTGCAGCCCGCGGCGCGCAACGCTGTCAGCCGCGGGACTCCAGGAAACAACCGCTGTCGTCGCCGCGCCAGTCCGTGCGTCGCGGACCCGCCACCGGCACGCCCTGAGCCGTCCTCAGGTGTGGTCAGCGACCGCCGTCGTCGCGCCGGTCGACCGCAACGAATCGCCACTCGTGCGGCGGGCGGGCGAGCAGCTGTGGCGCAACCGCAGGCACCCCCCGCCCGGTCGGATCGATCACCACGATCCGCGGCGGCGCATCCGCGCTGCGGAAGACCTGCGCCTCGGGTGCGGTGGTCTCGAGGACGTGCGCCAGCAGCTCGTCCTCGCGTCCGTCGGCCGCGCGGGCCTCCCACATGAGCACGGATCTCACAACAGGACCTCGGTGATCGGCAGCGCGGAGTCGGCGGGGATCTCCAGCGGCGAGGGCGTCGCGCCGTTGGCCACGAGCTGGGCGCCGAGCGCGGCCACCATCGCGCCGTTGTCGGTGCACAGGCGCGGGCGGGGAACCCGTAGCCGCAGCCCGGCGCGTGCGCAGCGCTGCTCGGCAAGGGCCCGCAGCCGGGAGTTGGCCGCGACGCCGCCACCGATGACGAGGTGCTCGACGCCGTGCTCGCGCGCCGCTTTCACCGCCTTGTGTGTCAGGACGTCGACCACGGCCTCCTGGAAGGACGCGGCGACGTCGGCGACCGGCACCGGTTCGCCGGCGCGCTGCCGGCCCTCGACCCAGCGGGCGACCGCGGTCTTCAGTCCGGCGAAGGAGAAGGCGTATCCGTCCTCGCGCATGGCACGCGGGAACTCGATCGCGCGGGGGTCCCCGTCGCGGGCCGCCCGGTCGATCGGGGGGCCACCGGGGAACGGCATCCCGAGCAGCCGCGCGACCTTGTCGTAGGCCTCCCCCGCGGCGTCGTCGACGGTGGCGCCGAGCTCGGTCAGCTCCTCGCCGCCGATGCGGGGAACGAACAGCAGCGAAGAGTGGCCGCCGGACACCAGCAGCGCGACGCAGGGCTCGTCCAGCGGGCCGTGCTCAAGAAGATCGACCGCCACATGCGCGGACAGGTGGTTGACGCCGTAGAGCGGCTTGCCCAGCGCCAGCGCGTAGGCCTTGGCGGCGGCGACGCCGACCAGCAGTGCTCCGGCGAGACCGGGGCCCGCGGTGACTGCGACGGCGTCGACGTCTCGCGGTGCGGCCCCGGCGGAGCCGAGCGCACGGCAAATCGTGGGGACCATCGCCTCCAGGTGGGCGCGGCTGGCGACCTCGGGCACGACACCGCCGAAGCGGGCGTGCTCCTCAACGCTCGTCGCCAGCGCATCGGCGAGCAGCTCGGTGCCGCGCACGATGCCGACACCGGTCTCGTCGCAGGACGTCTCGATGCCCAGGACGAGCGGCGCGTCAGAGCTCACGGCGCATCACCACCGCGTCGACCCGACCGTTGGCGTAGTAGCCGCGGCGGCGGCCGAGAACGGCGAAGCCCTCGCGCTCGTACAGCCGCTGCGCGGGGTCGTTGTCGACCCGGACCTCGAGCAGGAGCTCGCGCGCTCCGCGCTCTCGTGCGCGCTGCACCAGAACGTCGAGAAGTTTCGTGGCGATGCCCCGCCGACGGGCGCCGGGCACCACTCCAACCGTCAGGATCTCTGCCTGATCGCCTGCTATCAGGATTCCTGCCCATCCGAGCAGGTCGCCGCGGTCGTCCTCGGCCACTACATAGGAGCGGTGCCGTGGATCTGCCAGCTCGGCGCGGTAGCCGGCCCGGGTCCAGGCCTCGCTGCCGAACATGTCCTTCTCGTACCGCATCAGGACGTCGACGTGGTCGGTCGTCATTGGCACCACCGCGACCGTCTCGGCACTCACTGCAGCACCGCCTTCGGGCCGGTGGGCACCGCGGCGTCCGGTCGGCGCAGGTACAGCGGGGTCAGGGGCTGCGTCGGCTCTGCGTTGAGGATGCGGTCGCGAGCCGCGAGGACGAGTGCCCGCGGGTCGGGATAGTCGCCGTCGAGCAGCCGCAGCTCAAGCCGGTCGGCGTAGAGCCGGGCGCCCGCGCCGGCCATGGCGTCGACGTCCTCGAGGATTACGCCGCCCGGCCGGTCGACGTGCGGTCCGGCGACGCGGCGACCCGTTTCGTAGCGGGCCCAGTAGATCTCCTTGCGGCGGGCGTCCCCGGCTACGAGCAGGCGACGCACGTCCGGATGAACGCCGGCGATGCCGTCGAGCGAGCAGACGCCGTAGGCGGGAATATCGAGAACGTCGGCGATGACGGCCGCGGTCACGAGTCCGACCCGCAGGCCGGTGTAGGGGCCGGGTCCGGTGCCGGCCACGACCGTCGTCAGGTCGCCGGGCTCGGCCCCGATCTGGTTGAGACACTCCGCGATGGCCGGGGCCAGGTGCTCGGCGTGCCCCCGGGGGTCGACGTGCTGACGCTGCGCCGCCGTTCGACACCCGTCGTCCGTGAGCTCGACGACCGCAGCGGTGACGGCCGCCGAGGACGTGTCCAGCGCGAGGACGAGGCGATGCACGATGCGCCAGCCTACGGCCGCGGCCTCGCGTGTGGTCGGCCCTCGGTCGGGTAAAGGCCTACCGTGGTGGCGTCCGGTTCCCGCAGTCGTGCGACGAGACGCGACCGCAAACCCGAAGTGCGTCGTGCGCGTCCTGACCGGCAGTCGGGCGGCCGGGAGCAGCAGGCCCAACGCGAAGCCGGTAAGGCTGCCCGGGTCAGCGCTCGGGCCGGCTACGTCGCACGCGGCGTCTTCTACGCGGTGCTGGCGTACCTCACCGTCCGGATCGCCACGCTGAGCCCGCCGTCGGCGCAGGCCGCGCGGCACGGCGGCGCGGGCGTCGGATCGGGCGGGCGACCCGCCAACGCCAACGGCGCCCTGTCTTTGGTGTCCGCGACGCTGATCGGCAAGATCGCGCTCGCCGTGTCGGCAATGGGGTTCTTTTTGCTGGCCGTGGTGCGGCTGCGCGCCGCTTGGGCCGACCGCGAGTCCGGGCGGATGCGGCGGCTCAGCGTGGCCGGCCAGGGACTCCTCTATCTCGCACTGACCTGGGTCCCGATCAGCTATTTATCAGGGAACCGGTCGACCGGGACGGAGAAACAGCAGCGGCGAGAAACTGCCCAGCTGCTCGGGATCCCCGGCGGTGCGGTGATCCTTGCGGTGATCGGCATCTTCGTCGTCGGCATCTGCGCCTGGCAGTTGCGCGGTGTGGTCAAGCAGGACTTCACCGACGGGTTGGAGGTCACCCGGGAGCCGCGGTGGGTGCGCGGGCTCGCGCGGGTGACCGGCACCGTCGGCATCGCCGGGCGGGCGCTGGTTTTCGTGCCCATCGGCGTCTGGCTGGTCATCACGGCCTTCACTTTCAACCCGAAGAACTCGCACGGGCTGGATTCGGAGTTGCTCAGCCTGGCCGGACGCTGGTGGGGGCTGGCGATCCTCGCCTGCATCGCCGTCGTGATGGCGCTCTTCGCGGTGTATTCGTTCGTCGAAGCGCGCTATCGCGATGTGACCCGCAGCATGTGAGGGGTCGGTGGTGGGCGCGTTCGTGGCTGGCTGGATCACTGATCCACCCGTCGACTCCGGGGCCGCCGAGCGCATCCGTGCTGCAGGTGCCGCGCGGCGCGGTGCCGTCCGAGCCGCCCGCCGCACCGTTGCGTGGCGCGCGAGCAGGGAGATTGCGGCGTGTCGCCCGGCTTGCGCACCACCGAAGCGGCGGCTGCCTCGATCACTGCTGCAGTTGCGGCGCTCGCGTCGGCGTGTCGGCCAGCCAGCGCTTCAGCGTCGGCGGCCGCCCAGCCGGCGCTCGCGTCGGCGTGTCGCCCAGCCAGCGCTTCAGCGTCGGCGGCCGCCCAGCCACCCGGTGAGCTGACTCGTCGACCGAACGGCCCCGGGGCGACCCGGGGCCGCTGTCACTGCGACGGCCGCCACGGTTGCATCCACGGCATCGCCGGCCAGCCTTCCGCCGCCGCCATCAGCGGGAAGGCGGTCGCTCCGTCGATGGACTCCCGGACGATGTCGGCGTGCCCGGCATGCCGCGCCGTTTCCTGGATGAGGTGCAGCAGCACCCACCGGACGGACCAGGCCTCGACGTCCTTCGGGAACCACGGCGCGTGCCGCGGCACCGGCACCGGCCGATCGAGTTCCAGGTCGGCGACCGCCGCGTCGGTCTCTGCGGCCGCCGCGGCGTAGTCGGCGAGCACTCCTGCCACCGTCTCGCCGGGACCCAGCCGGAAACCCTGCACGTATGCGCTGACGTCGGCCTCGAACGGCCGCTGCAGGACGTAGGTGATCCATTGTCGTTCCATGGCCGCGACATGTTTGATCAACCCGCCGACGCTCAGGCTGCTGGCGGTCGGCGTCGCCCGGGCCTGCTCGTCGGTCAACCCGAACGCCGCGATGCGCAGCACGAGGCGTTGCTGTGCCAGGTAGGACATGAGGCCATCGCGTTCGTCGGTCACAGGGCGGACTGTTCCGGGCATGGTCCGATCGTCGCAGCGGGCACCGACAACGTGGCCTGCGCGCTGCATCATGACGGACGTCTGCGCGGACGGCTCGGTCCTCGTTCGACCGGTCGGCACCTTCCGCGCGCAGGCGGGCGAGGCTGCGATCCGGCGGATCGTCACGGCCGGGGCGGTCCCGCGCCACCCGGCTACTCTTCGATCTTCTGCAGCCCCGCCAGCCGCTCGGCCCAGTCGCCGCCGTGCGGCTCGAGCCGGGCGATCCGCTCGTCCGAATCCGCCGCTCGCTCCAGCGCGATCACCAGCCGCGCGTCGGCGAGCTGCTCGACCAGCCCCGCCCCCCACTCCACCGCGGTCACCGCATCGGACACGTCGACGTCCAGGTCGAGGTCGTCCACCTCGGCCAGCGACCGCAGCCGGTAGGCGTCGACGTGCACGAGCGGCAACCGGCCGGGGTGCACTCGGGCGATGACGAAGGTCGGCGAGACGACGTTGCCGCGCACACCCAGGCCGGCGCCGATCCCCTGCACCAGCGCCGTCTTGCCGGCGCCGAGCGGACCCGTCAGCACGATCAGGTCACCGGGTCTCAGGACCGACGCAAGCCGCGAACCGAGGTCCTTCGTGCGGGAAACATCAGCAAGTCGTATCACCGGCGCGCCTTGCGCCGCGCTCGAGGCTCCTGCAACGACCGCTCGACCAATTTCGCCAGCGGGCCCTCGACCTCCTCCGGTCGCTCCAGCTGAACCAGGTGCCCGGCGCCCGGAACGAGCACCAACTCGGCGTCCGGCAGGGCGTCGGCGATCGCCCGGCTGTGGTCGGGCGGCGTGATGACGTCGTCCTGACCGCAGATGACCAGCACACGGTTGCCGCCCAGCGCATCGAGGGCCGCGAGCTTGTCGTGATTCATGAGGGTCGAGTAGTAGTCGGCGATCACGTCGACCGGTGTTGCCGCGATGAGCCGGCTGACGTACTCCACCAGCGCCGGGTCGACCGGACCGCCGAAGGACAGCTTCCGGACGAACACCCAGGCGATGTCGGTAACGTGCGCGCGTCCGCGTTCGACGAGCGCGGACTGTTGGCGAACGCCGCGCAGCAACACCGGCATGAACGGCCCGCGCAGCTTCGCGAGCGCGGCCGGCAGGCCCAGGCTGACCCCGGCCAGCTTGCCGGTCGACGTGCTGATGAGCGCCACCCCGGTGACCGGGCCGCCGGGCGCGAACAGCTCCGGGTGCTGGTCGGTGAGGGCCATGACGGTCATGCCGCCCATGGAATGGCCGACGAGGACGACGGGCCCGGCCGGCGCGAGTGTCGTGAGCACCGCGTACAGGTCGGCGCCGAGGTGGTCGATCGTCGATTCCTTCGACGGCGCCCGCTCGGAGCGGCCGTGGCTGCGCAGGTCGAACGACACGATCCGCACGAGGTGGCCGAAGCGGTCGCGCAGCATTCTGCGTTGGAACAGGAAGTCGTGGTGATCGAGGCAGAACCCGTGCACGAACACCACCGTCAGAGGCGCGTTCGGGGGGCCGTCCTCCTCGTAGTACAGCGCGATGCCGCCGTCACCGGCCACGTGACCGGACCGATCTGCGGGTTCCCAGACGATCGAGTCCTGCGCTGCGATTCCGCGGCGGCGGGCGCTGGTGACCTTGCGGTCTGCGACGAGGACTGCGCCGGTGGCCGCGGCCGCGAGCCCGACGGCGCCGCCGAGGATCCCGGTGCGTCGGCGCACTAGTCGCGATCCCCGACGTAGCGGCGGGCCACCCGGGGGCCGATGCGGGTGACTATCTCGTAGTGGATGGTGCCGACCGCGTCGGCCCAGTCCTGCGCGGTCGGTTCTCCGGCGCTGCCGGGGCCGAAGAGGACGGCGAGGTCGCCCGGCCGCGCCCGCAGGTCGCCGAGGTCGACGACGAACTGGTCCATGCAGACCCGGCCGGCGATCGTGAACCGGGACCCGCCAACCGCCACCGGACCGACGCGACTGGCGGCCCGAGCCACGCCGTCGGCGTATCCCAGCGGCACCAACCCCAGCGTGGTCTCGCGCGAGGTCGTGTACTCGTGGCCGTAGGACACCCCGGACCCCGCCGGGACCCGCTTGACCGAAGCCAGCTGCGCCTGCACGGTCATCGCCGGCACCAACCCGAAGGTCCCCGCCTCGGGCACCGGGGACAGCCCGTACACGGCGATCCCCGGACGCACGAGGTCGAAGTGCGCCTCGGGCAGCGTCAGCGTGGCGGCGGAATTGGCCAGGTGCCGGTACTGGGGGCGCACCCCGGCCGCCGCCGCGACGGCCAGCGCGTCGCCGAAGGCGCGGATCTGCGCTGCGATCGTCGGGTGCCCCGGCGCGTCGGCATAGGCGAAATGGCTCCACACGCCGACGGGGTCGAGTTCGTCGCACTTGGCGGAGGCGGCCACCAGCTCCGGCCAGTCGGCAGCCGTGCACCCGTTCCGGGACAACCCCGTGTCGATCTTCAGGTGGATCCGGGCGGTCCTTCCCGCGCCGGCAGCGGCCGCCCGCACCGCGTCGAGCTGCCACAGGCTGCTGACCGAGAGATCGATGCCGGACTCGACCGCGCGGCGCACGTCCTCGACCTCGTCGGGGGTCCAGAGCCAGGCGAGCAGCGGCGCTTCGATGCCGGCGGCGCGCAGCTGCAGGCATTCGGCGACGATGGCGGTGCCCAGCCAGCTCGCCCCACCGGCCAGCGCCGCCCGCGCGGCGGGCAGCAGGCCGTGTCCGTACCCGTCGGCCTTGACGACGGCCATCACCTCGGCCGAGGTGCGCTCGCGAAGCAGCGCGACGTTGTGGCGGATGGCCGCCAGGTCGATCACGGCCTCGGTGCGGGACACGGACACCAGTCTTACGCGCCAGCCTCACACCTCGGCGAAGGACGCGGCGACGGGTCCGGGAACGGCGCCGACCGCGGCCGCCCGGCGCGCGAACTCCGCCAGTCCGGCGACCTGCGCCGCTCCCAGCGAGAAGTCGAGGGTGCGGAAGTACGTCGCGAGGGTCGCCGAGTCGAACGCCTCCCAGCGCGCGGCCCGCTCGGCCACCTCGTCGACGTGTGCGAGCGCTTCGTCGCGGCTGCGGACGAACGCGTCGTGCACGTCCTTCACCAGGCCCGGCTCGCGTTCGGCGTACTCGCGCCGGACCGCCCACACCGCGAACACCATCGGCAGCCCGGTCCAGCTCTTCCACACCGCGCCCAGGTCGTGGACCGCGAGCCCGCGCCGCGGGGCGTCATAGGTCGCCCGCAGCGCGGCGTCACCGATGAGGACGGCCGCGTCGGCCTCGAGGAGCATCGTCGTGAGATCCGGAGGGCAGCCGAAGTAGCTGGGCCTGACGCCGTGCACGTCCTCGAGCCACATCCGCGCCAGAAGGACGGACGTCCGCGACGTCGAGCCCAGCGCCACACGCCGCCCGTCGAGCTCGGCCAACGGGCGTTGGCTGACGAGGTTGACCGACAGGACGGGACCGTCCGAGCCGACTGCCAGATCCGGGAGCAGGAGCAGGTCGTCGGCGTGCCGCAGGTACTGGACCAGCGAGATCGGCCCGAGGTCGAGCTCGCCGCTGACGAGTCGGTCGTTGAGCCGGTCCGGGGTGTCCTTGAACAGTTCGACGTCCAGCAGCGCGCCCGAGCGCACCAAGCCCCAGTACAGCGGCAGGCAGTTGAGGAACTGGATGTGCCCGACCCGGGGCCGCGCGGAGGTCACCCGGCCACGGTAACCAGGACGGGTCGACGGTCCCTTCCCCCGGGCCTGGGGCTGTCCCACAGTCCGGGCCGTGGATGCCGAGCCGGCCGGCAACAGCTGCGAGTTCCTGGTGACGTACTTCGCGTGCGCCGAGCTCGAGGCGGTGCGGCGGCAGGTGGCCGGATTCGAGGCGCCGAAGGCGGTCATCGTCGTCGACGAGCTGGCCAAGGCCTCGACCGGCAACATCTAGAAGAACGTGTAGCGCAAGGAATTTGCCGACTTCTACGAGCGCTCGTCCTCGGGCGATGCCCTCGACGCCGGTCCGGCCTACGTAGGGTGAGGACGTGGCGGGCTGCGACGATCTCGCTCTCGCCGCCTCGCTCGTCCGCGACGCCGGCGGGCTCGCCGCTCGGATGCTCGCCGAGGGGCTGAGCGTCGAGCAGAAGACATCGGTGTCCGATGTGGTGTCGGCCGCCGACCGTGCGGCCGAGGAGCGCATCGCGCGGCGGCTGGCGGCCGAACGTCCGGACGACGGGCTCGTCGGCGAGGAGGGGGCCTCCCGGGCCGGAGCCCGCACCTGGTACCTCGACCCGGTCGACGGCACTTACAACTTCCTCTCAGGACTGCCGTTCTGGTGCTCTGCTGTCGCACTGGCCGACGAGCGCGGAGCCGTTCTGGGCGCGGTGTACTGCCCGGTCACAGACGAGCTGTGGACGGGCGGGCGCGACCATCCCGCCTCGTTGAACGGCGCGCGCCTGCCGCTGCTCGCGGAGGCGGGTCTCGGCGCCGTTTCTGTGGCCACCTATCTGCACCCGACGACGCTGCCGGACGCGTCCGCGCGCCGCCCGCTGCTGCGAGTGATGAGCAAGGCGGCCACGGTGCGGATGTTGGGGTCCGGATCGGTGGAGCTGGCGGCCGTGGCGTCCGGACGGCTCGGGGTGTGGGCGCAGATCGACTCGCTGCCCTGGGACTGGCTGCCCGGCTCGGCGCTCGTCCTCGCTGCGGGCGGGGCCGCCGAGGTGCTCGAGCTGGACAGGCATCGCTGGCACGTCGCCGGGAACCGGCGCGCGGTCGCGGACGTGCTGGAGTTGCTGGAGGACGGGGGTCCGACGTCCTGATCCGTTCCGGGGTCAATTTTGCCGGCGCCGATCCAAGAAATGGCTCGGCATCCGATGAGAGGCTCAGCCGCCGAAAGTCCGGGAGGGGTTAGTCCTGGTTGTGGGGATCCAGCCGCCGGTCCAACTCGGCCCGCGCCTCACGATGCGCTGACATTCGAGCCTCGATCTGCGCGACCATCCGCGCCCGCGGGCGGCCCAACAGGACGTACGAGAGCGGCACCGACAGGATCAGCCCGATGGCAGCCGCCGGAAGTGCCTTGAGCCCGATGAGATACAGCAGCCCCCACAAGGCGAAGAACAGTCCGAATCGCAACGCGGTGTAGAGCCACATCGACCCCAGCCAACTGCCGAAGCCGGGTCGCGGACCGGAGGACTGCCCGCTCATCGCCAACCCCTCCTCGCCGGGGGAGATCATGTCCAGATGTCCTGCGGTTCGGCGCGGCGCTCGGCGAGCGGAACCGGACCGCCGAACTCGCGCAGGACCTCATAGCGGGTGTTCCGCTCGACCGGACGGAAGCCGGCATCGCGGATCAGCCCGAGCAGGTCGTCGCGGGTCAGCTTGTCGGGCGTGCCGAACCCGTCCGCGTCATGGGTGATCTTGTATTCGACGACCGAGCCGTCCATGTCGTCGGCGCCCCAGTTCAGCGCGAGCTGGCTGGTCGAAAGGCCGTGCATCACCCAGAAGACCTTGACGTGCGGGAAGTTGTCGAGCATCAACCGGCTAACCGCGAAGGTCCTCAGGACATCTGATGGCTGCGCCATAGGCAGGTGCGAGAGCTTGTTGTTGTCATTGTGGAACCGGAGCGGGATGAATACCTGAAAACCGCCCGTCTCGTCCTGGAGTTCACGCAACCGCAGGACGTGGTCGACCCGGTGCCGCGGTTCCTCGATGTGGCCGTAGAGCATCGTGGCCGGCGTCTTCAGCCCTTTCTTGTGCGCCAGTCGATGGATGCGCGACCAGTCTTCCCAGTGCGTCGCGTGGTCGACGATCTGCTGGCGGACCTCCCAGTCGAAGATTTCGGCGCCGCCGCCGGTCAGCGATTCGAGCCCGGCATCCATCAATTCGTCGAGAATGTCATCCGCGGAAAGACCGCTTATCTTCTCGAACCAGTGGACCTCGGTCGCGGTGAAGGCCTTGAGCGCGACCTCGGGCAGCGCTGCCTTCAATTCCCGCAGGACGCGGGGGTAATAGCGCCACGGCAGAGTCGGGTGCAGGCCGTTGACGATGTGCAGCTCGGTGAGCCCCTCGTCCTTCAAGGACAGCGCTTTCTGCACCGCCTCCTCGACGCGCATCGTGTACGCGTCCTTCTGGCCAGGCTTGCGCTGGAAGCTGCAGTAGGCGCAGGACGCGCTGCAGACATTCGTAAGGTTGAGGTGCCGATTCACGTTGAAGTACGTGACGTCGCCGTTCTTCGCGGTGCGGACGCTGTGGGCGAGCCCGCCGAGCCACGCAAGGTCGTCCGCGGCGTAGAGATCCTCGCCGTCGCGGCGCGTCAGCCGCTCGCCGGCGGAGACCCTCTCGGCGAGTTCGGCCTTGCGGGACTCGGTCAGTGCCATGGCGACGAGGGTACGTGCGCGCGGTTCGGTGGTTGCTCGGCGCGTTCCTCAGGCTCCGGACGCGCGGCGAGCGGACGGCGCGGACGAGATCGGCTGGGCGCCGGTCGCCTGCACCCGATCCTCGAACTTCGTCGAAAGGACGACGGTCGTGCGGGTGCGGGCGATGCCGTCCACGGCGTTGAGCGTGCGGATGACGTGCTCGAGACCGGCGACGTCAGGAACTCGCACCTTCACGACGAAGGTCTCCTCGCCCGCCACGAACCAGCAGTCCTCGACCGAGTCGATGGCGGCGAGGCTCGATGCGATGTCGTCGGTGTCCGCGCGGTCGGTGATGAAGATCCCGATCAGCGCGTTGGTGCCGTAGCCGAGCGATTCGGGCGCAACCGCCGCGTGATAGCCAGTGATCACTCCTGCGGTTTCCAACTTCGCGACCCGCTCGTGCACCGCCGGAGCGCTCAGTCCGACCGCACGGGCCAGCTCGGCGTACGTGGCGCGGCCGTTGGCCCGCAGGACGTCGAGCAGCTTGCGGTCGGTCCTGTCCATCGACGTCGACGCTACCGTCTTCTCAGGTCTGTTGATCTCGGGCTGCGCCCAGGCGGCCGGTCCATCGCCGCAGCAGGTCGTGCTCGATCCCGAGCACGTCGAGGACCTTCGCCGCCACGAAGTCGACGAGCTGCTGCACGGTGGCCGGAGCGCCGTAGAACCCGGGGCTGGCGGGCAGCACGACCGCGCCGGCGTCGTGCAGGGCGAGGAGGTGTTGCAGTGTCGCACGGGTGTACGGGGTTTCCCGCGGGACCACCACCAGCGGGCGACGCTCCTTCAGCGTCACGTCGGCCGCCCGCTGCAGCAGGTCCTTCGACAGGCCCAGCGCGATGCCCGCGACGCCGGCCGTCGAGGCCGGGACGACGACCATGCCGCGGGTGCGGTAGGAGCCGCTCGACGGGCCGGCGGCGAGATCACCCGCCGGCCACAGCAGGACGTCGTCGCGGTCGAGGTCCCGGTCGAGCCAGCGGGCCAGGTCGTCGCGCCAGTGGGCCTCGCGAATGCTCAGCCCGGCCTCGTCCTGCAAGGTCAGTTGCGCGGCACGCGAGACGACGAGGTCGACCGGACAGCCGGCGTCGAGCAGTCCGGTGAGAACGGCCCGCGCGTACGGGGTCCCGGACGCGCCGCTGATGCCGACGACCCACGGCAGCCGCGCGGTGGAGGTCATGCCGTCAGACCGTGCGCCAGCAGGTCGAGGAGGGCGAAGCCGAACAGGCCGATGCCGATCACGCCGTTGGCGGTGAAGAAGGCGCGGTTGACGCGGGACAGGTCGTCCGGACGGACGATCACGTGCTCATAAATCAGCACGGCCGCGGTCAGGGCGAACCCCGTCCACCACCAGGCGTGCAGCCCCGCGGCCGCGCCGAACCACGCGAAGGCGGCGACAGTGCCCGCGTGCACGACCCAAGACGCGCGCAATGCAGCCACGACCCCGAAGCGAGCGGGGAACGACCGCGACCCGATCTGCCGATCGATCGCCGCGTCCTGGCAGGAGTAGATGAGGTCGAACCCGCCGATCCAGGTGCCCACGGCGATACCGAGCGCCACCGCCGCGGCACCGGCGCCGCCCGCGACGGCGATCCACGCGCCGAGCGGCGCGATGAACTGGGCCAGGGCGAGCAGCGCCTGCGGAAAGTCGGTGAAGCGCTTTCCGTAGCTGTACAGAACGAGGACGACGACCGCGACGGGCGCCAGCGCCAGGCAGGTCCGGTTCAGCGCGGCGGCGCACAGGAGGAACACCGCCAGAGCGATCGCCGTGCCGACCCAGGCCGCGGCGACGCTGAGTTCACCGGTGACGAGTTCGCGCCGGGCGGTCCGCGGGTTGAGCGCGTCGAAGTCGCGGTCGAGGATCCGGTTGGCGGACATGGCCACGGTGCGCGCGGACACCATCGCGACGGTGATGAGGACGAGCTGTCGCCAGTGAACCGACGCGGTCTGCTGCCACATGGCCGTGAGCGCAGCGATGTAGGCAAAAGGCAGCGCGAAGATCGAGTGCTCGATCATCACGAGGGACAGGAATTTGCGGATGGTGCCGCGCTCGCGGGCGGCCTCGCCGACGACTCCGGCAGCAGAGCTCACGGCGGCCAGTCTGCCAGCCGCCCTCTGGCGGATCAGTTGATCCACCGCCGCCCGGCAGGCTCCTGCGCACCGCCTCCCGCCAACCCCAGCGCGCGGCCTGCCGGCGCAATCGACCGGCGCGGTCAGAGGCCGTACTCCCGCCAGCGCCGCTCGACCAGCGCCTCGGTCGCCGGGTCGAGCACGCACTCGCGCGGCCAGCCGCCGGCGCGCCGGTACCCCTCGGACGGCAGCTTTCGCGTCGCGTCGATGCCCAGCTTGCCGCCGAAGAACTGCTCGTACGACGCGTGGTCGAGATGGTCGACCGGACCGACGGTCGGTAGCACGTCGTGCGCGTAGTCGACGTTCCCGAACGCGCGCCAGGCGACCTCGGCGTAGTCGTGCACGTCGCAGTCCGCGTCGACGACCACGACGAGCTTGGACAGCGACAGCAGCCCGGCGCCCCACACGGCGTTCATGACCTTCTGCGCATGCTTGGGGAACCGCTTGTCGATCGACACGATGACGCAGTTGTGGAAGACCCCGACCTCGGGCAGGTCGTAGTCCACGATGTCCGGCACCGTGAGCTTGATCAGCGGCAGGAAGATCCGCTCCGTCGCCTTCCCCATCGGGCCGTCCTCCTGCGGCGGTCGCCCGACGATGATCGACTGGAACACCGGGGCCGTCCTCATCGTCATGGTCTCGACCCGCATGAACGGGAACGGCTCCACCG
The DNA here is from genome assembly GCA_025924515.1 of Jatrophihabitans sp. Lineage (GTDB taxonomy): Bacteria > Actinomycetota > Actinomycetes > Mycobacteriales > Jatrophihabitantaceae > JAICIE01. The sequence continues at coordinate 2,064 of JAICIE010000050.1, read as the reverse complement.
GCGTGTAGAAGCCGGTGTGATCGCCGAAAGGGCCCTCCGGCAGCCGCTCCCCCGGCCCTACCCACCCTTCGAGGACGACCTGCGCCGCCGCCGGGACCTCCAGCGGCACCGACAGGCACTCGACGAGGTCGACCCGCTCGCGCTGCAGGAAGCCGGCGAACAGGTACTCGTCGATGTCGCCGGGTAGCGGCGCGGAGGCCGCGTAGGTGACCGCTGGGGGGCAACCGAACGCGATCGCGACCGGCAGCCGCTCCCCGCGCCGCTCGGCGACCGCGGCATGCGACGTCGAGTCCTTGTGGATCTGCCAGTGCAGGCTGACGGTGCGCTCGTCCTGCATCTGCAGCCGGTACATCCCGAGGTTGCGGGCACCCGTCTCCGGATGCTTGGTATGGGTGAGCCCGAGGTTGAGGAAGACCCCGCCGTCCTCAGGCCACGACTTGATGCCGGGGAGCACCGAGAGGTCGACGTCGTCGCCCTTCAGCACGACCTCCTGACACGGGGCCGAGGAGACCCGCCGGGGCGGCACCGCCCGCAGCTGCGCCAGCTTGCCGACCGCGTCGCGCAACCCGCCGAAACCCTGCGGTATCTCGGGCTTGACCAGTTCGGCGATCCGCTGCCCGATCTCGTCGAGTGAGCCGACGCCGAGCGCCCGGGCCATCCGGCGCTGCGTGCCGAAAACGTTGATCGCCAGCGGCATTCGGCCCCGCCGGGGATTCTCGAACAGCAGCGCCGGACCGCCGGCGCGGACGACCCGCTGCACGATCCCGGTGACCTCCAGGTCCGGGTCGACAGGCGCGCGCACCCGGGTCAGGTCGCCGTCGCGTTGCAGGGCGGCGAGCAGGTCCTGCAGGGAGGAGAAGGCCACGCGCTCAGTATCTCGGCCGGTGCGGTGCGCGCCACGGCCCAGGTGTCGCATCTCGAGGACGACCGACGCGGCTTCCGTCCGCACCGCGCCGGCCGGCCGGTCCGGGCGGTCCAGCCGCCGGGAGCCGAACAACCCCGCTAGCTCAGCCCCGCGTAGGAGTGCAGCCCGGAGACCACGATGTTGACCACCAAGAAGTTGAAAGTGATCGCACAGAAGCCCAGCAGGTTGATCCACGAGGCCGCCCGGACCCGCCAGCCCGCCGTCGCCCGGGCGTGCAGGTAGCACGCGTACACGACCCACACGATGAACGCCCAGGTTTCCTTGGGATCCCAGCCCCAGTAGCGGCCCCACGCGGCCTCGGCCCAGATCGCACCGCAGATGATCGCTACGGTGTAGAGCGGGAAGGCGAAGGCGACGATCCGGTAGGCGACCTTGTCGAGGGTCTGCGTCGCCGGAAGGCGCGCGGCGAGGGTTGCCAGCCGGCCGTTGCCGCCGACCCGGTCCTGCCGTTTCTTCGCCAGGAACAGCAGTGTCAGCACGGCGCTGGTCATGAACGCGCCCTCGGAGACGGCTGCGAGGGTGACGTGGATGGCCAGCCAGTACGACTGCAGCGCGGGCACCAGCGGCTGCGCCCGCGAGTACAGCACCGTCCCCGCCAGGAACATCATGAGGACGACGGGCAGCAGGACGAACCCGCCGAGGTGCCGGATCGACGGCGACTTCCACAGCACCCCGAGGAACGCCAGGACACCGACGAGGCCCGCCACGGAGGCGAACTCGTACATGTTGCTCCACGGCACCGCGTCGACCGCGACCGCGCGCACGCCGATCGATGCGGTGTGGATCACGAGGCCGAGCACCGTCAGCAGCACCGCGCCGCGGCCGACGCGGTCGGCTCCCGAACCTCGCGCCGGCAGCTGAGGGGGCACGGCCGCCTCGGACACCGGCGGACCGCCGGCGCCGATCAGCTGCCTCTGCCGGACCGGAACCGCGGTCGCCGCCACCCGTCCTCGGCGGCCGAACGCGTACTCGGCGGTGTAGCCGACCATCGCCAGCGCGTACACCGCGATGGCGGTCGTGAACAGCGTGTCGGACAGGTGCGCCGCCGAGCCGTCGATGCCAGCCACCGTCACTCCCTTCCCGCTCCGACGAGTGCTTCGTGCGCCGGCCGCCCGGCGGATCGCAGCCGCTCGAGCAGG
>JAICIE010000049.1 GCA_025924515.1 Jatrophihabitans sp. | reverse complement strand
GGGAGCGGCCGGGCTCGCCGGGGCGGCCGGTGGAGCAGCCGGTGCGGCCGGCGCGGTCGGGATCGTCGCGGCGGGGACGTTCGCCGCCGGCGCAAGAGGTGCGGCGACGGGCGCGGCCTTCGCCGGCGCGGCCGCTGACTTGGCCGCAGCGGACCGAGCCGGCGCTGCGACGCCTGCGCCGTCGGGAAAGGCCTCGCGCAGCTTGCGGGCGACGGGGGCCTCGACTGTCGAGGAGGCGGACTTCACGTACTCGCCCATCTCGGTCAGCTTGGCGAGTACTTCCTTGCTGGTGACTCCGAGCTCCTTCGCGAGCGCGGAAACGCGGGCCTTGCCTGCCACAGATCTCCTTTTCCAGGACCCGGGCGGCATCCCGCTCGGACCCGTTAGACGCTGGACCTACTCATCGCTGGTGCTTCATCGAGTGCCCATAGCTCTGCCTACTCCTGCCGGTTTTTCCCGGTCGTGGGTCCGGACTGCTGTGCTTCTTCAGTTGCCTGCGGACTCCGGAGGCAACTGCTGAACCGCTTCTGCAAGGTACACGCGCACCGCTGTCGGATCGACGGGTCCGGGCACGTGCAGCGCCCGGGCGTAGGCCCGGCGGCGCTCGGCGAGGTCGACGCACCCGGAATCGGGATGCACCCAGGCACCCCGGCCGGCTGCGCGGGCCCGTGGATCGGGGACGACCGGTACGGGTGCGGACTCGCCGTCCGTGCCGATCGACTCCGGCGCGGCCACCACGCGGAGCAGTTCGTCGGCCGGCGCTCGGCGGCGACATCCGATGCAGGTCCGCTCCGGACGCCGATGGATGGAGGCAGGCGGCGATGGAAAAGGACGGGTATCAGACGCCGTCGACGGTCGGACGGCCACCGTCGATGCTACTCCTCGCGCTCGGGCGTGTCGCGGAGAGCGGGAGCCCGCGGCGGCATCGACGGCGGGGACTGCTCGGCCGACCCGCCGCCGGGAGCGGACGCGGCTGCCGGCGCCTCGGCATCGCTGTGGATGTCGATCCGCCAGCCGGTGAGGCGCGCGGCCAGCCGCGCGTTCTGCCCCTCCCGTCCGATCGCGAGTGACAGCTGGAAATCGGGAACGACCACCCGCACGGCGTTGGCGGCGCGGTCGACGATCCGGGACTCCAGAACGTGCGCCGGCGACAGCGCGTTGCCCACGTAGTTCGCCGGATCCTCTGCCCAGTCGACGATGTCGATCTTCTCGCCGCGCAGTTCCGCGACCACGTTGCGGACCCGCGATCCCATCGGGCCGATGCACGCACCTTTGGCGTTTAGCCCGGTCACGGACGTCCGCACCGCGATCTTCGTGCGGTGTCCCGCCTCGCGGGCGATGTCGACGATCTCGACGCTGCCGTCGGCGATCTCCGGAACCTCCAGGGCGAACAGCTTGCGCACCAGGTTCGGATGGGTCCGGCTGATGGTGACCTGCGGACCGCGGACCCCCCGGGTCACTCCGACGACGTAACACCGCAGCCGGGTGCCGTGCGGATAGGCCTCTCCGGGCACCTGTTCCGACAGCGGCAGCACCGCCTCGACCTTGCCGATGTCAACGAGGACGAGCCCGCGTTGGGCGGCGTGGGCGTCGGCCTGCACAACCCCGGTGACGATGTCGCCCTCGCGGCCGGAGTACTCGCCGTAGGTCTGGTCGTGCTCGGCGTCGCGCAGCCGCTGCAGGATCACCTGGCGGGCGGTCATCGCGGCGACGCGACCGAAGTCGGTCGGGGTGTCGTCGTACTCCTCGACCACGTCTCCGTCGGGGCCCAGATCCTGTGCCCACACGACGACCTCTCCGGTTCTCCGGTCGATGGCTACCCGGGCGTGCGGCATGGAGTGCGGCGTGTGCTTGTACGCCGTCAAAAGCGCGGTCTCCAGGGCGTCGAGCAAGGTGTCGAACGAGATCTCCTTCTCGCGCTCGATGCTGCGCAGCGCGGCGATGTCGACATGGACCATCGGTCAGCCCTCCTCGGCCTCGGCGCGGCTGAACTCGACCTGGACCCTGCCGCGGCCGAGCTGCGACCACGGCGCCTCCGCGCGGGAGCCCTCGACGTCGAACGCGACGCCCCGGTCGTCGACGTCGAGGACGCGGCCGGTGAGCCCGCGATCGGCGATGGTGGTCGAGACCAACCGACCCACCGCGCGGCGCCAGTGCCGCCGCTCGGTGAGCGGGCGGTCGATTCCGGGTGAGCTCACCTCGAGAACGTAGGGGCCGGCGAACGCCGCTCCGCCGTCGGCGTCGTCGTCGAGGACGTCGGACACCACCCGACTGATCTCGGCGATCGCGTCGAGGTCGACGCCGCCGTCGGCGTCGACGACGACGCGAACCAGGCTCCGGCGCCCGGCCTGGGTGACGCTGACGTCCTCGAGATCGTGGCCGGTCGCCTCGATCGCGGGCGCGAGAAGTCCGAGCAGGTGCTGGCGCGCCTGCGCTGCGGATCTCCCCCCGGCGGGCGGCATCCCCACGCTCCTCGCTGTTGTGCGAATGGATCGGCAAACGAGCCTAGTGCCTCTGCGAGACTGTCCGGACGATGGACGAGCTCTTCTCCGGCCCCCCGGCCGAGCCTCCTGCGCAACCCCGATCGGGCGAGCCCGACGGCGACGAGCCGCCGACCGCGCACAAGAAGGGGCCGTCCCGGCGCACTGTCGTCGTCTGCGCCGTGCTGTCGGTCCTGGCCGGAGCCGGCACAGGCGTCGCGGCCGCCGTCGCCCGTCCTCAGCGGGCGGTCCGCGATCGGGCCACCGTCCCTGCTCCGCTGCGGACCGCGCTTGCCCGCGAGTACCGGTTGCTCGCGCTGACCGACCGCCTCGCAGCCGAGGAGTCGACGTTGGCCCGTCAACTGCACAACGACCACCGCGCCCACGCCCGCGCTGTTGAGGCGGCGATCCGCGAGGTCAGCGCGGCTCCGGTCACGAGCCCGACGAGCGTGTCCCATGCGGCACCGACCGTCACCCGCGCGCAGGTGCGCGCCGCGGAGAGGTCTGCCGCCGCGGCCGCCGCGACCGACGCAGCCCGGCTGCGGGGCAAGCAGGCAGCGCTCCTGGCGAGCATCGCCGCCTGTGAGGCCGGACACGCGGAGTTGCTGCGGTGAACCCCAGGGTGATCCTGGCGTGGCAGGCAGCCCTGGCCGCCGAACACCGCGCCTGCTACGGCTACGGCGTCCTGGGCCCGCGCTGCACCGGCGCAGCCTTCGACCTCGCCCGCGCCTGTGCCGAGGCCCACCAGGGCCTGCGCCTTCGCACCGCAGCAGCGATCGCCGCGGCGGGCGCCGATCCGGTGCCGCCTGAGCCGGACTACCCGGATCTCTATTCCGTGACGGATCAGCGCTCCGCAGGGCGACTGGCGGTCACGCTGGAGGACGGCTGTGCCGAGGCCTGGCGCTATCTCTACGCGACGGCCGCCGCGACCGCGTCAGGACGGCCCGCGCGGGATCCCGCACAGCGCGCGCTCACCGCCAGCGCCGTGCGCGGGGTGCAGTGGCGGCCGATGACGGGCGCCGTGCGGCTGACCGAGCCGTTTCCGGGCATCGGTCCGGGTTCCTGACTGGCCGCGGGCCCGGACCACCGTCCTGGGGACGATGGCCCGGGCCCGCCGTACCGACGCGCCCTACCCGTTGCGGGCGGCGCGCACCGCGGCCACGAAGGCCGCCGCGCGCGGCGAACCGAAGCCCGTCGTCATGTCCCATCCGTGCCGGGTCGGCCAGCCGAGGACCGGCCCTGGTGAGACGCTGCCGTCGGCGTTGTACTGCCACAGCCGGTTGTTGTGCAGCATCCCGCTGGCCGCGGTGCCGTACCTGCGCGGCACGATGTCGCGGAAGGCGCCGGTGCCGCTGAACGCTGCGGTGCTGGCACCGCTGCGGTCGCCGACCTGGTAGAGCAGCGGGTTGAGGAACCCGACCGGCGGCTGTCCGGCCGCGGCCTGCTGTTCGTTGGCGAGCGCGATGACGCCGGCGACCTGCGGCGAGCTGGCGCTGGTGCCGCCGTACACGTGCCAACCCGCGCGCTGGTAGTCCGGGAACGCGGTGATCCAGACCAGCACACCGCCGTTCACCGCGGCGTTCCAGGACAGGTCGGGCACGCCGCGGGCGTCCCGACCGATGATCGCAGCCTGCTGCGACTGCCAGTCCGGACGCGGGTAGATCGCGGAGGGACCGCCGCCGGTGGCCGCGGGCAGCCATGTCTCGTTCCAGACCGCCTCGGAGCGGCCGCTGTTCGAGTAGGCGAAGTAGGCGGGGTTGTAGTCACCGCTCGGCAGGAACGGCACGTCGCTGGTCGGGTGCCAGGTCCAGCCGTACTGCAACTGCGTGCCGCCGACCGCCGTGACGTAGGGACTGGAGGCCGGCCAGCCGACCGTCGGATACGAGTAGCTGGTGCTCTCGTGCTGCTGCTTGCTCGTGCCGGTGGTGCCGTTGTCGCCGGAGGAGGCCAAGACCGTGTCGCCCTTGGCGGCGGCGGCTTTGTAGACGGCGTCGAAGCGGGCGGTCTGCGTCTTGGCGGCCCCGCCGAAGGTTTGCTCGGTGACGCCGAAGCTCTGCGAGATGACGGTGCCCGCGGGATATTGGTCGACCACGGTGCGCAGAGCCTTGAACAGGTTCGGGAATCCTTGAACCCCCAACGTCTCGGCCGGCGGTACACCGACGAGGACGATGTGGGCGAGCGGAGCGATGGCGTACGCCCACTCGATGTCCAGGGTGGCCTCACCGGACCAGTTCGCCGCTGCACACGGCCCGGAGATCCCGGTGCCGTTGCCGTGGCACCCGTTGCCGTAGTTCGGCCTGCCGCCGGGATAGATCTCGTCGAAGTCCGGCGCCGGAAGTGACGGATAGAAGGTCTGGTGGAACGTTTCGAGGTCCTGCGCCGCGGTCGGGCTGCCGTAGGCATCCATGAGGACGATGGTCTGGCCGGCGCCGAGATCGCCGGCGCGATGCAGCGCCGTGACGCCGTAGGCGGCCGAGATCTGCGCCGGGGTGTAGCAGTGCAGCCAGGCGTAGACGTGCACCTCGCCGGATATGTCCGGCGTCGGGGCGGTGCAGGCGGCTCCCTGGGCGCCGGCCGGTGCCGGCCGGTCCGGGGCCTCCACCGCATGCGGCACGAGCACGGGCCCGGCCTGCGCTGACGCTGTCGGGACGGATCCCACCGCAGCGGGTACCGCCATGCCCAGCGCCGCTACCGCGGCCGCGATCAGGGGTTTTCGCATCGACACTCCTTCGGGTCGGCAGCCGAATCGGACAGAAGCGCCCGCGGCATATCGGACCTTAAAGCGAATCAGCCGGATGAACCAGCCCGGATCTCTCAAAGGTCTCCCGCCGTCACGGAGCGTCGGTGGCCCCCAACCGGTCGATAACTTCCGGCAGCTCGGACAGCCGGTGGATCACTGCGTCCGGCACCCCCACGACCGTGCCGCGCTGGTGCTCGGGGATGTCGCTGTTCGCCAGAAGGACGGCGCGCATTCCCGCCTGCCTGGCTCCGTGAACGTCGTCGAAAGGACGGTCGCCGACGAAGACCGCCGTCGCCGGATCGGGGCATCTCAGCGCGGCGAGCACCTCCGCGAAGGCCTGCGGATGGGGCTTCGTCCACGGGATCTCCGACGTGAACACCGCTGCGTCGATCAGGCCGTCGAGCCCGTCGCGCCGGAAGATCCGCTCGTGCTCCTCGCGGGGCCAGAACGTGTTGGACAGCACTCCGATCCGCAGGCCCCGGGCACGCAGGTCCCGCAGGAGCGCGGGAGCGTCGGGATGGACGAACGTGTGCGGTTCCCACCAGGCGAAGAAGTCGGCGAGCATGTGCTCGGTCGAGGCGACGCCGGCAGCCTCGAAGAGCGCAGCCAGGGTGGTGCTGCGGTGCTCGTCGCGCGAGCGCACCCAGGCGGCGAGCTCTGCATCGTGCAGCCGCCGCGCGAGCTCTGGGTCCTTGACGGTCGCGATCCAGCCCTCGAGGGCGTCGATGGTGTGCCACGGCGTGAGGGTTCCACCCCAATCGAAGACGACCGCGCGCACGGGCAAGCAGCTTAGGACGAACCCGTCCGCATCGATCAGGGTGCGTCAGTACAGGATGGTGCGCAGTTCCTCGACCTGTCTCATCCCCAGCCGCTCGTACAGCCGGCGGGCGGGCAGGTTGAAGTCGTTGACGTAGAGCGATACTGACGGCGCCAAGGTGAGTGCGTGCCGCAGGACGCCGGCGAGCGCCGCGGTGGCCAGACCCCGGCCGCGGTGGTCGGGCCGCACCCAGACGCCCTGCACCTGGCAGGTTCGCGGCGTCACCGCACCGAGATCGGCTTTGAAGAGAACCGCACCGCTGTGGTCGGTGACGGCGAAGGCGCGGCCGGTGTCGATCAGCTCGCGGACCCGGCGGCGATAGGCGGCTGCACCGCCTCGGTCCATCGGCGACGTGCCGAGCTCCTCCTCGAACATGGCGATGGACGCGGCGAGGTACTCGGCGAAATCCGCGGCCGCCGGGCAGCGCAACCCGGGATCGCTCGTCGGCAGCTGAGCCCGGATCTCCCCCGTCGCCGCCAGGAGGGGCTGGCAGGACCGCACCGCGCGGGGCGACCCCCATTCGCGCTCCAGCACCGGTTGCATCGCGGCCACCGCGGAGCGGACCCCGACGACCGACGTGCAGATCCGCGCCTCGCGGGCCAGCGCGGCCGCCACCACCGCGCAGGCGTCCGGGGTTCCGCCGAGCGGCAGGATGGTGCCGCCGGCGAAGACGACGCCGTCCAGCCCCCCGTCGGTGTCCACCGCGAGGACGCTGCCGCCGAGGCGCCGCGGCTCGACCGAGCGCACGAGATCCAACCGAGCGGCGAACACGGCGTTGACCAAGGGCTGGGAATCGACGACCGTTCGCAGCACGGGGTAGTCGCGGTCGGCCAAGCTCCGAACGGGGCCGGCTCCGACGGCTCTCGGCCGCGGAGCCGGGCGCAGCGTCGTCACGACCGGGGTCGTACCCATCCGGATCGTGCAATTTGCCGACGAGGATCGCCCGGACAAGTCGCCGGATCGGAAGCCGCCGGGCCGGGGGACTCGGTCAGCTGACCGAAACGGTGGGCGTGCCGGTGGCCGTTCCCATCTCGTCGGCCAGGCGCATCGCTTCGTCGATCAAGGTCTCGACGATCTGCGACTCGGGAACGGTCTTGACCACCTGTCCCTTCACGAAGATCTGGCCCTTGCCGTTGCCGGACGCCACGCCCAGGTCGGCCTCTCGGGCCTCGCCTGGACCGTTGACGACGCAGCCCATGACCGCAACCCGCAGCGGCACCTCGAGTCCCTCGAGGCCCGCGGTCACCCGCTCCGCGAGGGTGTAGACGTCGACCTGCGCGCGCCCGCAGGACGGGCAGGACACGATCTCGAGCCGGCGCTGGCGCAGGTTGAGGGACTCAAGGATGGCGAGCCCGACCTTGACCTCCTCGACCGGTGGCGCGGACAGCGAGACCCGGATCGTGTCGCCGATGCCCCGGGAGAGCAGCGCGCCGAAGGCGACCGCGGACTTGACCGTGCCCTGGAACGCCGGGCCCGCCTCGGTCACGCCCAGGTGGAGCGGATACTCGCAGCGCTCTGCGAGCAGTTCATACGCGCGCACCATGACAACCGGGTCGTTGTGCTTGACCGAGATCTTGAAGTCGCGGAAGCCGTGCTCCTCGAACAGCGAGGCCTCCCACAGGGCGGACTCGACCAGCGCCTCGGGCGTGGCCTTGCCGTACTTGGCGAGCAGGCGCTTGTCCAGAGATCCGGCGTTCACGCCGATGCGCAGGGACACGCCGGCGTCGCCGGCCGCCCGCGCGATCTCGCCCACCCGGTCGTCGAAAGCCTTGATGTTGCCCGGGTTCACCCGCACACCGGCACAGCCGGCGTCGATGGCCGCGAACACGTACTTGGGCTGGAAGTGGATGTCGGCGATGACCGGGATCTGGGACTTCTTCGCGATCGCCGGCAGCGCCTCCGCGTCGTCCTGCGACGGCACCGCGACCCGCACGATGTCGCATCCCGCCGCCGTCAGTTCGGCGATCTGCTGGAGCGTGGCGTTGATGTCGGCGGTGAGGGTCGTCGTCATCGACTGGACCGACACCGGCGCGTCGCCGCCGACGAGCACCGAACCCACCTTGATCTGGCGCGAGTTTCGGCGGGGGGCGAGGACGGGCGGCGGGGCGGTCGGCATGCCGAGGGAAATGCTCACGTCAACCATCATCCTCCGGACAGGCTGATGGGCTTGACGATGTCGGCGTAGAGCGTCAGGAGACTGATCACAATCAGCACCGACGCGACGACATACATGACCGGGACCATCTGCGCGGTGTCGACGAAGATCTGCGGGCGAGCGCGGGCTCCCGCCCGACGGGCGCGCAGCCGGACCCGTCCTCGCTTGGCGGCCTCGACGAGCGCTCCCGCGACGTGCCCGCCGTCGAGCGGTAGCAGCGGCAGCAGGTTGAAGAAGAACAGCAGCAGGTTGACCGAGGCGAGCAGGCCGATCAGCACGTACACCTTGGCGAGCACGTCGTACGCCGGGCTGCTGGCGAAGTCGCCGGACAGCCGGCCGATACCGACGACACCGACGGCTCCGGTGGGGTCGCGCGGCTTGTTGTCGAAGATCGTTCCCCACAAGCTCGCGATCTTGCTGGGGTAGGAACCGAGCGCGGTGAACCCCATGCCGATCTGGTTGCCGATCTCACCGGGGACTGAGGTGATCGACTGGCGGGTGAAGTACTGGCGGGCGGTCGGCTCGATGCCGATGTAGCCAGCGGTCTTGATCTCGCCGCCGGACGCGAACCGGTTCTCGACGGGCGTCACCGCGACGTGCACGGTGCGTGCGTCGCGGCGCACCGCGAGATGCAGGGTCCGGCCGGCAGCAGGCTGGATGGCGGCCGCGAGTTGATCCCACGTGCGGATGCGGTGGCCGTCGACGGCGAGCACCGTGTCGCCCGGTTCCAGGTGGCGGAAGGCGGGCGCTGCGCGCGCGGTGTTCGGGCAGGTCGTGCGCCTGGCGACGTGGGAACTCGCCGGGACGATGCACTGGGCAACGGTCTTGATGGTCGTCGTGGTCGTGATCTGCGGCTTGCCGAGGGTCGTGAGGAGCGCCACCGTCAGCAGTAGGTAGATCAGCAGGTTCATGCTCGGCCCGCCGAGCATGATGATCATTTTCTTGCCCGGCGTCACCCGGTAGAACTGCCGATCCTCGTCCTCGGGACGCACCTCGGCGCGGCTGACCTGCCGGAAGTCCTCGACGGCGCTCGCCAGCCGGCGGGGCCAGCGCGAGCGACGCCCGTCCGCGCGCGGCGGCACCATCCCGATCATGCGGATGTAGCCGCCGAACGGCAGCGCCTTGAGCCCGTACTCGGTGTCCCCGCGCTTGCGCGACCACATGGTCGGGCCGAACCCGACCATGTACTGGGTGACCTTGACGCCGAACTTCTTGGCCGGCAGAAGGTGCCCGATCTCGTGCAGGGCGATCGATGCGAGCAGCCCGACGGCGAAGATGACGACGCCGAGGACGTACAGCCCCGTGCCGTTCACCCGCTCTGCCTCCTACCGCGGCGATGCCTCCGCCGCCAGCTCGCGCGCTCTTCGGCGCGCCCACTCCTGCGCTAGTTCGACGTCCTCGACGGTACCGAGGTTCCCGTCCTCGGCCGGGCGACTTCGCAGCCACTCCTCTACTACGTCGGCGATCGTGTCGACAATCTGGAGGAAATCGACGCGTCCGGCGTGGAAGGCGTCGACCAGCTCCTCGTTGGCGGCGTTGTAGACGGCCGGTGCCCAGCCACCGGCGGAGCCGGCGCGGCGGGCGAGGGCAACAGCCGGGAAGACGCTGTCGTCCAGGGGCTCGAAGGTCCAGGACGCCGGGCGGGTCCAGTCGATCGCGGGTGCGGCGTCGGGCACGCGGTCGGGCCAGCCCAGGGCGAGTGCGATCGGCAGCCGCATGTCCGGCGGGGAGGCCTGCGCGATGGTGGCGCCGTCGGCGAACTCGACCATCGAGTGCACGATCGACTGCGGGTGCACGACGACCTGGATCCGTTCGTACGGCACGCCGAAGAGCAGGTGCGCCTCGATGACCTCCAATCCCTTGTTGACGAGGGTGGCGGAGTTCGTGGTGATCAGCTTCCCCATGTCCCAGGTGGGATGTGCGAGCGCCTCCCGCGGCGTGACGTCGCGCAGGTCCGCGCGGGCGCGCCCGCGGAACGGTCCGCCGCTGGCGGTGACGACGAGCCGTCGCACCTCGCCGTGGCTGCCCGCGCGCAGGCATTGCGCGAGCGCGGAGTGTTCGGAGTCGACCGGGACGATCTGGCCCGGCTTGGCGAGCCCCGTGACGAGCGGGCCGCCGGCGATCAGCGACTCCTTGTTGGCCAGGGCGACGGTCCGGCCGGCCTCGAGGGCGGCAAGCGTGGCGCGCAGCCCCTGCGCGCCGGCGACGGCGTTGAGGACGATGTCGACCTCCGCCGCGGCCAGCTGGCAGCACGCCGCCTGTCCGGCGACCACGCGCGCCGTCGCGCCGGCCCGGGCCAGCGCGTCCCGCAGTGACGCAGCGGTCTGCTCGCGGCTCACCCCGACGACCTCGGCGCCGAACTCGGCGGCCTGCCGGGCGAGGAGCTCGACGTCCGCGCCCCCGGCGGTGAGGACCGGGACGGTGAAGCGGTCGCGGTTGTGGCGGACGACGTCGAGGGTCTGGGTTCCGATCGAACCGGTCGAGCCGAGAACGGCCACGCGGCGCGGGCGGGGCCGGCCCCCGGCGGCTGGCGGGGCGCCCGCGGAGCGATCCGGCCCGGTGCTCACGAAAGCAAAGGATGCACGACGAACCACAGCGCCGCAGCAACCAGGGCCGCGGCCGGGATGGTCATGACCCAGGCCGTCACGATGTTGCCGGCGACGCCCCACCGGACCGCCGACAGCCGGCGCGTCGCGCCGACGCCCATCACCGAGCTGCTGATCACGTGCGTGGTGGAGACCGGCAGTCCGTACTGCGCCGTGGCGAGCATGACCCCGCTCGCGACGGTCTGCGCGGAGAAGCCGCTGGCCGGCGTCAGCGAGAAGATCCGGCGGCCGAGGGTCCGCATGATGCGCCAGCCGCCGGAGTAGGTGCCGAGCGAGATCGCCGCCGCGGCGGCCAGGATGACCCACAGCGGGATTCCGGCGTCCTTGCCCAGGTGACCGGACACGGCGAGCGTCAGAGCGATGACGCCCATCGTCTTCTGCGCGTCCTGCGTGCCGTGACCGAAGGCCATGGTCGCGGCCGAGGCGATCTGACCCCAGCGGAACCCCCGCTGCGCGCGATGGGCGTTCACTTTCCGGAACACCCACAGGATGGCCAGCATGAACAGGTAGCTGAGGGCGAACCCGACCATCGGCGAGACGATCATGGGGATCACCACTTTGTCGACGACGCCCGACCATTTCACGCCCTCGGAGCCGGCCAGCGCCGCGCCGATCAGGCCGCCGATCAGCGCGTGCGACGAGGACGACGGAAGGCCGAAGAACCAGGTACCGAGGTTCCAGACGATCGCCCCCAGCAACGCCGACAGGACGATGATCAGCCCGCCGCGTCCTTGCGGCGGGTCGATGATGCCGTTGCCGACCGTCCTGGCGACCTTGGTGGATATCAGCGCTCCGACGACGTTCATGACGGCCGCCATGAGCAGCGCCAGGCGCGGGGTGAGCGCGCGGGTCGACACCGCGGTCGCGATCGCGTTGGCCGAGTCGTGGAAGCCGTTCGTGTAGTCGAAGCCGAGAGCGACCGCGACGATCACGACCACCAGCCAGGTGGACTCCGTGGTGTGCACCGTCCTACGACTCCTTGACGGCGATCGTCTCGACGGCGTTGGCCACGTGTTCCAGCGCGTCGGCGGCTTCCTCGAAGCTGTCGGCGACCTCGCGAAGCTTGACCATCGTCAGCGGGTCGTACTCGCCGCTGAACAGCCGGGACAGCAGCTTGCGGTAGACCCGGTCGGCCTCGTTCTCCAACCGGTTCACCTCGATCCAGTACGGCTCGAGGTCCTGCAACGTGCCCAGGCGCCCCATCGCGTCGGCCGTCTCGTGCGACGAGGCCGCGAGCAGGGTGATCTGCTCGGCCATCAGCGCGGGCAGCTTTCCGACGTCGGCGAGGACGATGAAGTCCGCGGCGGCCTCCATCGCATCGACCACGTCGTCGAGCGCGCCGGCAAGGCGGTAGATGTCCTCGCGGTCGAACGGCGTCACGAAGCTGGTGTTGAGCTGGCGCATGATGCGGTGCGTGACGTTGTCGCCCACGTGCTCCCGCTCGCGCATCTGCTTGGCGATGGCCTCCCGATTGGCGTTCGGGTCGAGAAGCCCGGCGAGGATGTCCGCGCAGTCGGACACGTTGCGGCCGGCCTCGGTGAACATGCCGTAGAAGGCCGTGTCGCGCGGCGTGAGTCGGAAGGGCAAGGTCGCTCCTCGTCGGTGAACCGGACCTCCACGCAGAGGCTAGCGGGCGCCCGGATCGGTTCCGCCCGCCGACACCGCGGCGTGTGCGCCGTGGTGCACGCCGAGGGCGACGGTCCGCTGCGCGACAGGTCCGGGCTGCGGCTCAGCGGCCGTCAGCGGGAGTTGCGGATCCGGCGGATCACGATCAGCGCGACCAGAGCGCCGGCGACGCCGAGCACGGCCCGTCCTTGCGGGCTTTCCAGCTTCAGCCGGACCGCGACCTTGACCTGGTTCACCAGGCGCTTGGGGTCGCCGCGCTCGGCCAACCGGTCGACCGACTCTGCGAGCGTGACGCGGGCCTGCTCGATCTCCTGCTGGATCTCGTCGGCTCTGCGATCGAAGGCCGCCACGCCGGCTCCTCTCCGTTTGGTCCGGCCCTGGTGTGCCGACGTCCCTGCAGCCGGAGCCTAGTGGTCTGCTGCAGGCGCAGCGCGGTCGCCGGATAGCGTGGGTTGCGTGCCTCGCCTTTCTCCGGGAGATCCTGCGCCCGACTTCACCCTCCGCGATGCCGACGGCAATCAGGTGTCCCTCGCCGACTTCCGCGGCCGCAAGGTCGTCGTGTACTTCTATCCGGCGGCGATGACGCCCGGCTGCACGACGCAGGCCTGCGACTTCCGGGACAACGACGCCGCGCTGCAGCGGGCCGGGTATGCGGTGCTCGGCATCTCACCGGACGCGCCGGCGAAGCTGGCCAAGTTCCGCGAACGCGACGCCGTGCCGTTCCCCCTGCTGTCCGACCCGGAGCACGAGGCGCTCGATGCGTACGGCGCCTGGGGGGAGAAGACCATGTACGGCAAGAAGACGACCGGCGTGATCCGCTCGACGTTCGTCGTGGATGACGAGGGCCGCGTCGAGGTCGCGCAGTACAACGTCAAGGCGACCGGCCACGTCGCGAAGCTGATGCGGGACCTGCAGTTGGTGTGACGTCCCGGGATCGGCTGCTGGATGCCCGCCGGTCGGCGTCCGCGCGGGCCGCTGCGCTGCGGGCCGAACTGCGCGACGTGCTCGATTCGGCGTCCTCGACGACGGGCGACGACGAGCACGACCCCGAGGGGGCCACGATCGGGTTCGAGCGCGCGCAGGCTGCGGCGCTGCTGGCCGCGGCCGAGGCGCGGCTGGACGAGATCGATGCGGCCCTGGCCCGAGTGTCCGGCGGGGCGTACGGACGCTGCGTCGAGTGCGGCCAACCGATCGGGGCCGAGCGGCTGGGGGCGCGGCCGACCGCCGAGCGGTGCATGTCGTGTGCGACGCGCCGCTGAGTCGAACGGCCGTTCCGGTGCGGCTGAATCCCGCTGGTGCGGCCGCAGCCGGTTCCCGGCGTGTCGCCCTGCTGGCGCACCGCTCAAAGCCTGGGCCATCCGCTGCCCTGCGTAGTCTGTGGCGCGCGGGGCCGTAGCCCAACGGCAGAGGCGAACGATTTAGGGTCGTTGCAGTGAGGGTTCGAATCCCTCCGGCCCCACCCAGACCCCGACAGGCGACGTCGGCCCGCCAACGCTACGCGCGACAACACTCACGCGCTGGCCGCGTCCTCCTCCATCTCGTGCTGGCCCCGCAGCTCCGGCGCGTGGTTGACGGGGAGGATCGGCTCCCCTGGCACCGGGTCGCCCGCCGGCGCACAGCGCAGGTCGTGACCGACCGACGTGAGGCACTTGCCGTCGGTGAGGCGCCACTTCCAGCCGTGCATCTGGCAGGTGAGCACACCGTCGTCGATCGACCCGAACCGGGAGAGGTCGGCCTTGAGGTGCGGGCAGCGGCGCTGCAGGTCCCAGCCGTCGAGGGTGATCGTCTCTGCGGCCTCCACCGCGTTCTGCTCGGCGAACCAGCCCTCGGCGTAGTTGAGCCGCTCCTCGGAAAGGCATTTGAAGAAGACGTAGACGAATTCGTTGTACGGGCCGATCCGCTGCGCCGAGAAACGGCAGGACAGGAATAGCGAGTTCACCCAGTCGATTTCGTGCTCGAAGATGAGCTGCTCGACGTATGCCCGCCGGGTTCGGAACCGGTAGCGCACCTTGACCCCGTCGTAGGCGCGAACCTCGCGCGCGGCGAAGTCGATCAGCACGTCGACGTCGCCGCGCTGCTCGTCCTCACACGTCAACCGGATCCCGCCATCGATCCCGGACGCGATGTGCTCGGCCTCCTCGAGCAGCGGCGTGAACCACTTGCTGATCTCGGCGAGCACGTCGACCTCGGGATGCGCCCACGCCGCCTTGGCCGCGTCGACCTCCGGCGTCCGCCGCGCCTGGACCTGGCGCAGGTAGGCCGCCTTCGTCTCGTCCGACGCGTAGATCGAGGACGGGTCGAAGGGGTGCTCGAGCGGGCACGTCGGCTCGTCGAGCCGGGCCCGTGTGCCGGGCAGGAGCAGCCGTCCCTCGTCGTGCCCGTGCTGGTCGAGCCAGCGCAGGTACACGGTCTGGTCCGGGAAGATGTTGGACTCGTCGCCGAAGATGTCGTTGAAGCCCCACAGCTCCTCGTCGAGGAAGCACGGCGGTCCCGCCATCGGGAAGACGAACCGGGCGCGCGCCTCCTCGATGTACCGCAGGGTGCGGTCGAACTGCCGCTCGCGCTTCGACGAGCCCAACGCCTGCTTCGCCCGCGCGGGGAGTTCGTACACCATCGGGAACCAGATCGCTCCCGAGAACTGGACGAGATAGCCGTCGATCGGGCCGAGCTCGGTGAAGGCCGACAGCTCCGACGGTCGCGCGTCGTTCTGGTTCAGCACCCGCTGCTCGCCGTCGTAGAGCCACAGCGACGAGTCGCCGATGGGACCGTCCGTCGGCGACGTGAGCGACTGGATCATCACCTGCAGCCCGTCGACCTCGACGGGTTCGCCGTTGGGCGGTTTGACGAACGACGTGAACCCGCACTCGCGCAGCGCGTCCTCCAGCTCCGAGGTCGGGAAGTCCGGGAGCAGAACGGTCGTCTTCTTCGAGACGTGCTTCGCCAAGTGCTCGGGATCGAAGTGGTCACGGTGCAGGTGGGACACGAACAGGTAGTCGGCGGCGCCGAACCGGTCCCAGTCGAGCTCGGAGTTGTCCGGAAACGGGAACCACGAGCCGAAGTACGCCGGGTTCACCCACGGATCGGTGAGGACGGCACCGTGCGCGGTCTCGATGAGGACGCTGGCGTGCCCGAGGCCGGTGATCCGCATGGCTGCCACGGTATCCGGGCTCGTGGGGCTGCCGGCGCAGGTGCGCGGCCCGGTGCCACAATGGTCGGGTGCCTCTTCGACCCGACAGCGAAGATCCGGATCTCGGCGCTCCCCCGGACTATGCAGCACATCACCGCGGCGAGAAGCCGTCGATGTGGGGTTGGCACGGCAGCTGGGGCGGCGCCGCCCGGGTCGGCGGCTGGATCGTCGCGGCCATCCTGTTGGTGATGATCACGGCCACGCACTACAACGAGTCCGGGACCGCGTGGCTGATCGGCATGGCCGTCGCGCTGATCGTCATCTTGTTGTGGGACATCCAGCGGCGCAAGAACGCCTGGCGGCGGTAGCCCCGAGGCTAGCGTCGGTCGAGCAGCGGGGTTCGCGGATCCCAGGTCGTTCCGTCGGCCGCGTCCCGTCGGCGTCGGGCCAGCCCGCTGAGCACCTCGAGAACGACCCGGTTGGCCAGGAACGACGTGATGTCGGCGTGGTCGTAGGGCGGGGAGACCTCCACCACGTCGATGCCCATCAGCGGCATCTCGTAGGCGATCCGGCGCACCGAGTCGAGTAGCTGCCGGGCGGTCAGCCCGCCCGGTTCGGGCGTTCCGGTGCCCGGGGCGTGCGCCGGGTCGCACACGTCGATGTCGACCGAGAGGAACACGCCGTCGCAGTCATCGATGGCGATCGCAAAGGCCTCGGTGAGGCACTCTTCCAGCCCGCGGGCGCTGATCTCCGACATCTCGTAGGACCGCATCCGCTGCTCGGCCATCCAGTCCAGCGTCTCGGGCGGCGGCCAGTAGCCGCGCAGGCCCATCTGCAGGAACCGGTCACCGCGCACGGCGCCCGACTCGATCAGCCGACGCATGGGCTGACCGTGCCCGATCAGCGACCCGAACTCGATGTTGCCGGTGTCGGCGTGCGCGTCGAAGTGGATCATCGATACGCGTCCTTCGCCGACGTACTGAGCGACGCCGGCGGCGTCCGGCCAGGCGATCGTGTGATCGCCACCGAGGACGAGCGGGATCGCGCCGTTGGCGGTGATCCGGTACACGGCCTGCTGCAGGTCGCGCACCGATCGGGCCGCGTCACCGGAGAACATCTCGACATCGCCGGCGTCGTAGACCCGCAGGTCGCGTAGCCCGTCGACGCCCAGCGCCAAGGACGGACGGGAGCCGTCGTGGGCCAGATAGCAGGTCTTGCGGATGTACTCCGGCCCGAACCGGGTGCCCGGACGGTGCGACGTCCCGCCGTCGAACGGGGCGCCGACGATGACGACGTCGGCGTCGGCGTAGGTCTCGGGGTCCGACCAGTCGCAGCGATCGACGCCGAGGAAGGTGATGTCGGGGCCGTACTGCGGGCCGTATCGAACCATCAGAACACCTTACGGTTAGGAGTCGAACCCGAGGCCGGCCCGGTCGAGCAGGCGCAACCAGGGACCTCGCCGTCCATCATTGCGGTCGGCTCGCGCGAGCGCGGTGCGGGTTAGCTGAATGCCGAGCCAGCGTGCCGGCTCCGGCGGGAAGGGTATCGGCCGTGCGCGGATGGCGCGCAGCCGAAGGGCCTCGCTGTCGCGCCCGTCCAGCAGGTCGAGCATCACCTGCGCGCCGAACCGGCTGGCGCCGACGCCCAGCCCGGTGTAGCCGATGCTGTACGCGACGCGGCCACCGAGCGCCGTGCGCTGGAACGCGAAGAAGCGCGTGGAGGTGTCGATCGCGCCGCCCCAGGAGTGGGTGAAATGGAGGCCATCGAGTTGCGGGAACGTCCGGAAGAAGTGACGCGCCAGCAGTTCGAACGTCGCCGGCCGCTGATCGAGGTGATCGCCGAGGCCGCTGCGCCAGTAGTAGATCGCGTCGTACCCGCCCCACAGGATCCGGTCGTCGGCGGTCAGTCGGTAGTAGTGGAAGCGGTTGCCCGCGTCGCCAATCCCCTGCCGGTGGCGCCAGCCGATCGCGTCCTTCTGCGCCGGCGTCAACGGCTCGGTCACCAGCACGTAGTCGTACACGGGCACGGTGTACGGACGCATCCGGCGCAGCAGTCCGGGAAAGGCGTTGGTCGCCAACGCGGCGCGGCGGGCCCGGACCGCGAGGCCGCTCGCCGTACGGAGGCGGACACCGGCCCGATCGCGCCGCACGTCGGCGACCGGCGTGTGCTCGTGAATCCGCACGCCGAGGCTGCGGGCCACCCGGCGCAGCCCGTCGGCCAGCCGCGCCGGATCGACCAGCGCGGTGTCCTCGCGGTGCCAGCTGCCGGCGAGATAGGTCGGTGAGGCGACCTCCAGGAAGACCTGCTCGCGGTCGAGGAACTCCGCGTCCTCCCCCAGCTCCTTGGCCAGCGCGACGTCCTCGCGCAGTTCTTGAACCTGGTAGGGCTCGGTCGCGACGTCCAAGGCGCCGGTGCGCTCGAACCCACAGTCGATGCTGTGCGTCGCGACGGTGGCCTGGAGAGCGTCGAAATTCTCGCGCCCGAGACGCAGCAGGGTGGGCATCTCGTAGGGGAAGCGGCGCAGCCCGTTCGCGAGGCCGTGGGTCAGGCTGGCGGCGCAGAAGCCGCCGTTGCGACCGGAGGCCGCCCAGCCCGCGGTGCGGCTGTCGAGCAGGACGACGTCCCGCGCCGGATCCGCCTGCTTCGCCAGAACGGCGGTCCACAGTCCGGTGAACCCGGCGCCGACGATGGCGAGGTCGCACTCGGTCGCCGCGGTCAACGGCGGCGCCGGAGCCGGACGGTCCGGGCGGTCGAGCCAGAAGGGCACCGGCCGGGCGTCCGCCAGTGCCCGGCGCGGATCGCTCAGGCCTGCCTCCGCCGGTTGATCGCGGCGCCGGCGACGGCGAGCAGCACGCCGAAACCGAAGATCAGCGTCCCCATGACGTTCACCTGCGGGGGCACCCCGTTCCGGGACGCGCCGTAGACCCAGAGCGGGAAGGTGACCGTCTGTCCGGCGTTGAAGCTGGTGATGATGTAGTCGTCGATGGACAGCGCGAACGTGAGAAGCGCGCCGGCCATGACGCCCGGCATCAGCAACGGCAGGGTGACCCGGAAGAACGTGGCCACGCCGTTCGCGCCGAGGTCGCGCGCCGCCTCTTCCAGGGCCGGATCGAGGGCGGCCATGCGCGCGCGGACGGTGACTGCCACGTACGCGATGCTGAACATGACCTGGGCGATCACGATCGTCCAGTAGCCGCGGGGTATGCCGACCGTCAGGAACAGGCTGAGCAGGGAGGCGCCGAGGACGACTTCCGGAGCGGCGATGTTCGCGAAAAGGAGCAGGTTGACGGACCCGATTCCGCGGAACTTGTACCGGCCCAGCGCCATCCCCAACAGGGTGCCGAGGATTGTCGCGATCACCGTGACGATGACGGCGATCGACAGTGATGCCTCTAGCGCGTTCGTCAGGTCGGGAATCGTGAAGAGCTGGCGGTACCACTGCAGGGTGAAACCCTGCCATTTGATGTTGAACTTCCCCTGGGTGTTGTTGAACCCGAAAAGGATCATCACGAAGATCGGCAGGCAGAGCCAGCCGATCACCAACCACGACCAGGTCGGCAGCAACCAGCCGCGCCACCGCCGGGGGTGCCGTGTGCGTTGCGGGGCCTGCACCGGCCGATCCAGGACCGCGCTCATCCTGCGGCCACTTCGAAGACGTCCTCGGTCCCCAGCGCCCGCGCGTACGCAAACACGCCGATGAGCAGCGCCGCCATCAGGATGAACGACAGCGCGGCCGCCTTGTTGTATTCCAAGTTCGTGAAGTACTCGGTCTGGATGATGTTGCCGATCATGGTCGTCTTGGCACCGCCGAGGATCGAGGCGTTCACGTAGTCCGAGGCGGCCGGCACGAAGGTCAGCAGCACACCTGCGAAGACGCCCGGGAGCGACAGCGGGAAGACCACGCGCAGGAAGGCTGCCGTCCTGGAGGCGTAGAGGTCGGCCGACGCCTCGAGGAGCGCCGGATCGATCCGCTCCAGCGCGACGTACACCGGCAGGATCATGAACGGCAGGAAGTTGTAGGCGAGGCCGCCGACGACTGCCGTCGACGTCGCGAGGATGTGGAAGTCCTGCGGCACCAGGTGCCCGCTCTTGAGGGGCGTCAGCAGGAGGCCGTTGTCGGCCAGGATGAAGTTCCAGGACTGGGTGCGGATGACGAACGAGACGAAGAAGGGAAGCAGAATCAGAAACAGCAGGCTCGACTTCCGGGCGCCGCCGCGGAACGCGATCCAGTACGCGACCGGATAGCCGATCGTCAGACACAGCACGGTTGCGATGAGGCCGTACACGATCGAACGGATGAACTGGACGTGGAACTGGCTCCACGTCTGCGAGTAGTTCGCGACGTCGAAGGTCTGCCGGAACCCCGTCTCGATCGACCCGCTCTGGGTGGACAGCGAAAGCATCACGAGGGTCGGGATCACGAAGAAGATCAGCAGCCAAAGCCAGCCCGGCAGCGCCAACCAGTACGGCGTCAGTCGCCCTCTCAGACGCCTCCGCGTCACGACTGATAAATCGGTTCGAACAGGCCGTTCCACACGGATTCCTCGCTCGCGGTCAGCACTCGGTACCTGTGCAGCCGGCCGAAGTCGGACCTGCTCGGGAAGATCAGCGGGCTGGTGGCAAGCAGCTGCAGGTCGGCCTTGTCACTGCCCTTCGCCTTCTGGGCGTCCTGCTTGATCGCCTGCTGCGCCGAGGAGACCGGGGTGATGTAGTTGATGTACTCGGCCAGCATGGCCGCGATCTTGGGCTGGTAGACGAAGTCCATGTAGGTCAATGCGTCGAGCGGGTGCTTGGCGTACTTCGGGATGCACATGTTGTCGGTCCACAGAACCCCGCCCTCCTTCGGCACGACGAACTTCAGATTCGCTCCGGACGCATTGGCCTGGTAGATGTCGCCGGACCATGCCATCGAGACCCAAATGTCGCCCTTCGACAGCGGGTCGATGTAGTTCTGGTCGTAGTACTTGCGGACCAATGGCTGCTGCTTCTTCAGCCACGTGACGGCCTTCTTCCAGTCGGCCACCGTGGAGGTCTCCGGCTTGACGCCGATGGCAAGCAGAGCACTGTTGGGCATGTCCTGCGTGTCGCCGAACATGCCGATCTTGCCCTTGAGCTTCGGATCCTGCAGGTCGGCCCAACTGGTGATCTTGTGACCCACTCGCTTCGGGTCGTAGCCGATGCCAGTGATGCCGGACTGCCAGGCCATGGTGAAGCGGTTGCCCGGGTCGTAGCTCGGGTTCTTCACCAGCGGGCTGGCGTACTTGTAGAAGTTGGTCATGCGTTTCTGATCGAGCGCGATGAGGTAGCCGAGCGCCTTCAACTTGTCGAGGTAGAGCCCGTTGGTGATGACCATGAGGTCGTAGCCGGTGCTCTGCCCGGCCGACAGCTCAGGCTGGATCTTGCCGAAGAACGAGTCGTTCTCCTGGATGACCTCCTGGTAGTTGACGTGTATCCCGGTCTGCTTCTCGAACAGGTCGATCGACGGGTGATCGTTCTTGTTTTTGGGGTTGACGTCGATGTACAGAGGCCAGTTCGCGAAGTCGAGGTGGCCGGTCTTCTTCTGCTGATCCCAGAAGCTCTGCGCCGCCTTGGACTGCGACTTCGACTGCGACGCGTTCGTCGGGGCGGCGTTGTTGCCGCCACCGCCGCTCACGCCGCAAGCGGCCAGGGCAGAGGCCAGCGCCCCGAGCCCGCCGACCTGCAGTGCCGACCGCCGCGACAGTCGAGGCTGGAGCAACCCGCGGACCAGGTCGGGGGTGGGACGGTCGGGCTCGTTGCTCTTCATGAAAGACCTCCGGGATCGGACATGTCATTGCCGCTGTCGGCAAGAGCCAGGCTGTGTTCGGGGAGCCAGGACAGCCACACGTCCTGGCCCCGGTCAGCGAGGTCGGTGGCGTCGGCCGCGTTCTGCACGAACACGGTCAGTGAGGTGCCGTCCCGCAACTGCATCGCGTACTGCGTCGACGTGCCGAGGTACACGACCTCCTCGACACGCCCCCGGATGGCGCAGCGGCCGCCCGAGGGCTGCAGCGCGGTCAGCGCGATCTTCTCCGGGCGCACCGTGACGTCGACGGGGCGTCCGACCTCGGCGTCGACCGCGCGCGCCGGGTACGACGATCCTCTCGTCGGTCCCGCTGTCGAGCACGGCCACGTCACCTTCCATCGAGCGCACCGGGCGCCGGATGAAGTTCGAGGTCCCGATGAAGCCGGCGACGAAGCGGGTGCGCGGGTGCTCGTAGACCTCCCGAGGCGAGCCCAGCTGCTCGATGCGCCCGGCGTTCATGACGACGAGACGGTCGGACATCGTCAACGCCTCGTTCTGGTCATGGGTGACGAAGACGAAGGTAATACCAACCTCGCGCTGGATCCGTTTCAGTTCCAGCTGCATCGCTTGGCGCAGCTTCAGGTCCAGCGCTGCGAGCGGTTCGTCGAGCAGAAGGGCGCGCGGGCGGTTGACGAGGGCGCGGGCAAGGGCGACGCGCTGCTGCTGGCCGCCGGACAGCTCGCGCGGGCGCCGGTCAGCCTTGCCCTCGAGCTGCACGAGTTCGAGCATCTCCCGCACCCGGGATTCGGTGTCGCGCTTCGCGACGCCCTTTCGACGCAAACCGAACGCGACATTCTCGAACACCGACATGTGAGGAAACAGCGCGTAGGACTGGAAGACCATGTTCACGTCTCGGTGATTCGGCGGCACTCCGACCACGTCCTTGCCGTGCAGCAGGATCTGCCCCTCGGTGGGATCTTCGAACCCGCCGATCATCCGCAACGTCGTGGTCTTGCCACAGCCCGATGGTCCCAGCAGCGAGAAGAACTCGCCCTCGCCGATCACCAGGTCGACCCGCTCGACCGCCGCGACGGTGCCGCGCCGCGACGCGAAGGTCTTGGCGATGCCGACAAGCTCGATCGCCGAGCCGGGCCCGGCGGACGGTGCTGGCTCTGCCGACACTTCGGATCCTTCGGCGGCGCCGGCACGGGGCGGCGGGACGGCAGCTGTTTGGACGTCCATGGGCCTCCAGGTTCAGCCGACGGCGCGCAGGTCCGGACGGGCAGATCCTGACATGACACGCCGGGCGTCGACAAGTGATTCCGTGGGAATGTACGCCCTGAACGACGGATTCGCTTGCTAAGAGGGTTTCAGGCAAGTCACAATCAGTGAGTGAGCCGCGCTGGCGCCCGCGATCGCGTCGACGACACGTCGAAGGCCATCATCGAGCAGCTCCAGGCGGACGGTCGACGGTCCTACGCCGCGATCGGCCAGGCCGTGGGGCTGTCCGAGGCCGCCGTGCGGCAGCGGGTGCAGAAGCTCGTCGACAACGGGGTCATGCAGATCGTTGCGGTCACCGATCCCATGCAGATCGGCTTCGCCCGGCAGGCGATGGTCGCTGTCTCGGCGACCGGGGACATCGAGGAGATCGCGGCGACGGTCGCGGACATGGACGAGGTGGACTACGTCGTCGTCACCGCGGGAGCGTGG
>JAICIE010000048.1 GCA_025924515.1 Jatrophihabitans sp. | reverse complement strand
TCGGTGTCAGGCTTTGTCGGTGTCAGGCTTTGTCGGTGTCAGGCTTTGTCGGTGTCAGGCTTTGTCGGTGTCAGGCTTTGTCGCGGGCACGTCTCTTGAGCTGGTCGATGTAGACGGCGCCGATCAGGATGAACCCGACCGCCACGTCCTGCCAGAACGGTTGGACGTTCTGAATGACCAGGCCGTTCTGCAGGACGGTGGGGATGAAGATGCCGATGACCGTGCCGAGGATGGTGCCGTAGCCGCCGTAGAGGCTGGTGCCACCGAGGATCACGCCGGTGATGACGGTCAACGCGTCCTGCGCGTGGCTTCCGATCGTCGTATCGGAGAACCGGACGATGGACATCATCCCGGCCAGACCGGCCAGCAAGCCGCTGATCGCGTAGAGCTTGAGAAGGTGCCGGTTGACGTTGATCCCCGCGCGGCGGGCCGCCTCGTCGTTCGAGCCGATGATGTAGGTGTGCCGGCCGAATCGGGTGAACCGCAGCACGGCCCCCCCGATGAGAACGACCACCAGCGCGATCCACACGATCCACGGCAGCCCGAGCTGGTAGTCGATCTGCAGGCTGATCATGGCGTTCTGGCTGACCGAGATGTCGTTGCCCTTGGTCATCAGGTTGGCGACCCCGAGGGCCGCGCCGAGCGTCCCCAGCGTGGTGATCAGTGCCGGCACCCGCAGCCTGGTGACGCAGAAGCCGTTGAACAGTCCCCAGGCGAGACCGCCGACGAGGGCCGCCACGAGGCCGGCCAAGGCCGTCCAATAACCCTGCCCGCCGACCCAGGACATCGTCTTCACCGCGCAGATCCCGGCGAAGACCAGAACCGACCCGATCGACAGGTCGAACCCGGCGGCCACCATCACGTAGGTCATCCCGGTCGCCATGACAAGGAAGATCGACGTCCCGACGATGAGATTGCGGATGTTCGCAACGGTCGGGAACGAGTGCGGACTCAACACCGAGAAGATGACGCACAGCACGACCAGAACGCCGAGCATGTACGTGGGCGACGATGCCAGGCCCCGGCGGACGGTCCGCTGGAACGGGGTGACGCCGCTGGCGGCGACCGCGTCCTGGTCGGGGTCGGGCGTGGGCGTCGTGATGGCGAACTCCGACGGCGCCGTCGCCGCGGCCCGTCCCTTGCCCGCCGTGACGTCCGGCTCGCGGTCGACCGTGCTCATCGCAGCCCCCCGCCACGTCGAATGGCGCCGACGCCCGTCATGACGCGAGGTCCAGCGCGCCGGTCATCGCGCCGACCAGATCCTCGACCGAGGCCGAGCTCGTGAATTCCGCGACTCTTCGGCCGAGCCGCAGCACCTGGATGGAGTCGGACACGCTCAAGACCTCCGGCATGTTGTGGCTGATCAACACGACCGCGACGCCACTGTCCGCCACTCGGCGGATGAGGTCGAGGACGCGACGGGTTTGCCGCACCCCGAGCGCCGCGGTCGGCTCGTCCATGAAGACGAGGCCTTTGGCCCACATCACCGACCGGCAGATGGCGACGCTCTGGCGCTGGCCGCCGGACAGCGCGGCGACCGTCGCGTCCATGTCTTTCACGTCAGTACCCAGGGACGTGAACGTCCGGAATGCCTCGCGCCGCATGCGCTTCTTGTCGAGCACGCCGAGCTTGCCGAGCAGGCCCGGCTTGAGCAGTTCCCGTCCGACGTAGGCGTTCTCGGCCGGACCGAGATCCGGCGCCAGGGCGAGGTCCTGGTAGACGGTCTCTATTCCGTGGTTGCGCGCATGGATCGGCGAGGCGAATTCGACCCGCTCGCCCCGCAGCAGGATCTCGCCGGCGTTGGGAGCGATCACCCCGGAGAGGACCTTCACCAATGTGCTCTTGCCGGCCCCGTTGTCGCCGATCAGGGCCGTCACCTTGCCGGCTTCGACGTGGAAGTCGGCTTCGCGGAGCACCTCGACGTGGCCGTAATTTTTTACGATGTTGCGCGCTTCGAGCAGGTAAGGCGTCGGCGTCATCGGGGCGGTCCCTCCTATTGGTGCCGGAATCCGGGCTACTCGGCGAGGCGAGCAAGCCGCAGCGTCGCGGTGGCCCGGTGCGCCGCCATCCCCTCCGATTCGGAGATGACGTCGACCGCGTCGGCCAGGGAATGCGTCGCGTCCTTGCTCACCCGCTGATACGTGAGCGGTTTCAGGAACCGGGACACCGAGAGGCCGGCGCTGTGCTTGGCGCCGCCCGCGGTCGGGAGGACGTGGTTGGTGCCCGCCATCCCCTTGTCCGAGTACGCGACGGTGCTCCAGGCGCCGAGGAAGAGCGAGCCGTAGTTGTGCAGATGGTCGTGGTACCAGGCGTCGTCCTCGGTCTGGATCTCCAGGTGCTCCGGGGCCAGGTCGTCCATGAGAGCCACGGCGGTTTCCCGGTCGTCGGCGACGGTGATCGACCCGTGGTTCTGCCAGGCCGGGCCGCAGATCCAGTTCGTCGAGAGGGTCGGCAACTGCCGTTGCACCTCCTCGGCGACCGCTGCGGCCAGCCCGGCGTCTGTGGTGACCAGCGCGGCCGGCGAGTCGGGGCCGTGCTCGGCCTGCCCGAGCAGGTCGGCGGCCACGAGGACGGGATCGGCCGTGTGGTCGGCGATCACGGCGACCTCCGACGGTCCGGCGAGCAGGTCGATCGCGACCGTGCCGAACAGCTGTCGCTTCGCCTCCGCGACGTAGGCGTTGCCGGCGCCGACCAACATGTCGACGGGGGGGCCGTCGAGCAGCCCGAATGCCATCGCAGCGAGCGCCTGGACGCCGCCGAGCAGGAAGGCCCGGTCGACGCCGGACACGTGCGCCGCGTAGAGGACGGCGTGGTTCGGGCCGCCGCCCGGCTGCGGCGGCGTGCAGGCGATCACGGTCGGGACGCCCGCGACCTTGGCGACGTTGACCGTCATGAAGGCGCTCGCCGTGAGCGGGAACCGTCCGGCCGGGAGGTAGGCGCCCACGCGCTGTACCGGGACGTAGCGGTGGCCGGTGACCAGGCCCGGTTCCATCTCGGTCTCGAAGTCCTGGAGCTTGTCCCGGCTGGCGCGGGCGAACGCGGCCGTGCGTCGCGCGCCGAGCTCGATCGCCTCGCGAAGTGCGGTCGGGAGCCGGTCGCCGCTCGAGGTGATCTGTTCCTGGCTCAGCTCGAGCGACCCGCCGGTGAAGTTGTCGAGCTGCTCGGCGTACTTGCGGACGGCGTCCATCCCGTTGCTCTCGATGGAGCGCAGCATCTCGGAAACGGTCGCCACCACCGCCGGGTCGCGCTGCGCCGGCTGTCCGGAGTGCGCCGGGGCCTTCACGATCGTGTACCGACCGGCGAGAGCTTCCAAAAGCGAGGGGGTGAAACGCATGGGCGGAAGAATACGTATGCACAGCCGCTGGGACAACCCTGGACCGGCCCGCAGTTACCAAAGGGTTACCCTATGGTGTCGCTGTGACGCTCACCCAGCTCCGGGCGTTCCTCGAGACGGCGCGGCACGGCTCCTTCACCGCCGCCGCCGGCGCCCTGCACATTTCCCAGGCGTCGGTCTCCGAGTTGATCCGCCGCTTGGAGGACGAGCACTCCGTGCAGCTGTTCATCCGCGGGCGCCGGCGACTGGTGCTGACGGCCGCGGGGCAGGAGCTGTCGGCCTACGCCGAGACGGCCGTGTCAGCCGCGGACAACGCCGCCCGTGCGCTGCAGTCGGTGCATGCGCTGGCCGGCGGGGTAGCCACGTTCGGCGTGCTGCGCAACGCGGACTACTACCTGCTCTCCGGGCTCGTGCAGCGGTTCAGCGAGCGGCATCCGGGCGTGCGGGTGCGGCTGGTCGGCCTCAATTCGGTGGACGTCGCCGCCGCAGTTGCGGAGGGCGAGCTCGAGGCCGGCATCGTGGTCCTGCCCGTCGACGCCGAGGAGCTGCAGGTCACCCCCTGGACCAGCGACGAGGTGATGTACGTCAGTGCGGACCGCGGCCGAGCGGCGCGGCCGGTGAGCATCGACGCGTTGGCCTCGCGGCGGTTGGTGCTCTACGACGCGCACGCAGGCTGGCGGGACCCGACGCGGCGGCAGCTGGCCGACCGGGCCAACCTGGCCGCGGTGCGGATCGACCCGTGGATCGAGGTCGAGCACGTGGAGACGGCCCTGAATCTGGTGTCACGGGGGATCGGGGACACCATCGCCTCCCGCGCCGTCCTTCGCGGCCAGTCCGAGGCGCTCGGGCTACATACCGTCGCGCTCGACCCGCCGCTGTTCGACACCATCGCGTTCGTCCGTCGGGCTTCGGTGCCGCTGTCGCCGGCGACCCGGGAGATCGCCCGGCTGGCACAGGCGATGCTGTCCGGCGCGGCGCCGTCAGGCGGCCGGTGACCCGGCGTGCTGGGCGCTGACCGGAACCCCGGCGCCACCCGCTGGGTCGGCGCGAGCGGCCGTGCCCGGGACTGCAGGCGGGTCGAGAGGTCGTCGCGGGGCAGCGCCGAACGCATCAGTCGGGGGCGTTCGAGCTCCGGTCGTGGCGTCATGTCGACCTCCAGCAGCAGCGGGACGAATAGTGAGAAGAGCGGCTGCGGCCGCCGGCGAATACGTCACCGGCCGGACGGACTCGCTGTCGTGGGCGACCGACGTCCTGCTTCTCCGGGCTGCGCGTATCTGCGGCGGCGGCCGGTGCCTCTTACGACTGTCGCCAACGTCCCCGGAGATGGTCATGGCTACCAGCACTCAGCAGGAACGGTCAGCTACCGAGCGCAGCGCTCAGCTGCTGAGGGCGTGCCAGGACGCCGCGGACCGGCTCTACGACGCAGAAGTGGCCCTGCACACGGCGCGCGAGACCTTAGTCGACGAATGGACTGCTGCCGCATACGACCGGCTGCACCTGGCCGTCGCAGCGCACGCAGCGGCGGCGGCGCAGCTCGCAGCGAGCTAGCCGGCTGACGCGTTCGCTCGGGCAACCAGCGGGCGGCATCCGATCTGCGGCACCTCCGAGCCCTTCGCCGGCGACGACTCGCTGCGCAGCGCGTCCCACGCCGCCCGCGCGCTGTAGACCCCTGGCACGGTCCGTGCCGCGACGGCCCCGCTGACCGTCGCCGCCGCGAAGGACGTTCCACTCCAGCTCGCCAGCTCCGTCGTGTAGTGCAGAGACGTGAGCTGAGCCGAGGTCCACGGCGCGCTCGGAGGCCCGGCTTGCGAGTCGGGCACCCGGACCTCGCCCGTCAGATACGTGCTGACGACCTCATCCCCGACAGCCACGGCGTCGAGCCACGGCGTTGTCAGCGGTGGGCTCCACGAGCAGGCGTTCCCATCCCTGTCGACCGCCCCGATCGCGAGAACCTCCTCCAGCGCGGCGGGCCACATCGGCCGCACGGCGTCATCGGGTCCCGCGTGCGGTCGGTCGTAGTTCCCGGCCGCGGCGATCACGACGATCTCCGGCCCGATCCGGTCGAGCGCTGTCGCCAGCGCTAGCGGCGCCTCGTTGTCGTCGGTGAAGCAGCCCAGCGACAAGTTGAGCACCGAGATCCCGCTGCCGGCGAAATGCACCAGTTCCTGGGCGACCGACCATGCGGTGGCCTGCCCCTCGTCGTCGAGCACGCGACGCGCGACGATCGTGCATCCGGGGGCCTGCTGCAGGATGAGTCCGCAGACGAAGGCGGCATGTCCTTCGGTGAAGAGAGCCGGGCGGCGGCCGGAGCGGTCGTACGGTGCGGCGCGGTAGGCACCGTCGATCCATGGATTCGGCAGGATTGCGGTGTCTGCGACGCCGACCTCGACTCCCATGCCCGGGAACGATTTGCGCGGAGGCAGGCCTCTCTCGGCCGAGGCGTGATACGGCACCGGTACCCCATCGCTGCCCACTCCGATGTTGTGCAAGTCCCCGACCTGGGCCAACGTCCGGTTCTTGCCGATGGTCGGCAGGAACTCGTACGTGTTCTTGAACCGGTTCCGTAGCTCCCGCAACACTATGTCGATCGGCTGAATCGGTGCGCGCTGGTCTTTCGTATTCCGCGACGCGTTGTGCTGCGCAGCGTCGCGCTCGAACTTCGACTCCAGGCCGTTCAGCTTCACGAGCGCCAGGCCGAGTACTGCATCCGTTTCGGCGAGTTCCGGCTCGCCACCCAGCAGGCTGGTCAGTTCTTGGAGGATGACCCGTTTCTGCGATATTGCTATCAACATTTCCGACGGCTCGAATGCGCCGTATTGTTTTAAGTCATCCCAGTTGGTCATAAGGCCTCCAGCCACGCGGCTTACGCAGACAGGGTCGCCCTTGCTAAGCTGGGGACTCAACATCGTACGCGCTGGGACTTCTTATCACGGGTGAATGCGCGGTGTCTATGGAGTCGCCGACGACGCCAAGCGACTCGGCGCGGTACGTCCTGAGGCTTGTCGACATCGATCCTCGTCGCGCTGCAGCCGAGGCCGAAAGGCATCTCGCCGACGCAGTGAGAAAACGGAATTTTGATGACGCTGCGGTGCTGTCCCGCGCCGCCGGTCTCGCCGCCCTGCACGTGACCGACCTCGACGCCGCGACCGCACATCTGCGTCGGGCTGTTCGATACGCGGGTCGGACGCCCTCTGCGACCTTGCTCGGCGAGTCGCGCATGAGCCTCGCGGCGGCCCTCATGCGCCAAGGTGAGGCGCGCTCGGCCATCGCCACCATCAACCTCGCGGTCGACGGTTTGCGCGGCGTGCACCAAGCCAGGGCGCGGGCGCAGCGGGGCGCTCTGCACCACGAACTGGGCCACCTCGACGACGCGCTTGCGGACTACCGCCGGGCCCTTCCGGCCTTGCGCCGCGCGGCCGACTGGGTCTGGGTGCAGCGGGTCCTACAGAACCGCGCCGTGCTGTACATCTACCGATCCCAGCTCAGCACCGCAGCCACCGACTTGAGAGAGGCCGAGAACGTTTGTCGGGACAACGAATTGGAACTCCAGCTGGCATTCGTCTTCGACAACCTGGGATTTCTGCATCTGCGACGCGGCGATGTCCCGGCGGCTTTGCGGGCACTGGACGAGGCAGAGAGCAGGCACCGCGCCGTGGGCGCCCAGGCCGGAACCGTTCTGGTGGACCGCGCGGAATTGCTGCTGTCGGTACGGCTGGTGGCCGAGGCGCGAGCCAATGCCACGAGCGCGGTGTCCGAATTCGCGGCACTGCGTCGGCACATGGCCCTGCCGCAAGCGCAGCTGCTGCTGGCCGAAACTGCCCTGCTCGACGGCGATCCGGAGGCGGCGACCCGCGCGGCGCGCGCGGCACTCAATCGGTTCACCCGCCAG
Organism: Jatrophihabitans sp.; assembly: GCA_025924515.1. Lineage (GTDB taxonomy): Bacteria > Actinomycetota > Actinomycetes > Mycobacteriales > Jatrophihabitantaceae > JAICIE01. The sequence goes on along the minus strand of JAICIE010000048.1, from coordinate 16,168 downwards.
CGACGAGCCGCCTGGGCGGCACTGGCGAGATACACCGTGCTGCAGTGCCGGCTTGCCGGCCCCGGCGCGAGCCGGGTCGGTTTCCGAGCCGCTGCGGCAATCGCCACGGAGCTCGGCGCCTACGGATGGACGGCGCGCGCGCAGGACGCGTTCATCCTCGCCGCCAAGATCGCTCTCGAGCGAGGGCGGCTCGCTGAGGCCGAAGAACTGTTGCACGGACCGGCCGCGCGACGCCGGCGCGGACCGGCTGAGGTTCGCTCCCGCGGCTGGCACGCGGAGGCGTTGCTGCACCTGGCGGCGGGACGCACTGCGTCGGCGCGCGCGGCGCTTCAGGCCGGCATCCGGGTGCTGGACGACTACCAGCTCAGCCTCGGTGCCGCCGACCTCCGCACGCACGTCTCCGGTCACCGCTTGGGACTGGTCGAGTTGGGGCTGCGCCTGGCCGTCGAATCAGCGCGGCCGCGGCGGGTGCTGACCTGGGCCGAGCACGGACGGGCTACGGCGATGCGGCTGCGCCCGGCCCGACCGCCTCAGGATCGCGAGCTGGCGCAGCTGCTCGTCGAACTTCGCAGCGTGACCCTCCAGGCGGACGAGCTGCGCCGCGCCGCTCGTCCTCCCGACGCACTCCTGCGCAAACAGGTCGCCCTCGAGCGCCGGATCCGGGAACGAGCCCGGTTCGTGCCCGGCTGGGGAGGTGCGTCGCCGCACCTGGACGTCGACGACCTCGCCGACGCGGTCGGCGGGATGGCGCTGGTCGAGTACCTAATCAGCGACGGCCGGCTGCTGGCCGTCACCCTCGTCGACGGTCGCGCCCGCCTGCATGATCTCGGCGTCGTCGGCGATCTCGACCGGCTCACCTCGTTCCTGCCTTTCGCGCTGCGCCGCCTGACCACCGCAGCGCAGCGACCCGCGGGCCGCCAGCGCACCGAGTCGGCCGCCCGCGACCTGCTCGAACGGATCGGCGCCGAGCTCGACCAGCGACTCATGCGGCCGATCGCCCGGACCGTCGCCGACCGCCCGCTGGTTGTGGTCCCGACCGGGTGCCTGCAGTCGGTGAACTGGGCGGTCCTGCCCTCCTGCCGCGGCCGAGCGGTCACGGTGGCCCCGTCCGCCGCGCTGTGGCAGCAGGCCAGCCAGATCAGCTCCCATCCCGGCGGCACCGTGGCGGCCGCGGGGCCGTTGCTGCGGGTGGCGTCACCGGAGGCGGCCGCGGTCGCCGGCCTGTACGACCACGCCGAACTTCTCGTCGGAGCCGAGGCGAACGCGGCAGCGGTCATGGGGGCGCTGAGCCGCAACCGGATCGCGCACATAGCCGCCCACGGATCCTTCCGGTCGGACAACCCGCTGTTCTCGTCGCTGCGACTCGCCGACGGCCCGCTGACGGTGTACGACCTGCAGAGCCTCGACCGTGCCCCCCAACTGGTGGTGCTGGCCGCCTGCGACGGCGGATCGTCGTCGGTCGCGGTCGGCGACGAGCTCTTGGGACTGGCGACCGGGTTCCTAGGTCTAGGGACCAACGTGCTCGTGGCTCCGACAGGACCGGTGTCCGACGAGGACGTCGCGGGGCTGATGGTCGATCTGCACCGTCGGTTGTCGGCCGGGCTCTCCGTCGCGCAGGCTCTCGCGCAGGTACAACTCAGCGCGGCGGACGCCAGTCCGCAGACGGTGGCGGCGGCGCTGAGCCTCACCTCGTTCGGAGCCGGACATTCCGTACACGGCACCCGACCCCGCCCGGCGCGGACTGTGACGTAGTCGTGTATCAGCAGCGCTGAGCAACACCTCCGACAGTTTGTCAATCCAATTTGCTTCAGCTGGAGTTCGTTGGTCGCCGGGATATCGAGGACGACCGCGGGGTCACGGCCGCCCAGAGAGCAGCGACAGGACTGAGAGCACCTTCATGCACATTTTCGCAGAACACCACGACGAGCTACTGCTGCACGAACTGAAGCAAGCACTCGCAGAGACCGGCGTCGCGCCTCCCGAAGTGCTTGCCGCCGCTAAGGGCGCCTTCGCCTGGCGGACGGTCGACGCCGACCTCGCGCTTCTGACCTATGACTCCGCTCGAAGCCCGCAGTTCCAGTCGGCGGTCCGGGCGCAGCGGGCGGCTCGGCAACTGACCTTCCAGGTCGGTTCCGTGCGCATCGACCTCGCGGAAGCGTGCGCTTCACGCTTGAGGCTGCCGCCGCCGAACCGGTGCTGTCCGAGTGGACCGTCCTCCGAGCTGGACGGCGTCAAGCCGCCTGGCCGCCCTCGCTGACCAGGTGACGAGAATCTGTCGCCACCGGACGTATCTGCCGCGCGCCGCGGAGCTCCGAGAAGTTGGATATCGCGGCTCTGAGCTGGTTACGGGACAATCGCCCGGTACACAGGAGGCAAGCGTGACCTCTCGCCAGTACTCGGACCTCGCCGACCTTCTCGCGGCCGCGGCCGCGGGAGACCAATCGGCGTGGGACGGTCTCGTCGAGCGCTACCTGCCGCTGGTGTTCTCCGTCCTGCGGTCCTACCGGCTCACCGGGCAGGACGCCGCGGACGTCAGCCAGACGGTGTGGCTGCGGCTGGTCGAGAACCTGAACAACATTCGCGAGCCGCGGGCCCTGCCGTCCTGGATCATCACGACGACCAAGCGCGAGGCGTTGCGGGTGCTGTCGGCGGGGCAGCGGGCGCTGCCCGTCGACCCCGTCGTCGGGTTCGCGACCATCGTCGCCGACACCCCGGATACCGACGAAGCGCTGTTGCGGGCAGAACGGCGGCAGGCGCTTCGGGACGGCCTGGCGCAGTTGAAGCCGGAGGAGCGGCACCTGATGGTTCTACTCATCGCCGACCCCCCGGTGCCGTACGCGGAGATCTCCCGCGTGCTCGGTATCCCGGTCGGCAGCATCGGCCCCACCCGAGCTCGCTGTCTCGACAAGCTGCGATCGACGTCGGGCCTGGAACGTCTGCTCGTGACCGAAGGGGGACGGCGATGACATCCCGGCAGTTCGAGAGCGACGACTTCTTGCTGAGCGAGCTCAAAGCCGCGTACGACGAGTCCCTGCAGGTTCCGGCGGAGGCCGTCGACGCCGCCAAGGCATCGTTGACCTGGCGTCTCGTCGACGAGGAGCTCGAGACGCTGACGCTGTGCTTCGACTCAGCAGTCGACGACGTGGCGTTGGTCCGCAACGGCTCGTCAGCCGCTCCCCGCACGCTGTCGTTCGAAGGTGCGCAGGTCAGCGTCGAGATCGAGGTCGACGCCGACGGCATCACCGGTCAGCTGATCCCCCCTCAGCTCGGCCAGGTGCGGGTCTCGTCGGCCGCCGAACCGGAAGCGTCCGCCGACGCCAGCACCGACGGCAACGGATGTTTCGTGGTTCGGCGGCCGGCGAACGGACCCTTCCGGCTGGAGTGCACCACGGCCGACGCCTCGTTCACGACCGAGTGGGTCGCCGGCTGAGGCCGCGGCGTGGTTCACTGCCCCACCCGCCCGTCGATGCGTTCCCGCAGCAGGTCGGCGTGCCCGTTGTGCCGCGAGTACTCCTCGATCATGTGCACCACGACCTCGCGCACCGACACGACGGTTCCGTGGCCATCCCGGGCGCTCGCGCCCAGGTCCGGCTCGGAGGCCAGGTACCCGTCGGCGAACGCGCATTCCTGCTGCCAACGCACCCAGGCGTCGGCCACCACGGCGGCGTCGGCGACCGCGCCGGTCCAGTCGCCGTCGCGCTCTCCGCGGCGGCTGTAGAGGGGCGGCGCCTGTTCGTCCGCGAGGAAGCGCCGGAACCAGTGGCGCTCCACCTCGGCCATGTGCCGCACCAAGCCGAGCAGCGACATCGTCGAGGGCAACACCGACCGGCGCGCCATCTGCTCCACGTCCAGGCCGTCGCACTTCATCTGCAGGGTGAGCCGCGCGACGCGCAGATACTCCAGCAGCACGGCCCGCTCGTCGCGCAGTTCCGGGCCGCCCTGTCGTGGGTCGTCCTCAGCGTCCAGCCACAGATCCGGCCGCACGGTCGCCTTCGTCCATCGGTCCGGCACCGGCTCGTCACCGTCTCGCGTGCGCATGCGGAAATCTTCCCGCACCGGTCCGCGGTCCGGTGACGTCGTCCTTAGTTCGATCTCCTGATCACTTGGGCGGCAGCGACCGGACGTAGTCAAGGCCGGTGCGGACCCACCGCCTGAGTTCGTGGTCCGTTGCGACGCCCGCATGGTCGACGCGCAGCCAGCCGTCCATCTCGCGCCCGCGCATCTCGAAACGTTGCACGTAAGGCCTGGTGACCAGAGCTGCCGTGTCGTCGGGCGGGCAGCGGACCAGCAGGCCGCCCTGCCCGCTGGCGCTCACCGCCATATGCCCGCCGACGAGAAAGGCCAACCCGCCGAACATCCGCTTCTCGACCACGCCTGCCTCGCCGGCGAGTACCTCGCGGATGCGGTCGGCCAACCCTTCGTCGAACGCCATCAGTAAGGAATCTTGAGGGTACCGGCCACCGGGTTGTGGTCGGACGGGATCGGCAGGTTGAACTGGTTGCTGCTGTTGAGCTTCAGCACGACACCCCAGCTGCCGCCGGCAACGCCGGGACCGACGTAGAGGTAGTCGAGGTTGATGCCATCGGCCGGCGGGGTGATGCAGTACCGGTTCCGGGACGCGAACTGGCCGTTCCACTGATACCGCGCGACGGCCGCGTCACTGGAGATCCCGGCGTTGTGCATGGCGACCGGCGGCGCGTCGAACGGGTGCCATCCCGGGGACGGGAAGGAGTTGAAGTCGCCCGTGTACACGACCGGGATCCCGCCGCGGTTGGCCGCCAAGGAGCTCGCCTTCTCGATGATGGAGGTCGTCTCGCGGTAACGCAGCTGGTCAGCGGCGCCGCCCACGTCAGGGGGCAGGTGTGTGTCGACGACGAGGATATTGGCGGCCGGACCGGACCGGGGCTGGAACTCCTGGTAGACGGCGTCGAACACGTTGGCCACTCCGGTGCTGTCGAGCATCCAGTGCCCGCCGCCTCCGACGGTCCGGTATGTGGCCGGGTTGTAGGCGATGTAGTTGCCGGCGTAGGAGACGTTCGGGTCCTGCGGACCGGTGTCGGCGATGCGGTAGTTGATGGCCGACGCGAGGTCCTGCGCCTGGGTGGTCGCCGTCCCTCCGCGCTGTCCGCCCTCCTGCAGGCCGATGATGTCGGGTGTGTACGAGGCCACGACGCCTGCAGCCTGTGCCTTGCGGTTCGACCACGCCGCGATCCGGACGCCACAGGCGCCCTGCTCACCGTCGCCGTTGCGGTTGAGCAGGTTGTAGGTCATCAGCCGCAGCAAGTACATGTGGTTGGCGGCCTTGGCCGAGACCGGAGCAGTCCAGGACGATGTCGTCGCGCTGTTCCAGCCCCGCACCCGCCAGTAGTAGGTCTGGCCGTATGACAGGTCGCCCGGAGTGAACTGCTGCGCCGCCGAACCGACGGTGCGGACAGGAAACGTCTCGACGTTCTGTGTCATCGCCGGGTCAGTCGCCTGCTGCACGTCGTAACCATTGGACTGCACGCCGTCCCAGGTCAAGTAGGTTCCGTGCGACGAAGCGTGAACGCGCGTGTTCGTCGGCGAATCCGGGCGCAACCCGATACTCCAGAAATTCGCCGAGTACGAGTGCTCCGCGCCGTTCGTGGCCTCCATTCGGAAATACCAGGTAGCGGAGCTGTACGTGAGCCCGCTGATCGTGACGGTCGGGCTCGAGCTGGCGGCGGAGACCAACGCCGAGCTGTGCGTGCCGGAATCCAGGTTGTCCCACCAGACATCTGCTTGATTCGTCGACGCGTACAGTCGGTAGCCGGTGGCATCGGTCGGCACCTCACCGCTGGTAACCGTGAAGGACGTCGAGGTGACGCCGAGGATCCGGAGATTCGCAGGCTGCAACCAGGACGCCGACGCACTGGGCGGAAGCGCAAATAGAAGCCCGGATGTCAGAGAGGCCGCCGCGACGATCGTCGCAAGGCGACCGGACGGCAGAGCGGTAGCGCGCAAGGAGAACTCCTCGCAATTGCGATGGACCCGGGGGGTCTTCCGGAACGTATCGCAGGGTCCATCGGCGCGCCGCCTTGCGAACTTGAGGTCGATGATGCATTGCGCGTACGTCCTTCACAGACCGTGACGCGCAAGCGGGACGATGGGATGATCGTCGGGTGCGACCGCAGGGACACGAGAACGTGGCGACCGTCCTCGTCGATCCTGCCGTTCTGCGCGAGTTCGAGCTCGACCTGATGGCCAACGACTTTCGGGTGTGGACGGTGCACACCGTGCCGACCTTCGCCGACGCCGGCCGGTTGGCAGTCCAGATCAGACGGTCGTTGATCGACTACAGCCAGGGTCGTTGGGCCGACGCGGCGGATTGGACGCTTGTCTGGATCACTTTCGGCGAATCCTGGCTCGACGGCGACGAGCCGATTCCGTGGCCGGCGCACGCCGCGCTGTGGCAGAAGCTCGCCGAGTACGGCCGCCGCGTGCGCTACAACCTCGGGCTCGGCGGGATTCCCAGGCTGACCGTGCCCCGGGAACCCCGGTAGGCCGGCTCCTGACATCATCGACGCGTGCGACCCGGCGCAGCGGCACAGTCGGGATCCGCGCGCTCCCCGGCCGGGATGTTCGTCGGGCTGTGCACGCTCGACGTCGTCCATGAGGTCGAGCGGCTGCCGACCCTCAACGAGAAGATCACCGCGCGCGCCCAGGCCGCGGCGAGCGGAGGGCCGGCGACGAATGCGGCCGTCACCTTCGCAGCGCTGGGCGGCCGGGCGGTGTTACTGACCGCCGTGGGAAGCGGACCTCTGGCAGAGGTCGCGCGCGCGGACCTGGCGCAGTGCGGCGTCGTTCTCAGCGACGCCGCAGCCCAACACCACGACATCCTGCCGGTCTCGTCGGTCTGCGTCCTCACCTCGACCGGCGAGCGATCGGTGGTCTCGGTCGACGCCACCCTCGTGACCGGCTACGAAGTCCCGGATCTGGCTCCGCTCGTGGCCGCCGCCGATGTGGTTCTCGCCGACGGGCACCACGGGACGCTCGCAGCGGCCGCCACCCGCGCCGTCGCGGAGGCCGACGTCCCGCTGCTGGTGGACGCCGGACGCTGGAAGCCGGGGATGGGTCCGCTCCTTGCACACGCCGACGCGGTCGTCTGCTCGGCCGACTTCCGCATGCCCGGCGCGACTGATCCCGAGTCGTCCGCGGCCGCACTTCTGGCGCAGCAGGTGCCGACGGTGGCCGTGTCCGACGGGGCGGGACCGGTGCGGTGGTGGTCGGCCGGCCGCTCGGGGAGCGTGCAGCCGCCTGCGGTCGAGGTCGTCGACACCGCCGGTGCCGGTGACGCCCTGCACGGCGCGTACGCCTATGCGATGGCGGCAGCCCCGTCGGCCCCTGCTGAGCGCTGCCTCCGGTTCGCGGTGCGCGTGGCCGCGCTCAAGTGCGCGTTCCGCGGTACGCGGAGCTGGCTGCCGGAACTCGCCCGGCAGGCGGACGCCCTACGTGATCAGCTGCTGGGCCCGGTCAGCGGGCCGCGTCCTGCAGCGCCTGATGCAGCCCGGCGCAGTCGGCCACGGTGACCGTGAGGCCGGGATGGCGGATCCGCCCGGTGGGATCGATTCCGCGCACCGCCTCGCGGAAGCGCACGCAGACGCCTTGGCGGCCGTTCGTCGCGAAGGTCAATCCGCGATCGGCCATGGACAGACGCGCGGGCCCGGCAGTCTTCAGGAACTCATACGGTCCGGTGAGCTCGACGCCAGCGAGGTTGCTCAGCGGTGTGCGCACCCGCCAGAGGCCGAAGCGCGTTGCGAACTCGGTCTCGGTCAGGACGACACGTGCAGTGCGGTCGGTGATGCCGAACGGCAGTGCGGCAAGGCGGTACGACGGCTCGAAGGCGAACGCGAACTCGGCGGTCACGCCAACGTCCGTACCCCGGCTGTGGCTCCCTCAACCTGCGGCGGCACCTGGCTCCAGCAGCAGGCGCACCCAGGCGTCGTAAAGCCATCGTTCGAAGGCGGCATCGCTCCATCCGCACTGAACCGTCAGGAGGTCGAAGTACTCCGCGCTGTTCATCGTCCAGATCACGTCGGCGACCTCGTCCTGGGTGAGATCGCCACGCAGCTCCCCTGTGACCGCCAGGTCCGCGACGAGCAGCCGCATGTTGCGGGCCCGCCGCCGCGAGATTTCCCGCCACAGCTGGTCCAGCTCCGGCGCTGCCCGCGCCGCCGCACGCAGCGCCACGAAAAGCGGCGTCAACCGCCGGCCGTTGGCCGTCACCGCGGCGGCGTAGATCCGCAACTTGGTCCGGGCGTCGGGCGCGGCCCGCTGCCGTACCGCGTGGTCCCGCTCCGGGCCCGGCACCGGCTCGTCGGTGCCGGAGAGGGCGAGCTCGATCAGCTCACGGAACAACGCCGCCTTGGGACCGACGGACGCGTACACGGTGTCCGCAGCGACCCCGGCCGCGGCCGCAATGGCGGTAACGCTGGTCGCCGCGTAACCGCGCTCGACGAAGAGCCGACGTGCCGCGTCGAGGATCGCCGATCGGGTCTGCCGCGCTTTCACCTGCCGGCCCGAGGCGTCGTAGCGGCGACGCCGCGACGGTGTCCCATTGACGTCCTCGGTCATGCGTCCTACTGTAGCAATTCATCCGAGGTTGTCTCGGATGAAAATGTCAAGGAGGCCGCTGTGCCGTTCTTTGCCTGGATGCAGGACGTACCGATCACCGCGGACATGTACGACGAGATCACCGCCGGCATGGGACCGATGCCGGGCTTGGTGGTGCATCTGGCGCTACGGACCGAGACCGGCCTTCGCTATCTCGATGTCTGGGAGTCCGAGGAGGCCTGCGACAAGGCGTTCGAGACCGTGGTGCACCCGGCGGTGTATCCGGTGCTGCAGAAGCACGGCGTCAATCCGCCCGGTGAGCCGCCGCGCACGCCGATCTCCGTTCTCGAAGTCCGCTTCGCGGACGGCACCTGTCTGCGCCCGTAGTCCGGCCGGTTCCCCGTCGGGGCGGCTCAGCGGGGTCGCCACCGCTTCCAGAGGGCCGTCGCGCTCGCCCGGACCTTGTCGTCCCACAGCAGTTCCGCGGTGGCCGTCATCTGCGCCTCCGACTCATCGGTCACGAATGCCCGCAGGTCCACCGGCTCGCGCAGCGGCGCCGGGCGCAGGTAGCGGACGTCGAGCCCGGCGGTGACGTAGGGCAGCGCCGCCCCGGGGAGCGGCGGCCAACCGTTCTCATCCGCTCGGTGCGTGACCGCGGCCGCGCTGTGACAGTCGAGGACGGTGGCGATGATCCCGCCGTTGAGATGACCCAGTCCGTTGTCGTGCTCCGGCCACGGGACGAACGCCGCCACCACTCCATCGCCGGACGGGTAGCTGCGCAACCGGAGCCCGCGCGGATTGGCGTGCCCGCAGCCGAAGCACGGAAGGTTTGGGTAGAGCCGCTCCTGGATCGAGATGGCGTCAGGCATAGGCCGATGATGACAGCCCCGAGGCCGACCTTGCCCCTGACCTGTCGACAGGAATCCATACGACCTGGGCAGAATGCCTCAACCACCGACCGTGCTCTCGCGGGCCACCAGCCGATACGGCGGGAACACTTCGCGCGGCTCGACCGGCAGCTCGGCCGACATCCGAAGCACCAGCAGGCCGACGGCCGCCTCGGCGACCGCGGGCTTGTCGGGTGCGACCGACGTGAGCGGCGGAATGGAGTAGGTGCACTCTTCGACGTCGTCGAACCCGACCACGGCGACGTCGTCCGGAACCCGGCGGCCACACTCGCGCAGCGCGCGCAGCGCGCCGAACGCGAGCAGGTCGTTGAAGCAGAACAGGGCGTCGACGTCGGAACGCGCGGCCAGCAGCCGGTGCACCGCGTCATAACCGTCGCAGCGGTGGAACAGCTCCACATCGCCATGGAGGCTGCGCTCCGGCCGGACCCCGCGCGCCCGCAGCGCCTGCTCGTAGCCCCGCTGCCGCAGGGCCACGGTGCCGGCCGGCCGCCGCGCCGTCCCGAGCGCAGCGACACGACTGCGGCCCAGGTCGAGCAGGTGCTCCGTGGCCGCGCGGGCGGCCGCCACGCTGTCGATCGCCACGTGATCGACCCCGACGTGCGAGAGCCGCTCGCCGAGCAGCACGATGGGATGACCGTCGCGCAGGTTCTCGACGTCCTCGGCCGTCATGGCCAGCGGGCTGGCGATCGTGCCGTCTGTCAGGTTGCTGCGGATGCCGCCGGCCACTCGGCGTTCGTGCGTGCGCTCGCCGCCCGACCGGTCTATCAGGACGGTCAGGCCGCGCTCCTCGGCGGCCATGACGACGAGTTCGGCGAGCTCGGAGAAGTACGGAGTCAACTCCGGGAGCGACAGCGCTATCGTGCCGCTGCGGCCGTTGCGAAGCCGGCGGGCCGAGAAATTCGGCCGGTACCCCATGTCGTCGAGCGCCTTCTGCACCCGCGCGCGGGTCGTCGGCCGCACGAACGGGTAGTCGTGCACGACGTTCGAAACGGTTTTGATCGAGACGCCGGCCACCGACGCGACGTCCTTGAGACTGACCGGCATTCTGGACCTCCTGGAAGCAGTCTGTTCTGCTTGCCGTCACACTGTCGCACGATCGTTACCTGAGCGCTGCGGGTGAACCAGCGTTTTTCAGGAGCCCCTTTACGGCTGTGTTTACAACGTTGTAGAACAAGGGATACGTCCGTCTACCGGCCGCCCCCGGGGAGGTAGCTCAGTGGCACAGGCCCGTCTGGTCGTCGACCCGGCGTTCTCCCTCGGCGCCGTCGACCGGCGCCTGTTCGGATCGTTCGTCGAGCACATGGGCCGCTGCGTCTACGAGGGGATCTTCGAGCCGGGGCATCCCGAGGCCGACGAGCGCGGCTACCGCCGCGACGTACTGGCCCTCGCCAGGGAGCTCGGTGCGACCGTCATCCGCTACCCGGGCGGGAACTTCGTCTCGAGCTACCGCTGGGAGGACGGCATCGGACCGGTCAGCGAGCGCCCAACCCGCCTGGATCTGGCCTGGCGCTCGATAGAGCCCAACACCTTCGGACTGCACGAATTCCTCGGCTGGACGGAGCTGGCCGAGGTCGAGCCGATGCTCGCGGTGAACCTGGGCACGCGCGGCGTGCAGGACGCAGCCGACCTCGTCGAATATTGCAACCATCCCGGGGGCACCGTGCTGTCCGACCGGCGCGCGAAGAACGGCGCTGTCGATCCGTTCGGTGTGCACCTGTGGTGCCTCGGCAACGAGATGGACGGCGATTGGCAGGTCGGGCAGAAGACCGCAACCGAATACGGGCGGTTGGCCGCCGAAACGGCCAAGGCGATGCGACTCGTCGACCCGAGTATCGAGCTTGTCGCCTGCGGCAGCTCCAACCGCGAACAACGCACCTTCGCCGCGTGGGAGGCGACGGTCCTCGAGCACACGTACCCGTTCGTCGACTACATCTCGATGCACACGTACTACGAGGAGACCGACAGCCTGGCCGACTTCCTGGCGACTGCCGTCGACATGGACGGTTTCATCGAGGACGTCGTCGCGGCAGCCGACTACGTCCGCGCGAAGCTCAGGAGTCCGAAGCAGCTCAAGATTTCGTTCGACGAATGGAACGTCTGGTACCAGACCCGCCATCACGCCCTTCCGGAACGGGACTGGCGCCACGCGCCGTCGCTGATCGAGGACGACTTCACGGTCGCCGACGCGGTCGCGGTCGGCTCCTACCTGATCTCTCTGCTCAACCACGCCGACCGCGTGGCGATCGCCTGCCAGGCGCAACTCGCCAACATCATCGCGCCGATCCGCACGCTCGGTGGCGGTCCGGCGTGGCGCCAACCGCCGTTCTACCCGTTCGCCGCCGCGGCACGGCTGGCGCGCGGAGTAGCGCTGCGGCTTCCGGTGCAGGCCCCGGCGATGGAGACCCCGAAATTCGGCGCGGTCCCCTCCGTGACCTCGGCGGCGACCTGGGACGAGCAGTCCCGGTCGCTGTCGATCTTCCTGGTCAACCGCGACCCCGATAACGACCACATCGCCGAGGTCGACGTGCGGGCTCTCGCCTTGAGGGAGGTGTGGGAGCAGCAGGCGCTCTTCGATCCCGACATCCGCGCCACTAACAGCGCGCATCAACCCGACCGGGTCCGGCCCCGCGGCGAGATCACCGCGCGGTTGCAGGACGGTCGGCTCACCGTACCGTTGCCGGCGGTGTCCTGGACCGCACTTTCAGTCAACGCCGCGACATCCTGACCCAGATGTTCCAAGCCATTCGTATCAGCGAGGAGAAGTCCATGGATAAAGTCACCACCCCGCTCACCCGTCGAGGGTTCCTCGGCGCAGTGGGTGCCCTCGGCGGCGCAGCGGCCCTGGCTGCCTGCGGCGGCAGCAGCAAGCCTCCCGGCTCCGGCGGAGCGACTGGATCGGCGGCGGCCGGCAAGACGTACAGCGGGCCTGCGGTGAAGCTGGCTTTCTGGAACGGGTGGACGGGCGGCGACCAGCCGTTCGCCAAGCAGATGGTCGACCAGTTCAACGCCCAGAACAAGGGCAAGATCCAGGTGCAGATGAACGTCTCGCAGTGGGCCGACTTCTTCCAGAAGTTGCCCGCGGCGGTGCAGAGCGGCAACGGTCCGGACGTCGCCGTCATGCACATCGACGACATCCCGACACAGGCCGCCCAGCAGGTCATCGTGCCGCTCGACGCGATCGCGTCGGCGCTCGGCTTCACGGCGTCGATGTTCGCTCCGGCCGTGTGGAACGGGGGCATGTACAAGGGCAAGCGCTACGGCATCCCGATCGACGTGCACGACCTCGGCTTGTACTACAACAAGGACCTGTTCGACAAGGCCGGGATCAGCTCCCCGCCCACCGACGAGAACAGCTACATGGACGCCTGCGACAAGCTCAAGAGCAAGGGCATCCAGGGCAGTTGGGTCTCGCCGTTCCAGTTCACCGGTGCTTTCATGTTCATGTCGCTGCTCTGGCAGTACGGCGGGGACCTCTACAACAGCGACGTCAGCAAGGCGACATGGGACTCAGAGGCGGGCATGAAGGCGCTCAACTTCATGCTGTCGTTGATCACCAAGGGCTACAGCCCCAAGAACGTCGCGCAGGACGCCGACTTCAACGCGCTTCAGGCCGGCAAGAACGCGCTGAACTGGCAGGGCATCTGGCAGGTCCCGACCGTGCGGGGGCTGAAGAGCACCAAGATCGAATTTGCGCCGCTGCCGAAGATCGGGCCGAAGGGCGGCGTCTGGGGCAACAGCCACCAGTTCGTGCTCCCGCGCAACGGCAGCAGCGACCCGAACAAGCAGGCGGCCGCCCGGTTCTTTATCCGCTGGTTCACCGAGCGCGAGGCCGAGTGGGCCAAGAGCGCCAAGGTGCCGGCGGAGACCAAGCTGCAGAAGAGCAGCGCCTTCACCCAGGGCCTCAGCTATCTGAAGCCGTTTGCGGAGGAGGTCCCGGACGTGCACTTCCCGCCGTCGGTGGCCGGCATCGGTGACGCGACGCAGAAGCTCTACGACGCGATCCAGGCGGCCGTGCTGGGCAAGAGCAGCGCCCAGGCCGCGTTGAGCAATTCCGCCAAGTCGGCTACGAGCATCCTCGCCGCCAACAAGAAGAAGTACGGCTGAGCCATGGCGACCACGGTCGCAGAGGCCCGCCCTGCGCATGGCGGGGCGGGTCGGCCCGCCAACAAGCCGGTGCCGAAGCACGGTCGGGCCACACCGTATCTGTTCCTGGTGCCCTACCTCGTCCTCTTTCTCGGGTTCATCGCAATCCCGGCCATCTACGGGATCTGGATCAGCCTGCACGACTACGACTACCTGCTGCCGAACCAGCCGTGGAACGGCCTGGCGAACTACACCCAGCTGTTCACCTCCACCGGCCGCGATGCCGCCGACTTCTGGCACAGCATGGAGGCGACGGGGATCTTCACCCTCTGCAGCGTGCCGTTCTTGGTGACCCTTCCGCTCGGCGTGGCGCTGATCATCAACCGGAAGTTCCCCGGACGCACCTTCTTCCGGGCGGCGTTCTTCGCGCCGTACGTACTCGGCGTGGCCGTCGTCGGCCTGCTGTTCCGGTTCCTGCTCAGCCCGCGCGGCGGCGTCGTGAACGGCTATCTCAACGACATCGGGATTCACAGCAACCCGCCATGGATCACTCAGCTGCCGTGGGCGTGGATCTCCTTAGTCGCGATGACGGTGTGGTGGACCCTCGGGTTCAACGCGATCATCTATCTCGCCGGGCTGCAGGACATCTCACCGGAGCTCTACGAGGCCGCCGACATCGACGGCGCAGGCTCCTGGCAGAAGTTCCGCAACGTCACACTTCCCGGCCTGCGGCCGGTCCTGCTGTTCGTCCTGACCCTGACGATCCTCGCGTCGGCCAACATGTTCGGGCAGGCGTTCCTCGTGACCAACGGCGCACCCGCGAATCAGACCCGCACCGCCATCATGGAAATCGCGAACGTCGGGCTGAAGCAATACCGGCAGGGTGCCGCTGCGGCCATGAGTTACATCCTGGCCATCGTCCTCATTCTCATAAGCCTTGTGAACTTCCGGCTGTTCCGAACGAACCAGGACACCTGACCATGTCGGAGAACGCATGAGTACCGTGGCCGATCGTCCGACCGACGTCACGAGCAGCATCTCCGGTCCGGCCCCGTCCGGCGGCACTGGTGCTTCTCGAAGCGTGCGGCGGGTGCTGTTCTGGCTGACCCTGCTGGTCCTGACCGTGATCTTCGTGGCACCGTTGCTGTGGATGGTGGTCACGTCCTTCAAGAACCCCAGCGCCGCCATCACGTCGAACGCCTACAGCTGGATCCCCAACCCGTTCACCGGAACCAGCTACAAGACGCTGGTGACCAACGGCAGTTTCCCGGTCTTCCGCTGGTTCTTGAACAGCCTGCTCGCCGGACTCGGGAACACGATTCTCATCCTGATCGTCGATTCGATGGCGGCCTACGCTCTCGCACGGCTGGACTTTCCCGGGAAGAAGTTCATCTTCGGCACCATCGTCGGCACGATCTTCATCCCGTCCTTCGTGTTCCTGATCCCGAACTTCCTGATCGTCAGCCAACTGGGCTGGCTGGACTCTCTCTGGGCGATCATCGTCCCGAGCGCGGGCGGCGCCTTCGGCGTCTTCTTCCTGCGGCAGTTCTTCTCGACGCTCCCCAGAGAACTCGAGGAGGCCGCGGTCATCGACGGGGCAAACCAGTGGACCGTCTTCACCCGGGTCGTGATCCCGCTAGCGCGGCCGGCCTTGGCGACGTTGGCGGTCCTGTCGTTCCTCACCAACTGGAACGACTTCCTGTGGCCGATCTACGTGCTGTTCACCGCGCCGAACCTGACCCTGCCGGCCGGCCTGCAGAACCTGCAGAGCGCCGCCACGACCAACTACCCGCTGATCATGGCCGGCGCGGTCGTGGCCTCCGTTCCGGTCCTGATCCTCTTCATCATCGCCCAGCGCCAGGTCATCGAGAGCGTGGCGCGCAGCGGACTGAAGGGATGACGCGGCGGCGCACGCTGCCGCGCAAGGCCGGCGCACCGCTCGCCGCCGTCGCCGTCGCCGTCGCCGTCGCCGCGATGCTCGCGGCGACGGCGTGCGGGACGTCGTCCTCGTCCTCTTCGTCCTCGCGACAGTCGTCGTCAGGCCGGTCGTCATCCGGTCAGTCGCCATCGCCCGGGTCGTCCTCGGGCGGGGCGCGTCGCTATGTCAACCCGGTGTATCCGGACGACTTCCCGGATCCCGGGGTGCTGCGCGTCGGCGCGACCTTCCACGCCTACGGCACCCAGGGCAACAACGAGAACATCCAGACGTTGACCTCGACCGACCTCGTCAACTGGACCTCGGGCGGCGACGCGCTGCCCTCGGTCGGCTCGTGGGCGACGCCGGGCGACACCTGGGCGCCCGAAGTCATCGAGATCGGCAGCCGCTACGTGATGTATTACGTGGCTCACGACAACGCGTCGACCAAGCAGTGCATCGGCCGGGCGGTCGCGTCCTCCCCGACCGGACCGTTCCGCGACCGGTCCGCGACGGCGCTCGTCTGCCAGGTGCCGCTGGGCGGCTCCATCGACCCGGACCCGGTCCGCGCGGCGGACGGCTCGCTGTATCTCTACTGGAAGAACGACGGCAACTGCTGCGGCGCACCAGTGCATCTCTGGGCGCAACGCCTGTCCGCTGACGGGAGCGCGCTGGTCGGCAAGCGTGCTGC
>JAICIE010000047.1 GCA_025924515.1 Jatrophihabitans sp. | reverse complement strand
TGCCCGCCATCGGGCGACTGTTGCCCGGGCGCTCCGGATCCGACCCGGACGACCGGCTCGGGCGCGGCGAGCTGTTCGAGTCGGTGCTGGCGGCGCTCACAGTCCTGTCGCGTTCGAGGCCCGTTCTTCTCGTCGTCGAGGACGCGCACTGGGCCGACCCGTCCAGCCGCGACTTGGTGGGGTTCCTGCTCGCCCGGCTCCGCGACGGCGCGGTCGGCGTTGCGGTCACCTACCGCAGCGACGATCTGCATCGCCGGCACCCCCTCCGGCCGGCTCTGGCGCAGTGGGCGCGGATCCCTGTCGTCGCACGCGTCGCCGTTCAGCCGTTGCCCCCGCAGGACGTGCGCTCGCTCGTCGACGCCGTCTCGACGCACCCGCTCGACGACTACGACATCGCCACGATCGTCACCCGCGCCGAGGGCAATGCGTTCTTCGCCGAGGAACTCGTCGCCGCCGCCGAGCAGTGCGCCGAGTCCGATCACCTTCCGGAGGATCTCGCCGACCTGCTGCTGGTCCGGCTCGACCGGCTTGGCGACGACGCCCGGTCGGTGGTCCGCGCGACCGCCGTCGCCGGCCGCCAGGTGTCGCACGACCTGCTCGCCGACGTCGCCGGGCTGCCGGCCGACCGGCTGGAGGCGGCGCTGCGGGAGGCTCTCGACGCACACGTCCTCGAAGTCAGCTCGA
This sequence comes from Jatrophihabitans sp., assembly GCA_025924515.1. Lineage (GTDB taxonomy): Bacteria > Actinomycetota > Actinomycetes > Mycobacteriales > Jatrophihabitantaceae > JAICIE01. The sequence continues at coordinate 22,847 of JAICIE010000047.1, read as the reverse complement.
GCGGTCGCGGCTACCTGTTCCGACACGCCTTGCTGGCCGAGGCGGTGTACGACGACCTGCTGCCGGGAGAGCGAACCCGCCTGCACGCGCGCTACGCACGGGTGCTCGCCGAGCAGACGGATGCGTCCGCCGCCGAGCTCGCCCGGCACGCCCGCGCCTCCCACGATCTCGAGACCGCCTTCCGGGCGAGCATCCGCGCCGCCGAGGAGGCGCTGTCCTTGGCGGCGCCGCAACAAGCCCTGCAGCACGCCGAGACGGCGCTGTCGCTCGCACCGCTCGACGACCTGGCTCTGCGCGCCGAGCTGGTGGTGCTGATGGCCGAAGCCGCCGACGCCGCCGGACACGCCCGGCGGGGGGAGCGGGTGGCCCGGGCCGCGCTCGCCGACCTTCCCGACTCCGCGTCGCCGCGGATCCGGGCACGGCTGTTGTACGCCCAGGTCAGGTGCGCGGTGGCCGGGGAGATCGATCACGCGACCTTGGCGGCCACCAGCGACGCGTTGCGGCTCACCGCAGGAACCACGGACCCGTTCCGCGCCGACCTGCTCGCGCTGCACGCCCGCGTCGCGTTGATCATGGGCCGTGAGGTCGACTCCGAACGGGCGGTGGACGAGGCGCTCGAGCTGGCCGAGCGGACCGGTCGGTCGCAGGCGGCCACCGAGGTGCAGACGACCCGGGCCATCCTCGAGCGGCGCAAGGGCCGTCCCGAGGAAGCGGCGGCGCTGCTGAGCGAGGTGATCGAACGCGCGCGGTCGTCGGGCGACCGACCCGCCGAGCTGCGCAGCCGATTCGGCTTGGGCAGCCTGTTCGAGGAACAAGGCGACCTGGAAGCCGCCGAGCGGGAGTTCCTGGTCACGGCCGAACGCGCAGCCCAACTCGGCCGTCCGTGGGAGGCATTCGGGCTGTCCAGCAGGGTGCAGGGCGCGATGCTGCAGCACGCCCGCAACGACTGGACCGGTGCGCTGCGGACGCTCGACGCGGCCGGGGAGCGGCCGCCGCCACTGCCGCAGGCCCTGTTGGCCGCGGGAAAGCTCGTGGTGCGCGCCGGCCGCGCCGACCTCGGTGTCCTCGACGTGCTGGCGAGGCTGAAGCCGATGTGGTCCGCCGACGGACGCGTCGCCCTCTACTCAGGGCGCGCGGCGCTGCAGATCTACGAGCACACCGGCAACTGGCGGGCGGCGCTCGACCTGCTCGACGAGCTGGTTCAGGTGCTCGGATCGCTGTGGCTGGACCCTTGGTTCCTGGCCCGCATCGAGTTCTCCACGCTGGCCCTGGGCGCGTTGGGCAAGGCGGCCGCGGGGCTGCCGACGGACAAGCGCGCGGAACTCGCCGCTCCGGGGTCCCGGCTGCTCGAGGACGGTCGTCGCAGTTCGGTCGAGGGCTTGCCGCGGGGCCGGGCGCTGGGCGTCGAGGGGCAGGCCTGGCTGGCCCGGCTCGAGGCCGAAGGGCTTCGGCTGCGCTGGCTCATCGGCGCCGACCCGCCGGCTGCCGACGATCTCGTCGGTGCCTGGCAGCGGGCCGCCGGCGCGTACGACTACGGCAACGCGGTGCAAGCCATGCGGTCCCGGGCCCGGTTGGCCGCGATCCTGCGCACGGTCGGCCGCGCCGCCGACGCTGCCGCGGTCGCCGAGGAGGTGCGTGCGACCGCCGCCGGCCTCGGCGCGCGCCCCGTGCTCGACGAGCTGGCACCGGCGGTGCAGACGGCGCGTGCGTCGCGCCGGGAGCCGACGACCGGACTGTCCGCGCTCACCGACCGCGAGCGAGACGTGCTGCGGCTGGTGCAAGCCGGGCACAGCAACCGCCAGATCGCCGGAAAGCTCTACATCAGCGAGAAGACGGTCAGCGTGCACGTGTCGAACATTCTCGCCAAGCTCGGGGTGCGCAGCCGCACCGAAGCCGCAGCGCTGGCCCGCGCCGACGCCGAGTGAGCCCGCGGTGCCCGTCCTGCTTCGATCACTGCCCGGCCGTCTCGCGCTCGGCGGTCTGCTGTGGTCCATTGCTGCCGCAGCCGCCGCGCTCGCACTGCCGGGCGGCCCGCCGGTGACCATTGCCGTCGCGCCGCTGGCGGTGGCCGCATTCGGCGCGCTGCCGCTGTGGGCGGGACTCCGCTCCGGCCGCACCGGGCCTGCCGTGCTGGCTCTGCTCGTCGCGGCGATCGGCCTGCTGGCCGCTGCGACGAGTTTCGTCGCGCTGCTGCTGCTGGCGATGGTCCCGACATCAGGTTTCCTGATCGCCGGGGGAGTCTTGCTGCTCCTGTACGAGCACGTTGCGGATCCGTCGAGCGATACCGTCGAGCCATGACCGAGCACGCGAGTGTCTTGCGGATCGCCGTCTTCGCTGTGCCGAACGACGGCAGGGATGAGCTGGTTCGCGCGTTGAAGGACCGCGCCGAGCATCTGCGCTCCGCCGAGGGCAACTTCGGCAGTCAGGTCTGCGATGTCGAGGACGAGCCGGGGGCGCTCGCTCTGGTTTCGCGCTGGCGTAGCCGCCAGGACCTCGGGGCGGGTCCGTCCGACCTGGCCGGCCTGCCGGATCCCGTCCGCGTCACCTCCCTGTACTCGCTGTCCGACTAGCGGTCGGACCGCGGTCCGGCTGTGCTTGGCTGGACCGGTGGCCACGACCGCCCAGGTGTTTGTCGACGCGTTCGACCGGATCCAGCAGGTGGTGCACGGCGTTCTCGACGGGGTGACACTGCCGGCGCTGCACGACCGGCTCGACGGCCGGACCAACTCGATCTGCTGGCTGGTGTGGCACCTGACCCGCATCCAAGACGACCATCTCGCCGGCGCGTTCGGAGCCGAGCAGGCGTGGACGGCCGAGGGCTGGTACGACCGCTTCGGGCTGCCGTTCGCGCCGGCCGACCACGGATACGGGCACAGCGCCGAACAGGTCGACCAGCTGCGCGTCGGCTCGGCCGAGCTGCTGCGCGATTACCACGACGCGGTGCACAAGCGCACCGTGCGTTACCTGCCGGGCGTGTCGGACGACGAGTTCGACCGGGTGGTCGACGAGAGCTGGCAGCCGCCGGTGACCCTCGGGATCCGGTTGGTGAGCGTCGTCTCCGACGACCTCCAGCACGCCGGCCAAGCGGCGTTGCTGCGCGGCATCCTGCACCGCAAGGCGTGACGGCCCGGAGCCGAGATGATCAGCGATCCACACCACCCGGTGCGGGCACGCCGTCAGACCCAGTAGGTGTCGTGCTCGCGGTAGAACTCCGCCATGTCGTCGGCCGACGGGCGGTCCGCGTTTTCGGCCAGCTCGACGAGCCCCTCGAAGTAGCGTTCGCGGGGCGCGCCGGGGGCGAACAGGATGAGCATCGACGCGGGCTGTCCCGACTCGTTGCGGAAGCCGTGGACGCCGCCCTCGGGCACGTACAGGAAGTCACCCGCCCGGCCGTCGCGCCAACTGCGCCCGTCGTAGAGGCGCACGGTCCCGAACAGCACGAAGAACGACTCGGACAGCGACCGGTGGAAGTGCGCGTCCGGACCGCTGGGGTCGGGGCCCATGTTCCATCGGTACAGCCCGTAGTCGCCGTTCGTGGCGGCGCCGGTGGTCAGGTAGTCGACCGACCCGGTTCGGCTGATCAATTCCGGGTGGGCGTCGGCGGCCCGCCACCGGGCGCTGACCTCACCGCCGTCACCGGTGTACCGCGCGGGCGGATAGGGATGCCGGGGAGCGGCGAACGACATCGCTGGGCCTCCTCGTCCTCGGATGCCGGGAACCGATGCGGATGCCTGGGACTCTCGCACATCGCCGCGGCCGGTGCGGCAGCCGTGACTGTTCCAGGACCCGTGACGCCCGCTGCCCGCCCGGTCTTCGCCGATAACACACATTATGTCAAGTGGGCCCGGGGAGACCCCCTTGGCCAGGTCGCCCCTGTCACTGTCCGCTCCAACCGACCGAACTGCCAAGATCGCTAGGTGTAACACGGCACCCCGACAATTCCTAAGGGCTCCGTCTCGGCGCGTCCGCACCAGCGCAGCGCACCTTCCCCGGCACCCATCCGCCGGGAACGCCACACCCAGTGGGCGCGTGACGCGTCGTCACCGAGCACGCGGTCGCGACGCCGTAGCCTCAAGTACCCCCGCTTGACACCGATATGTAAGATCGTACGTAGGATCATCCACAGAGAGGGCCGGTTGATGGTGGCGACACTGACTCGATCCGAGGTATTCCAAGCGACCGACGTCCAGCGGAAGTCCCGCGCGGTGCTTGACGCGGCCCACCAGCCAGGCGGAGCCCTTATTCGGGACCGGGATGGCGAGGCGCTCCACATCGGCCTCGCCCAGGAAGCGAGCCTTGAGCATTACCTACGTCGTGGGTTCCAGAACGCCGCCGCCATCGCGCTGGCATGCCTAGCCGCCCACCGAGGCCCAAGCCTGACCGACTGTGACTTCGGAGACTTGGCTTGGGTCACGGTGCTCCCCGGCGATCAGCAGATGCTGTTCGTGCGTGACTACGTCGCTGCGCTTCGCAAGGCTCCCGGACTTGGCACTGACCAGGTCGACCAGCTTGTCTACGAATGGCAGCAGACAGCCCGCGCCTGGGCTGACGAGGACCTTCGCGACGAACTGCGAACCGACATCCCCGAGCCGCTATACGACGTCGAGCTGTGAGCCCTGACAAAGGCAAAGGCCGCTCCGGCGGCACCAATAAGCAGCCCAACGCGCCCGCTCGGCGTCGACGCCAAAACGAATCCGCTCCGACCCGTCCGACCACGGGTCGGTCAGACAGTCAGTGGACTGTCAGACCCGTCTCGGAACAGGTGCGTAAGCAATGGGAGTCCGCTGCAGCAGCCGCCCCGGACCTAATTGGCGCTCTACGGGAGCGGCTGCGGGCGCGACCGACCGACCGGTCCGACAACCCGCGCCGAACCGGCAAGCTCCGCGGTGACCTCGCACAACGGAACATCGCGGGCACCAAGCTCGACCAGTGGCAACACGAGCTGACTGGCTCAGGCCGAGTCTGGTACTGCCCCGACCCGTCGACACGAACCGTCTGGATCACCAAAATCGCTCTTTCGCACCCGAAAGACACCGACTGACACCACACACAACTGCCGGGGCGTGCAACGCCTCCAGCTCGTTCGCGTCCCGAGTGTTCACCCACATCGCCTCCCCTCGGTCTGAGCCATCCGAGCACGTCGCAGACGACTGGTTCGCTCGTCGAACGCAACCGCACGGCCCGAACCGACGACAGCGCCGGTTGGCAGGCACACAGACCGGTGTCCGCAGGTAGGAGCATGGTGGGTGACGAGCGGGCGGTACCACTTCGGCGGCTGGTGGGTGTTGGGCGGCGGGTCCGGCGTGGGCCGCAATGGCAAGCGTGCACGAGGCGTGGCACGACCGGTTGCGATTTCACGACCTTGTACGGGCTGCTCGTGCAGCACCTGTGGTCAGTCGGCGCCGCAACCGGGGACGCGGGCTGGACCTCGCGAGGCGACGACCTGCTGCTGGGCGCACAGCGCGCGCATGAGGAGTTCGCGTCGTTCATGACCGAGGTGATGTCAGGCCACCTGCCAGCGGAGGTTCGCCGCGAGTACCCGCTCTACGCCCGGCCCGCCGACCGCGCCCGCGAACTCGTCGGCCCTACCGGTGACGACTACGCCGCGGATGCGCCGCGCGCCTGACAAAATGTCGGATACCTTGAGAAGCTCTAGCCAAATTTTTGCGCATCGAACCTTGCATTTTTCGCCTTAGTCAGTGCCATCTAAGGTGACCCTCCACACCCTTGGCAGTCGCACGCGCGATCTGCGCTGCCTGCGATGCCCACTCCGACGTCTTCGACGTCTTCGACGAGCTTTTATGACGAACTCACCGGTTGTCCCGACCTCGCGACGGACGTCGGTCCCGGTAGTCACCTGCACCCAGGGCTGGCAGACACGCACCGGTCCGCGCTCGCCGATCTGGTCCGTGGGCGCCGGGATCCGAAGACGAGCTAGCCGCTGCTCGTGGCGGTGGCTAGGCTCCGCGGTGCCCGCATCCTTGGAGGGATCCGATGGCAGTCCAACTCAATCCCTATCTCAGCTTCCGCGACGATGCGCGAGAGGCCATGGAGTTCTACCGATCCGTTTTCGGCGGAGACCTGACTGTCAACACCTTCGCGGATCTCCACGCTGCCCAGGACGAGTCCGACAATGATCTCGTCATGCACTCGGAACTGCGCGGCGAGAGCGGCATCGTTCTGATGGGCTCGGACACTCCCGCTCGAATGGAACACCGGTCCGGAAACAACGTCAGCATGTCGCTGAGCGGGGACGACGAACCGACACTGCGCGGCTATTTCGAAAAGCTCAGCAGCAGCGGCGGCACGGTCACGATGCCGCTGCAAAAGGCAATGTGGGGCGACACGTTCGGGATGTGCGTCGACCGGTTCGGGATCAATTGGCTGGTCGATGTCGCCGGACAATCGAACGACTCCTCCGCGTCCTGACTCCCCGAGCCACCCACTACCGGGAGAGCAGCTGCGCCACCTCGGCATCGGTCGTCTGGGAGAAGTCGACGTAAGCCTCACCGACGGCGCGGAAGCTGCCGGGAGTCCACGGGCAGATCAGCCGGTCGACGACCGTCGCGAGCGACGCGGCGACCTCGGGCGCAGCAATCGGTACTGCGACGACGATCTCCCGCGGACGCATGGCGCGCAGCGCTGCGACCGCCGCTCGCATCGTCGACCCGGTTGCCAGGCCGTCGTCGACCACGAGCACCGCACGGTCGGCGACCGCGATCGGGCCGGGGCCGGTCGCCCACGCCTCCCGGCGGCGGTGAAGTTCCTCGGTCTCCCGCAGCCGGACCCGCTCGAAATCCGCGTCGCTGATGCCGGCGCGCGCGCACACGTAGTCGTTGCGGACGACCTCGATGTCCTCCCCCAACCCGGCCACCGCTCCCATCGCGAGCTCCGAGTGCCCGGGCACGCCGAGTTTGCGCACGACGAGGACGTCGAGCGGTACGCCGAGACGCTGCGCCACCGGCGCCGCGACCACGACCCCGCCGCGCGGCAACCCGAGCACCACCACGTCAGAACGACCCCGGTAACCGCCGACCAGCTCGGCGATCGCCAATCCGGCCGCGGTCCGGTCCGCGTAACGCCGGCCGCCGCTCACCTGGTCAATACACGCACAGAGGACGGGTGGCGGCAAGCCACTCCCCTGACGGCTCGGCGAATCAACACCCACCGTGCCCCGGATCTCCGGGAATTGATCAGCGTGGCAGCCTGTGAAAAACCCCGTTCGGCGTCGTGCCAGCGCGCCAGACTTCCCTGCATGCGAAAACCCGAAGACGTCCTCATCCGTACCAACGCCGACCTGGGCCGGTTCTGGCGCGACATCATGGGTCCGTGGGGCTTCGACCAACGCAGTGTCTGGCTGGTCTTCCTGACGGAGACCGGTCGGGTGCAGCCGGTGATCATCCCGATCGACAACGTGCCGCTGCGGCCGGAGGCGCGTGTCCTGCACAACCTCGACCGCATCCTTCGCGGGCTGCTCGACGACGGCCCGGTGGACTCGGTGGCCGCGCTGCTCGCCAGGCCGGGTCCAGCGGAGATGACCGAGAACGACCGGGCGTGGGCGCGGGGCCTCGCACCTCTCACGCCGCGCTGGCCGGTGCACCTGGCCACAGTGGGACAGGTGCGGGTGTTCGGCGGCGACGACCTGATCGCTGCGTGAACCAGTCGAGCGATCCCCCGGCCCCCCCTGGCCGTGCGTCGGCCTACCGTGGAACAGGCACGATGCCCGGCAAGCCCCCGACGCAGTCGCGACGTCGCTCCCCCGCCGGAACCCCGGCCTCCTGCGGACCGCCGGGTTTCGGAGGTCGCGGGGTGCGGGTAGCCCGCAGGAGGGCAAGCGCAAGGCCGGCCCGCGATCTTGAGGAAGCCGCCATGACCGTTCTCGCCGGTGTCCACGGCGCCGTTCCGCGCCACCGCTACCGGCAGGAGGAGATCACCGACACGATCGTCGCCGTACTCGACGACCCCGACCGCGAGGCGCTCGCTCGCCGATTCCACGCCAGCGCGAAGGTGCAGACCCGGCACCTCGCGCTCCCGCTCGAGGACTACCGCACCCTCAACGACTTCGGCAGCGCCAACGACAGGTTCATCGAGGTTGCCGTCGACCTCGCCGAAGAGGCACTGCGCGGCGCCCTCGACCGAGCGGGTCTGACCCCGGCCGACGTCGAGATGGTGCTGTTCACGACGGTCACCGGGGTCGCCGCGCCGTCGATCGAGGCGCGTCTGGCGTGCCGGGTGGGGCTGCGTCCCGACGTCAAGCGGGTTCCGATGTTCGGCCTGGGCTGCGTCGCCGGCGCGGCCGGCGTCGCCCGGCTGCACGACTTCCTGCGCGGGTCGCCCGACGGCGTCGCCGTCCTGCTGTCGGTGGAGCTGTGTTCCCTGACGCTGCAACGCGGCGACACGAGTGTCCCCAACCTGGTGGCCAGCGGGCTGTTCGGCGACGGGGCGTCGGCGGTCGTGGCGGTGGGCGACGCTCGCGCGCCGGCCACCCCCGGGGCGGGCTCCGGTCCGCGGGTGCTCGATTCGCGAAGCCACCTGTACCCGAACACCCAACGCACCATGGGCTGGGACATCGGCACGTCCGGGCTCAAGATCGTCCTCGACGCCGAGGTCCCCACACTCGTGCGCAAGTACCTCGGCGCCGACGTGCGCGACTTCCTCGACGCGCACGGGCTCACGGTTGAGGACGTGTCCACCTGGGTGTCGCATCCAGGCGGTCCCAAGGTCATCGAGGCCATTGAGGACGTCCTCGGCCTGCCGCCGGAGGCGCTCGAATTGACCTGGCGATCGCTAGCGTCGGTGGGCAACATGTCCTCGGCCTCGGTGCTGCACGTCCTGCGCGACACCCTCGACAAGCATCCCCCGGCCGGCACGCCAGGAATCCTGATGGCCATGGGTCCCGGGTTCTGCTCCGAGCTCGTCCTCCTCCAGTGGCAGTGATCCGATGGCCTGGTTCGCCGCGCTCGTCGCGCTCGTCGCCGTCGAGCGACTGGTCGAACTCGTCGTCGCCCGCCGCAACGAACGGTGGAGCCGCAACCGCGGGGCGATCGAGGCGGGGGCGGGCCACTACCCGGTCATGGTGGTGCTGCACACCGGCCTGCTGATCGGAGCGGTCGCCGAGGTCGCCCTCGGTCCCCGGCCGTTCGTTCCGGCCCTCGGCTGGCCGATGGTCGTGCTGGTCGTCGCCGCGCAGGCCCTGCGGTGGTGGTGCATCCGCACGCTGGGCCGGCAGTGGAACACCCGCGTGCTCGTGGTGCCCGGACTTCCTCGGATCGGCCACGGCCCGTACCGCCTGCTGCCCCATCCCAACTACGTCGCGGTCGCCGTCGAGGGTTTCGCGCTGCCGCTGGTGCACACTGCCTGGATGACGGCGCTCGCGTTCACCGTCCTCAACGCCGGACTGTTGAGCGTCCGGATCGGCGCGGAGAACCGAGCCCTGCGCCAGCTCACCACGGAGCACCCGGCGCTGCAGTGATCGACCTCCTCGTCGTCGGGGGCGGTCCGGTGGGGCTGGCCAGCGCCCTGTTCGCCGCTCGCGCCGGCATGCACGCCGTCGTCCTCGAGCCGCGCGGTACGCCGATCGACAAGGCGTGCGGCGAGGGACTCATGCCGGGCGGCGTCGCGGTGCTCGCGCGGCTCGGCGTCGACCCGCCGGGCTGCGACCTGCGCGGGATCCGCTATGTCAGCGACGACGCAGCCGCGACCGCCGACTTTCCGGGGACACCCGGCAGGGGCATCCGCCGCACGGCGCTGCACGGCGCACTCGCCGGCGCGGCGGCGGCCGCCGGGATCGAGACCCTTCCGCGCCAGGTCCGGGACGTGACTCAGGACGAGAACGGCGTCAGCGCCGCCGGACTGCGCGCGCGGTGGCTCGTCGGCGCCGACGGTCTGCACTCGACGGTCCGGGCGGCGGTCGCGGGCGACGGCGTGCCGACCCGGCGGGTCCCCCGCCGTTGGGGGCTGCGGGCGCACGTCCAAACCGCGCCGTGGACCGAGTATGTCGAGGTCCACTGGAGCCGCCGCGGCGAGGCGTACGTAACCCCGGTCGGCCCCGACCTCGTCGGGATCGCCGTGCTGACGTGCGAACGGGCGCCGCTCGAACAGCTGCTCGCCACCTTCCCGTCCCTCCGGCGCCGAGTGGCGGGCCGCCGCCTCGGACCGGTGCGTGGCGCCGGGCCGCTGCGGCAGCCGGTACGCCGGCGCGTCGCCGGACGGGTGCTGCTCGTCGGCGACGCCGCCGGCTATGTCGACGCCCTCACCGGCGAGGGCCTGTGCCTCGGCTTCCGGTGCGCCGAAGCGTTGGTGGAACGGCTGCGCGCCGGCCGCCCGGACGGATACGAACGCGACTACCTCGGCATCACCCGGACGCACCGACTGCTGACCGGCGCACTGGTCGCCGCGACCCGGCTGCCGGCAGTGCGCCGCGGTGTGGTCCCGCTCGCCGCCGGCGCGCCGCCGCTGTTCCGCGCCGCGGTGGCCGCCCTGTCGCAGTAGCAACCGGCGGGCCTGTCGCAGTAGCAACCGGCGGGCCTGTCGCAGTAGCGGCCCGACGCCCCGGCTAGAGGATCGCCGCCAACAGCGCCGCCGGATCGGTTCGCACCCAGATCTCGCGGATGAGCCCGTCCTCGATGCGGTAGGTGTTCATGGATGTGGTCTGCACGGCGCGGTCGGTCGGCGGGATCCCGAGGTAGTTGCCGGTGTGGGTGCCGGCCCCGTCGGTCGACACGGCGAGCAGGTTTCCGTCCACCAGCACCCGGCGGGCCTCCCAGCGGAAGTCCGGGAACCCGCGGACGACGGTGCGCAACCGCCGGATCCATTCGGCCAGCCCCACCGGTTCCCCGTCGACGCTCACGTCGACCGCGACGCACTCCCCCAACCGGGCGAATTCGTGCTGGTTGCATAGTTCCAGGTAGGCGTCGAACACTCCCCGGAGACGTTGGTCGTGCTCCGGCGGCCCGTCCTGAGGCAGCAGATGTTCGGACACCCCGTCAGGCCTCCACAATGTTTCTTCCGAAACCACCTGTCGGGCGAGCGTAGCGGCTAAGGGCGGCCACAACACGCGAACCCGCGAGGTCAACATGTTGTCCCGCAAATCAGCTCCAGGCTACCGGTCCTGTCGCGGGACGAAATACCTCGAGCTGCGGGACCTGCGCCCCGGGCCCCGACCGTGCCAACATCCGAGGCGCCGTGCGGGGCCTCGCGTCGGTCGGCGCTGCCGGATCCGCGCATCGAGTTCCAGGTCGAACGGCAGACGCTGACCGGGTACCGCCGCCAGCTGAGCTCACGGCGAAAGCGCGCCGCGTTGTCCTGATACGTCGATACAGTGCGGTGGTGTCCGCGGACGAGGCGCTCAGCTTCCTGTGCGCGGCCGCCGCTGCATTCGGCAACGCCGTCGCCAACGTCATGCAGCGCAAGGCGAGTCTCGAACAGGATCCCAACCGCGGGTTCAGCGCGCGGCTCCTGCTGGAACTCGTCCGCACGCCGACCTGGATCCTCGGTTTCTCGGGCATGGTCGCCTCGTTCCTGCTTCAGGCGGTCGCCCTCGGACTCGGTCAGCTCTCCGCAGTCGAGCCGATCATCACGCTCGAGGTTCCGCTGACCCTCCTGGTCGCCGGCCGTGTGTTCGGTCAGCGGCTCGGCCGTGGCGACTGGGTGGCCATCTTTCTGATGACCGGCGGCATGATCGCGCTGGTCGGCAGCCTCGACCCGCGACCCGGCGACGAGACCCACGTGACCTCCTTCACCTATCTGGTGGCCGGCAGCGCGACCACCGCGACCATCCTGTCGCTCGTTCTGGCTGGCCGGCGCGGGCATCGGATCTGGCGCACCGCCTGTCTCGGCGCCGCGGCCGGCGCCAGCTTCGGTTTCACCGCCACGCTGATCAAGGAGACGGTCGCCCAGCTCAGCGCGGCCGGCGTCGTCGGGATGGTCACGACCTGGCAGACCTACGCCGCGATCGGTTTCGGCCTGCTCGGCGTGGTGGTCATGCAGGCGGCGCTGCACACCGGACCGCTGATCGCCGCGCAACCGGGCTTCACGCTGATGGACCCGATCGTGTCCGTGCTCTGGGGGGTGCTCGTGTACAACGAGCAGACCCGGACGGGGGGCTGGCTCGCGCTGGCCACGGGGGGAACAGTCCTGCTCGGCATCGGAGTCGTCCGCCTCGCCCACTCGCCGCTGCTCGCTACGCTGAACGAGGACGACCGCAACCCCGGCGACGTCCTCAACCGCCGCGAGGACGAACTGCCTCATGGAAGCGTTCCCGGAACATCCTGAGAGCCGGTGCCTCAGACCCGGGAGATCTCCGGCAACCGTGGCAATAATCCCGGACATGACGCTTGCCGGGCGGGACGTGTCCTGACCCATGGTCTTCGTCGTCGGCGTCGCCGCCGCTTTTCTGTTGGGCGTCGGATATGTCCTTCAGCAGCGTGTGGCCGCGTCGATGCCCCTCTCGGACCTGCTGCGGATCCGGCTGCTGTTGGACCTGATGCGACGGCCGATGTGGTGGGCCGGGATCGGTACCATGGTCGCGGGCCAGGTCCTGTCCGGCCTGGCGTTGCAGATGGCCACCGTCGCGGTGGTCGAGCCGCTGCTGTCGACCAATCTGCTGTTCGCGCTCGCGGTCGCGGCGCTGGTGGCCGGCCATCGGCCGCGCTTGACGGAGATCAGCGGCGCGGTGCTGCTGTCTGCGGCGCTCGGCGTGTTCCTGGCCGTCGGCGATCCGCGCAGTAGCCCGGGCGAGGCCCGCACCGCGGTGCCGGTCGTCGTCATGGCGGTCGTCGCCACGCTGGGCCTGGTTGCTGCGTGCGTCCTGGTGGGCAAGACGCGCGGGTTGGTCGGCGAGTCCATCTGGCTGGCGACCGCGGCGGGGGTGCTCTACGGCCTGCAGGACGCCGCGACGCGGGGCGCGCTGGTGGTGCATACCAAGCACGGCTTCGTCGCGATGCTCCTCAACGAGTGGATCTGGGTCGTCGTAGGCGCCGCCACAATCGGCATCCTGCTGGCGCAGAACGCGTTCAAGGCGGCGCGGCTGGACTACTCGCTGCCGCCCATCACCGCCGCCGAGCCGGTGATCGGCATCGCGCTCGGGATCGCGCTGCTCGGCGACACGGTTTCGCTGTCGGTGCTCGGACTCGCGGTGGAGTTCTCGTGTCTGGCCGCGATGGTCGTCGCCGTGATCCTCATCGGGCGCTCACCTGGCCTGGCCGCCTGCACCCTGCCCGGGCCGCCCGGGGAGCCCGAGGCCGAGGCCGCGCGCGCGGCCTGACCGTGCCGGCCCGGCCGGCTAGTCGAACGCGGTCCGCACCGCCGCGATGTCGTCGCCGCCGTGCCCCCGTCCGGACGCCGTCCGGTAGAGCGAGTGCAGCGTTCGCAGGAGGTCGGCCGGCATCGAGCCCGCCGAGTCGATCATCAGCTGGACGTCCTTGGCGAGCCCGTCGACGGCGAAGGACGTGGCGTAGGCGCCTTCGAGCATCGCGCTGCCTTTGAGCTGCGCGTACGTGCTGTCGGTGGGGCCTCCGCTGATCGTCTGCAGGAACAGTTGCGGGTCGGCGCCCACGGCGGCGGCGAGCGCCAGCGACTGGGCCGTCGCGGCGGTGAGCGAGGCGATCCATGCGTTACAGGCGAGCTTCAGCCCGCTTGCGAGCCCGACCCGGTCGCCGACGAAGACGGTTTTGCTGCCGATCGCGTCGAGCACCGGCTGCACCCGTTCGGCGAGCGCTTTCGGTCCGGAGACCAGCGGAACGAGAGCGCCCTCCTCGGCGGGCTTCTTGGTGCCGACCACCGGGGCGTCGAGCAGGTTCGCGCCTGCGGCCCGCTCGGCGATGCGGCGCATCCCGTCCGGTCCCACGGTCGCCGACTGCAACCAGACCCCGTCACCGAGCGCGCCGATGATCTGATCGGTCACCGACAGCACCGCGTCGGCGTCGAACAGGATGGTGATCACCGCGTCGGCGTCCGTGACCGCGCCCGCGACCGAGTCGGCCACCTCGATGCCGTCCCCGGCAAGGGGCTCGGCCTTCGACCGGGTGCGGTTCCACGCGGACACGTCGTGACCCTCCCGACGCAGGGTCCGGGCCATGCCGGCGCCCATCGTTCCCGTGCCGAGCACCGCAACCCGCATCGTTCTGGCCCTTTCCCGCCGGCCGGTCGGCCGCGCTCCCGTCCCGACTCTGCCCGCCCGTCGTGGCACGGCAAACCTCAGCGGACGCCGGCCGCTTTCTCCAGCGCGGCCAGCTCCCGGTCGAGATAACCGAGCAGACGCTGCATGTGCGGCACCGTGCGCCGGCAGCCGGTGAGCCCGAATGCGATCTCCGCTGAATAGCTGGTCACCGTGATGTTCAGCGCCTGCCCGTGCAGGACCACCGACGCCGGGTACACGCCGTCGAGTCGTGCGCCGTTCCAGTACATCGTGTCCCGCGGGCCCGGGACGTTCGAGATGATCAGGTTGAACGGCGGCCGCACGCGACCGTTGAGCCCCAGCAGCGGGTACAGCCCGAGCGGGCTGATGCCGAGCGCGCTCATCGCCAGGATCTGCAGCGGAGTCATCGTCGACAGCGCCGCCTTGCCGTCGGTCATCGACCGGTGCACGGTCTGCAGCCGGGCCGCCGGGTCGGTCAGGTCGGTGCCGAGGTTGCAGAGGACGAGGCCGACGGCGTTGCCGCCCTCGCCGCGTACCTCGTCGCCGTGCAGCGACACCGGCACCATGGCGATCAGCGGGCTGTCCGGAAGGGCGTCCTGGGCCAGCAGGTACTCCCGCAAGGCACCGGAGCACTGCGCGAGGACGACGTCGTTGACCGTGCAGCCGGCGGCCTTGCCGACCTGGCGGATGCGCTCCATCGGCCAGGACTGGGCCGCGAAGCGCCGCGATCCGGTGATCGGCTGGTTGAACAGCGTGCGCGGCGCCGAGAACGACAGCGCCGCGCTCTGCTCGGTCATCGCACGGCTGACGGTGCGGCCCAGGGCGGGAAAGATGCCCGCCGCGTCCGCGGCCACGTGGAGCGCACTTCGAAGCGCCGCGCCGGGGATGGGCGCCGCGCCCGCCTCGTCCTCCCGGCCGGGGCGGGGCGGGTGGGCCGGCAGCGCCCAGGGCGCCGGCATGTCGCGCTCGTCGGGGTCGGTCGTCAGGGCCCGGGACAGCAGCCTGAGCGCGGACACGCCGTCGACGACCGAGTGGTGCACCTTGAAATAGACCGCGAAGCGGCCGTCGTCGAGCCCCTCGATGAGATGCGCGCTCCAGAGCGGGCGGTGCCGGTCGAGCAGGGTGGAGTGCAGCCGCGAACAGAGAGCCAGCAGCTCGAGGATGCGGCCGGGCCTCGGCAGCGCGTTGTTGCGCACGTGGTGGAGGAGGTCGAAGGTCCGGTCGGTCTCCCACGCCCACTGGCCGAGGGTGCGCAGCGAGCGGACCGGGCGGCGGGCGTAGATCGGTGCCACGTCCTCGTTGTCCATGACGCGGTCGAACATCCGGCGCGCGTCCTCGGCGTCGCCGCCGTCCGGAGGCTGGAACAGCTGCAGTCCGGCCACGTGCATCGGCTGGTCGCGCGTTTCGGCGTAGAGGAACAGCGAGCTGGTCGGCGACATCGGCATCGACAGCGGAAGCGCGGCCATGGCCGACAGTCTGGCACCGGCGCTCGTGCCGCCGAACCGGCGACCGGTCAACCGCTCGGAGGCACGTGGGCCTCGCCGTGCGGATCGACGCAGTGCTCGGCGTCGTGGCTGGCGCCGCCGTAGCCCCGGTCGTCGGCGTGGTCGGTCTGCAGGGTCACGTGTCCGATGCCGTATCGGTGCAGCAGTCGCTCGCGCAGCCGGCGGCTGACGTCGTGGCAGTCGTCGGCCGGCTCGACCAGCACGTGCGCCGACATCGCCGCCTGGCCCGGGCCTAGTTGCCAGACGTGCAGGTCGTGCAGTTCGGCGACCCCGCCGACGCCGGCGAGGTCCTTGCCGAGGCCTTGCGGGTCGACGCCGGTCGGCGCGGCCTCGAGGAAGATCCGCCCGGCGGCGTGCGTCAGCCGCCAACCGGTCCACGACATCACGACTGCGACGACGAGTGAGGCGATGGCGTCGGCCCGCGACCAGCCGGTCGTGACGACGATGACGCCGGCCGCGAATGTGGCGGCGAAGGCGTAGAGGTCGGTGAGCAGGTGCGCGACCACGCCACGCAGGTTCAGGCTGTCGCCGTCCTGTCGAGCGGCGCGGGTCGCCAGCGCGGTGGCCGCTGCATTGACCGCCACGCCGGCCAGCGCGACGCCGGTGACGACCGCGCCGTTCACGGCGGGGGGATCGACCAGGCGGCGCACTGCTTCGATGACGAACCACAGCGCCAGCAGGATCAACGTGATGCCGTTGGCCTGACCCGACAACGCATCGACTCGCGCGAAGCCGTACGTGTAGGGACCCTTGGGCGGCCGTGTCGCCACCCGCGCCGCGAAGATCGCGAGGCCCAGTGCGGCAGCGTCGGTGAGCATGTGGCCGGCGTCCGAGAGCAGCGCGAGTGATCCGCTGAGTAGCCCGGCGACGACCTCACCGATCATGAAGGCGAGGACGAGCGCCAGGGCAGCGGACAGCAGGCCACCGCGGGTCGGTGCCGCGGCCGGCCGGCCCTGCTCATGCCCGTGGCCGGGGCTCACCGATTCACTGTGGCACAGCGAATTCACCCTGACACGGCGACCAACGGCCGTTCGTGGTCCGCGCCGAGAGCCGCGTGCACCTCCGCCAGCGTCGCCGCGGCGATGTCCCGCGCGCGGGCGATGCCCGAACGCAGCACCTCGGTGACGACGGCGTCGTCGATCGCGGCGCGGCGTTCGCGCAAGGGGCGCAGGAAGTTGCAGACGGCCTCGGTGGTCAGGGCCTTGAGCGCCGCTGCGCCGCGGTCGCCGATCTCCGCGGCGATGTCCTGCGGCGACCTGGCGGCACAGAGGGCCGCGAGCCGGAGCAGCACCGCGATCTCCGGGCGTCCGTCCGGATCGAAGACGATGCGCGGGTCGCCGTCGGTGCGGGCCCTGCGGATGCGGGCCGCCACGACGTCCGGCGGGTCACCGAGGGCGATCCCGTTGCCGAGGCTCTTGCTCATCTTGCGTCCGTCGAGGCCGGGCAGCAGCGGGACATCGCTGAGGACGCCCTCCGGCAGCGGAAAGATCTGTCCGTACCGCTCGGCAAACCTGCGCGCGATGGTCCGGGTCAGCTCGAGGTGTGGAAGCTGGTCGCGGCCGACCGGGACGAGCTCCGCCTTGCAGAACAGGATGTCCGCGGCCTGATGCACCGGATAGCTGAACATCAGTCCGCTCACTGTCCCGCGCCGCGACAGCCGGATCTCGTCCTTGACGGTGGGGTTTCGTGACATCTCCGCAACGCTCACCAGGGCCAAGAAAGGCAACAGCAACTGATTGAGCTCCGGCACACAACTGTGCGGGAAGATCACCGTCGTGTCCGGATCCAGGCCGCACGCCAAATAGTCGCGCACCAGTTCCCGCACCGCGCGGCGCAGATCCCCGGGGGCGTCGCGGTCGGTCAATACCTGGTAGTCAGCGACGACGACGAAGACTTCGTGGCCCGACCGTTGCATCGAAACCCTGTTGGCCAGGGTTCCGAAGTAGTGGCCGAGATGCAGCGGTCCGGTCGGCCGGTCGCCGGTGAGAACTCGGGACATGTGGCACCTCCAGAGGACGGGAGGCGTCCGCGCAGACAGAAAAAGAGGCCGTCCGACACGGACGGCCTCTTGGGTACGCAGCAGCGCTCAGCCGTCCGAGGACGGCCACCAGGCGGTGCTGCGCGGGAACATGCGTAGAGAGTAGCGCTACCAGCCGGCGTATAGGGGTCGGCCCTCGTCGAAGCCGCTCGCGGACTGTACGCCGACGACCGCTCGCTCCTCGAGTTCGGACAGCGTCGAGGCCCCGGCGTACGTGCACGCCGAGCGGACGCCCGCGGTGATCGTGTCGAGCAGGTCCTCCACGCCGGGCCGGGCCGGATCGAGGAATTGCCGGCCACTGGAGATCCCCTCCTCGAACAGGGCCTTGCGCGCGCGCTCGAAGGCGTCCTCGCCGCTGGTCCGGTTCGCGACCGCACGAGCGGAGGCCATTCCGAAGCTCTCCTTGTACATCCGCCCGTCAGCGGCGACGTGCAGGTCGCCCGGCGACTCGAGCGTTCCGGCGAACCAGGAGCCGATGACGACGGCCGAGGCGCCGGCCGCGAGGGCCAGCGCGACGTCACGCGGGTGCCGTACTCCTCCGTCGGCCCACACGTGCTTGCCCAGCTCGCGCGCCGTCGCAGCACAGTCCAGGACGGCGGAGAACTGCGGCCGGCCGACCCCGGTCATCATGCGGGTGGTGCACATCGCGCCCGGGCCGACGCCCACCTTCACGATGTCCGCGCCGGCGTCGAGGAGGTCGCGGGTGCCCTCGGCAGAGACGACGTTGCCGGCGACGACCGGAACTGCGGGATCGAGCGCCCGGACCGCCCGCAGTGCGTCGATCATGCGCTGCTGGTGGCCGTGCGCCGTGTCGAGCACGAGCACGTCGGCCCCCGCGTCGATGAGCGCGGCGGCCTTGCCGGCGACGTCGCCGTTGGCGCCGAGGGCAGCGCCGATCCGCAGCCGCCCGCCGGCATCGACGGCCGGACGGTAGATCGTCGACCGCAGTGCCCCCGTGCGGGTCAGGACGCCGACCAGCGTCCGGTCGGCGGCGACGACCGGGGCGATCTTCCGCCGCGCCGCCTCCATTTCGGCGAAGCCCTTTCGCGGATCCAGCTGCTCCGGAAGCGTGAGGGGATCCGGCGTCATCACCGAGTGCAGCTGGGCGAACCGGTCCGCGCCCAAGCAGTCGGCCTCGGTCACGATCCCGACCGGCCGCTGGTCCGCCACCACGATCACAGCTCCGTGCGCGCGCTTGGGCAACAGCGCGAGCGCGTCCCCAACGGTGCTGTGCGGGCCCAAGGTGAGCGCGGTGTCGACGACCAGGTGGCGCTGCTTGACCCAGCCGACCACCTCCCGGACGACCGGGAGCGGGATGTCCTGGGGAACGACCGTGAGGCCGCCGCGCCGGGCCACCGTCTCGGCCATCCGCCGGCCGGCGACGGCCGTCATGTTGGCGACGACGATCGGGATCGTGGCGCCGCTGCCGTCGATGGTGGTCAGGTCGACGTCGAACCGGGAGGCGACCGAGGAGCGCGCCGGCACCATGAACACGTCGTCGTAGGTCAGCTCGAGCGACGGGGCCGGATGGAGGAAGCGCACGAGGAGTTGAGTCTAGCCGTCCGGCGGGCTGCGGTCCTGCGCCGCCGAGGTCGGCCTACCCTCGGCGTCGATGGGGCTCGCGGTGGTGGACGTCGACGGGGTCGTCGCGGACGTCCGGCACCGGCTGCACCATCTCGACCCGCCGAAATCCTGGCCGGCCTTCTTCGCCGAGGCCGAGAACGACCCGCTGCTGCCCCAGGGGGCTGAGCTGGTCGCCGACCTGCTGGGCGGCCGGCACGAGATCGTCTGGCTGACCGGCCGCCCCGAGTGGTTGCGGCCGGTCACGCGACGGTGGCTGCACCGCCACGGCCTGCCGGTCCAGGAGCTGCACATGCGTCCGGACGGTGACCGTCGCCCCGCCCGCGTGTTCAAGATCGGCGTGCTGGGCCGGCTGCGGCCCCGGATCATCGACCTCTTCGTCGACGACGACCCCGACGTCGTGCACGCGGCTCGGGCGGCGGGGATTATTGCCGTGCTGGCCGATTGGGTGCCGCGCGAGGCTCGGCTGCATGCCGCCCAGGAGCGGCAGGGGCGGACCTAGGGTCCGGCCGGGCCGGAGACGGCCGGGGTCGCGGCCCGGCGGACCTGGTCGCACAGCGGGCTGAACGTCAGGTCACAGGATGGTCACGACCCGATCCGCCAAACGCGTGTTCGTCCCGGTTGAGGGTGGTTTCCTGGCATTTCCCCGTGCACACCGCGCCGCGCCCAACTGCGCAATGTTTGTTTGGGGTCCATACTTGTGATGCAACTCTCTTCGAAAGCGACTTCAGGCACCGATATGGACCGCATGATGACGAGCAACAACTCCGGCGCGGAGGTCCCGCAGCCTGCCGCGGCGCCCCTGTGCCGGCACACCCCCCACTGTCCACCGGCCGACGCACCCGACCGCGACGCCGCCCATGTGATCGCCGCCCATCCCGAACAGGGCTGGAGCCTGCTGTGCAACGGCGTTGTCGTGTTCGAGGACTTCGGTGAGCTCCTTCCCGACGGGTCCTGTCTCGGCGCCCGCCGGCGCGACCTGATCATGGCCTCGCCGCACCGCAAGGCCAGCTGACAGCCCCGACGACCAGCGGCGGCACTTGATCGATCACGCAGCTTGCGGTGATCATCACTCCTGAGGGAGCCCGACCGCGCGCAGCGTCAGGATGACGATCGTTTCGGTCGCGTCCGTCCCCGTCCCGGTGGACAGTGACCCGGACAGTCCCTCGGCGATGGCGCCGACCAGTGCCGCGGCCACGACCTCGGCGTCCTGCGGCGGCAGCCGCCCCGACGTGACGCCGCGGAGGACGACGTCGGCGAGCACGGCGCGGAACTCCTGGCGGAACTCGACCCGCAGCTTCTCGACCGAGGGGTCGACCGGCTCGGCGAGCAGCGCGGCGGCCAGGCGGGGCGCCTTCAACGCTCGCGCGGCGAAGGTCTCCACCACGGCCGTGAGTTCCGCCGCGGTCCCGGACGCCGCCGCGACCGCCGAGCGCACCGCCTCGAGCTCTCCGGTCGCCACCGTCCGGAAGACCTCGGCGATCAGTTCGGCTTTGCCGCTCACGTAGTTGTACAAGGTCCCCGGCGCGACCCCCGCGCGCTCGGCGACCGCGGTCATGGAGCAGCCGGAGTAGCCCGCGTCGGCCAGCAGAGCCGCGGCGGCGGCGAGGATCCGCTCGCGTTGGGCGTCGAGGCGGGACTGCACGGTGGCGGTCCGTCGATAGGCCATGGGCAAGGAGTGAAACAGCCCGCCATCGCTTGAGCAACCACCGTGACAGGATCGGCTGGTGGTGGGACCGCACCGGATGCCCTCGATCGTCGGCCTGGCCTGGCACGTTCCGATTACCGACCATGAGCCGCCGGCGTTGCGCCGGGCCGGACTGGCGCCGCCGAGCCGGCCCGACGAAGTCGTCGGCAGCGACCTGGAGCTCGGCGGCTACACCGGCGGGGGCGGCGCCGATCGGACCGGCGGCCTGCTGTCATCCGGCGACCTGGGCTGACGGTGTCCGCTCCCGACGTCGCGTCGTTCGCCGCAGAAGCCCTCGAACGCATGCTCGCCGCGCACCCCGTGGAGGCCACCTACCTCGGCGACCACCGCGGCGACGGACGGCTGGAGGACCCGTCCCCCGAGGCAGGCCGACGACGTGCCGCCGAGCTCGCCGACCAACTGCGGCGCATCGACGACCTGCGGCCGTCCGGGATCGAAGAGGACGTCGACGTGGAGATCCTGCGCACCGCCCTGCGCGCCGAGCTGCTCGACCTCGAGGAGCTGCGCGAGGCCGAGTGGAACCCGATGCACCACAACCCCGGTCCGGGCATCCACGCCCTCCTGTCGCGAGATTTCGCGCCGTTGCAGGAACGGCTGGTCTCGGTGGCCTCGCGGACCGACGCCATCCCCGAGTACCTGTCGGCTGCCCGCCGACGGCTCGGCGAGCTGTCGCAGGTGCATGCGAGCACCGCCCTCGACCAGCTGCACGGCACCGAACGGCTGCTCGCCGAGACGCTGCCCCGACTCGCCGCCCCGTTCGCTCACCTGACCGCGCGGCTGCGGCCGGCGGCCGAGGCGGCGAGGGACGCCCTGGCGGCATACCGGGCCGAGCTGGCCGAGCGCGCCGAGCACGCCGGCCACGACCCGCGGCTGGGCCCGGAGCTGTTCGGCCGCAAGCTGGCGCTCGTCCTCGACACCGACGTGCGCCCGGACGACCTGCTCGCCCGCGCCACCGCCGATTTGGACGAGACGTCCGCGGCGATCCTCGCCGAGGCAGGGCGCCTTGCCGGCTGCGCGCATCCGGACCCGACGACGGTCCGGGAGGTTCTCGACGAGCTGGCCCGGGACGCTCCCACCGACGACACCATCCTGCAGCTGTGCCGCGACGCCTTGGCCGACGCGGCGGCGTTCGTCCGTGACCGCGCCCTGGTCACCGTGCACGACGACCCGGTGCAGGTCGTGAAGATGCCGGAGATCGAGCGGGGAGTGGCGGTCGCCTACTGCCGCCCGGCCGGTCCGCTCGAGACCGATCCGCCGCCGACCGAAGTGGCGGTCTCGCCGACCCCGCGCCACTGGGACGAAGTCATGGTCCGGTCGTTCTACCGCGAATACAACCGGCACATGCTGCAGGACCTGGTGGTCCACGAGGCGATGCCGGGGCACGCACTGCAGCTCATGCACGCCAACCGGTACCCGGCGCGCACCCCGATCCGGGCGGTGTGGTGGAGCGGCACCTTCGTGGAGGGGTGGGCGGTCTACGCCGAGCAGCTCATGGCCCGACACGGATATCGCTCGGACGAGTCCGCGCGGGCGGCCGCGGCGCTGCGGATGCAGCAGCTCAAGATGCGGCTGCGCAGCATCCTCAACGCCGTCCTGGACGTGCGGTTCCACTGCGACGAGCTGGACGAGAACGAGGCCATGCAGCTCATGACCACGCGCGGCCATCAGGAGGTCGGCGAGGCGACCGGCAAGTGGCGCCGGGTCCAACTGACGGCAGCGCAGCTGTGCACCTACTATGTCGGCTTCCGGGAGGTGACCGACCTCGTCGAGGACGTTCGCCGGTCGCGACCCGGCGCTTCCGATCGGCAGATCCACGACGCCGTCCTCGCCCACGGGGCGCCGCCGGCGCGCCATCTGCGCCGCCTGATGCTGGCCGGC